>JAGAMD010000006.1 GCA_017624905.1 Clostridia bacterium | reverse complement strand
CACATTATATACATCATCAATAAGGTTTTTTCCGTGTAATACTATTTTTGAGCCATAATCTCCAAAAGGTAAATAAGGCACAAAAGCCTCGCCCTTTGTGAGCATTGTTTTCTCTGCGAACTTACCTTGTGTTATTCTTATGTATTTTGCGTTTTCTGGAGTTGTAAATGTAGTTGTATGCTGTCCTTTTTGAGTTCTAGAAATAGCAAACAGTACAGAAATCAAAATTTTGCTTTCGTCATAACAAGCACATCTGGCATATTGAGTTTGTGAAGTATTTGTAAACGATGTAAATTCATTATAAACATCACTTAATCTATAAGTAGTGCTCGGCTCAATCTCTATATAGTCCGACAAGCGTTGGTAAGAGTTATTACCTTCTACGCCATCGGCAGATATTTCTTTGCCTACTGTGACTGTGCTTTCATCAAACAAGTTTGTGCTTTTTTGATTTGCATTTTGAATAGGCTGTGGGAATGCAGTCATGGTGCCTGTTACAGTCATTTGGTAATTGTTCCAAAACTCGATTATTTCAGTTAGCTCCGTATAGCCAATGCCATCGACCTCATATGGCGTGCCTATAACACCTGTAAAAAACAAATATTTATATGCTTTTGATGTAACAGAGGAAATCTCACCGCTGCTGCTAAGCAAGATTTGTGAGCTTGAAAACAAGGCGTCATCACCGTCTGACAGCTTTACGGTTGTTCCCGTCATTTTGCTAATTTCCACAAGAGTAAAGGTCAGCTCCTTTCCCTGCCACTCGCTTGGCAATGCTATACGATAAGTGTAGCTGACCCCTGCCGAGGAATAATTATTCGTATTTTTAAAATAGTCAAGGTAACTATCCATTTGCTCAAGATTAATGTCTTGCACGGTATTTCCTGTAATTTCAATGCTTTTAATCGGAACACCCGCACTGTCCTCTATTTTTACCGAGCTTGTTCCACTCACGCTCTTTTGCGTACCACGCATATAGTGTTGCTTGGTCAGCCGGCGCCTGTTTCTTTCAAAGTATTTCACTCTATCACCTCATAGTCATTAGCTCCAACCTTAGCCACCAATACGCCCATAACATTTTTAATGTTAATTTCATAAAGTCGATTTGAAACAGGATATAGTCTTCCATCAAGTGTGTCGTCGCCCTGGAATAAAATCTCGCTTGGGGCATCAAACGAGGTTGGGGTTGTTGACGAATGAAAATTAATAATCACCTCAAGTGAGGTTATATCCTCCGGAAGAGCGATTGCAAGCTCGGTTGTGATACCAAAATTGTACTCTGTGTGGTTTTCAAGCATAATTTCGCTGGCAGTGCTCTCTACCTTGAAAATAGCTTCTTCTTTTCCCTCAAGTTGTACCTTCATAAGCTCGATATCCTTTGCTTTTGCAAGTAAGCTTGTGTCAATACCACTCTCAAGTGCAACAAATGTAATGCCACTATAGTAGTATGATTTTTTCTCCTCAAGAACAGAATCAGAGGAAATTTCCTCGTCTCCTTCAGGCATAGCCTCTTGTCCCGTTTTGAAAACTGCTAGATCTGGCACATTTTCGTTTTTGAAAACAACCATGTCTCCGGGATGTAAAGTTAGTGCACTTGTATCTATTTCCGATAGCAAGGTGCCAAGTGTCTCGTAAGGATGCACCTTACTCTTGCCCTGTGCTAGGTTATATGCATCATCTGCTCTTGATTGAGCTATAGTTATTTGTTTTCTTAAGTATTCATGTGCAGTAGCCGAAGTGTTGTGCGCACTAATTTTATTAGTTATTGCATTTCCAAGCTGCGTATCTTTTGATGTCAACTCATTTAGCCATTTTAATATGTATGGATGTGAAGTGTTTGCTTGGTTATGTGCACCTAAATCTGTAGAAGAACCATTAACAATATTTGCAAGCTCGATGTTAATAGCCTCTATCATTTTGTCTATGAATTTATAAAAATAGCCTTTTATTGCACTAGGTGTCATTCCCGATGAGCTTGGTCTATCTGGCAACGCTTGCGCTGAATACAAAAGGATTCTATTTTTTGCTTCCTCTGAAATTTGAAATAATTCCATTTTTACCTCCCATTAATAGAATAAATACAGCTGAATTGCTCAATGCAAAAGTCTCCATCATCAGCTGATAAAAATTTAAACTTAATAAGCTCCACTTTTCTTTCATGCACTCTCTTTTCATACCTTTTGTAAAAGGATGCATCAAACGAAAACTCATTAAAATCAATCTTGTTAAAATCAAGCGCCGAGCTAACAAGCTGAGGCTTTACCTGGTTACTGTTGATTGTTTCATAACCTATTTTTATCTTTCCTTTGGTTTCAATGGAAGGCACAAAAACAAGCTTGTGTATCGTTTTATTTAAGACATCGCTACCAAGGCTAACAACAGCAGAGTGCAGCTCACACTCAACAGGCTTTTTCCTTGTAAGAATTGCACCTATGCTTTCATCGTATTGATAAAATTTTGCACTGCCTCTTTCACTTTCAAGCCTGTATGTGCCATCATTTGCTTTTACAGGCGAATACGTAACTTTATGTGTCACCGTATCGATACAAAACAATATTTTTTCATTCTCTTGTGTAGGTACATATATTGACTCATGATTAATTATTATTGCATATTCTTCCGGTATAATTTCGGTAATAAATGCACTATACTGTCCTGTAGGTTCAAGAGTGCTCGAATCTACGCAAACAATCTCAATTTCTAAGCCTAGATAATCTTTGACAGCATACGTACTTTCCGGCAATATAATTTTAGTGTTATTGTTATCTAGTTCGATAAATTGAGTATTATTTATAGCTGTTACTGTTAGTATTTCATAAGCACCTGTGATTCTTAACTCATCATTCTCATTTACATTAAGCTCATCATTAAAGGTAAAATAAATACGTCCATCAAACAATATCTCGCCTTCTCCAAGCTCGTATGAGGTTGTATCAACATATCCTTCGCCTTGAGTTACTATATAGCCGTCCTCTCGGCCAATAAGTATTTGCTCATTTTCCTTAATTGCTACTCTGCATGGGCAGTTATCCCACACCCACCATTCGTATTCAAAGCTTATATCTAAACGATTACTTTCGTAGCTCTTATATCGAGCATCGGCAACATATACCTTACCGTCAACGAAAAGATAGTATCTACCATCACACTCTAAGCCAACAGCCTTTTCTAGCTTTTCCCGGCTGTATGAGGTAAGCTCCTTGTTGATGTTTGAAGACCTCATATATACATCGTTAGTGCCTATACCAAATACACCTTTTTTGTTTACAATCAAGGCATCTGATTCTATGTAAGCCGGCAGGCTATTGTTAATGCACCCTGTTTCATTGTGTTGCGCTGTTAAGGATGGCACAACGACGACCTTGTTATCTTCAGTTGCAATATCAAATTCAACAATAGCACACTTGTCGCTTGTGCATACACCTAAAAAGTTGTTCCCAAGTGCGAGTGCAGTTACCCCGTATGCATCGGCTATCTTTAGATAATTGTTATCCGGAACATAGTTAAATCCATATGAAGGATGAGAATAATACACCATATCATCATTTGTAACTAACACTAGCATATTGCCTGTTGTAGCGGGACTAAACACTTGAGATAGCTTTATTTGTGGCTCTTCCTTGACTGTGTGATACTCTACAACGATATTGTCCTCGCCAAGTAAGAAACTAGGCAGTGCGGGCGTAAACACGAGCTTTCCTCGTCCATTTTCATTCGTGGCACTAACCTTAAATTTTTCTATAGTGGTGTCTTCTGCTTGGAAGCATTCCTCAAATTTTAGAATTTGAGTTTTTGCAGAATCATTCATTATGGATTCTCCACTTACCTCTACGCCCTCTTTCAAGATGGAAAATGTAGTAATAACATCTCCGCTATTCTTGTATTGAGTATCGCTATAGTATGCAATAAGATTAAGCTCGTTTTCGCTTGTTTGAGCATATAGTCCATTTATATACGTGTGGGCCTCAATTTTGATTTCCTTTGAAAAGTCAATCTCTCCATCAAGATAAAATATTGCCTCACTGCCTTTAACTCTTTTTACTTCAACATTTTCTATTTCTGTGCTCTCTCCATTGCGCCTTCCATTAAGCTTGTTAATTCTTTTTGTGCTAAATAGGTTCGCTCCCTCAAATGGTTCAAGCAAGGATAGGTGTTCTGTGTCAGTTATCGCTATCGAGGTTGTTGGCACATATGCTCTTTCGTTGTTAAACAACGAATACAGCTTTAAGCCATCTAGCACAAGTAGGCTGCCATTTGCTATGATATATAGCTTTCCGTCGTCAACAAAGCCCTGACTTTTTTCTGCACCTAGTGAAATACCCGCCGGTATAGTTATAGGCTTTTTAACAGAAAAGTCCTCGCTGCACCTATATAAATTAGAGCCTGCATGTACGACCTTGTATTTAACTCCGTCCTTTTGATACGGATATATGCCATTTATAGGCAAAGGCTCGCCACTTGTTGAATCAAAAAAGCTTGCCACATCATAAAATCCGTTGCGCTTATGGTTTGCTCCATCCTTGCAAATCATATTTCGCATAAAGCTTGCTCTGGTTTCCTTAACTCTAAGTGGTGCCGAGGACAAATCAACGCCTTTTATCTTGTTGAGAGAAAATACTCTTTTATTTGTAGTTGTCGCTGTACTTACTCTCATCACATCACCCTATAAACAGTGCTAACTGCTCCTTGATACCCTTGATATTTACACTGCAGCTCCTCTGCCATCCCTTCGTAAACGTTGCGAGATGCAGCAGCCTCGGCTTCGTTCTCGATTCTTAGTATTTCACTTTTTACAAAATAAGGGATAAGCTCAGCAACATCCTCCGGCAAAGCTATTTTCTTTGCATCGTCTGTTATTTGCATTATTCGTGGGATTACAGGTGTATATACAACCACATAAACACCGTGCTTGTTTTCTAGTAGTATCCTGCTATCTCCCTCGTGCGAGTAATCGCAGCACTCATTGTCTCCATAATCACTATAAAAAGCGATACGGTCAATTCGTCCTAAATCCTCGATTTCGCTTAAATCAAACATTAAGCGTGAGCCTCGAGTCTTAGCTTTTGCTATATCTAAATCATAGCTTTTGCTTGGCACAACACCCTTGCTCTCAAGTGAGGAAAAGCACCTATTTATTGCGCCCGGCATACTTGCTAGATAATCGCTATAATTAGAGTTCTCTTTTAACTGAAAGATTCTCTCTCTTAACTCCGCATCATTCTCGGAGTCGCATCTTAATTCATCGCTTGGGCTTATCATCATAAGAGCCTCAAGCTTTATTTCTCCAAGCTTCATTTTTTCCTCCTTTGAAGAAAAAAGGCAAAAGAACCATACTATTATGTTTCTTTTGCCTTTTAATTTACTTACGCGTACTTAACATTGATGTTAATGATTTCCTTTGGTCTTACAACCTTAGCATCAAATAGCTGGAAGCCCTTAACTGCATCAGCAAAGGATTTCTCCGGTCTATATGGTTCGGTATGTGTAAGAGGATTTACGAAAGCGATTGCACGCTTGGTTCTTATCATAATGTTGTCAGTAGCGCCCTCTTCTGTTTTGCAAACGTTATTAGAGAGCTTAACTGTAACATTACCATACATAGCAACCTTACCGTTTTTAAGGTCACCTGTATTGTCTGTGCTCTTGTCAATATAAGCTTGCTTAAATAGCTTATAGAAGCGTGGGGAAACTGTTACAGTAACACCGTTGGCAATGCTGACATCGTTTTCTTGCAGCATTTGGATAGCATCATCAAGAATTGTAAGAACATTGTCCTTTGTTACCTTGGTAGCAGCTGCAGCAAGCTTTGCAACTGATTCGTCTGTTGCGAAGCTAGCAATATATTTGTCGATTTCGTTCGCCATAGCCTCGCCTGTTTCAGCACTTAGTGCATCCATAAGACCACCAACAGCCTGTTGCTTGTCGATATCTCCTACCTTGTAGTTAAAGTATCTGATTTGATTGATGTTAAGGATTACAGATGTATCAGCTACTTCCTCTGCATCCTCGATATTGCCACTTGCGTTGGCTCTTTCCATGGTGCGGATTGTAGGCTTGCCTACACCAAGAATATGTACGCTGTCGCCCTTGCTTGCAACTTCGCCTTCATATTGTCTGTTGCAATCCTCTGCAAAGACACAAACTCTTTCGAGCTCTCTATTCATTGATTCTGCCCAAACCGATGGGATAAAATTTGTATATGCCATTTTATTTTCTCCTTGTCATTTTTTAATTTTTTACCATTTTGCCTGGCTTTTTCTTATTTTTTCGTAATTGTCGTGTACTTCTTGTTTCGACATTTTAAGGACTTGCTCCCTTGTGAAGAAATCCTTATCAGGTGGTGCGCTTGCATTTGTCACGCTACCTACTGCAGCATTAGTAACGGCTTGAGTGTGTGCAGCCTTGTCTGCCTCACGCTTAGCATCTGCCATTGCTGCTTTATTAGATTTGTCAAGCAAATATTGAGAATAAACCAACGCAAGGCTCATTTTACCGAGTTTGCCATCGGCAAAAGCAGCAAACTCTGTATCCTGTAACACATCGTTAATTTTAACGTTAGGATATACTGTACTAAACTCCTCTAGCTCTTTTGTTACATTGGCTGTTTTAGCTTGTGCCTGTGCTACCCTTTCCCTTGCTTGCTTCTTAACATACTCGGGATAATCGGTGATAGGGTCCTTACCGTCTTTCTCTATTTGCTTCATTAAGAGATATTCCTCAACATCAGAGTCATCCTCAATAGGCTTATTTGTATAGGGATTTGTCGATATAACACTCTTTATTCCCTCAATTCTTGCCCTTTTGATTTCTTCCTGGTGCTCACGCTCTCTGCGTTGTCTTGCCATCTCTGCGTTTTTGGCTTTATCTTGCTTAGGTGCCTTTTCCCCGGCACTTTCCTTTTGTGCGTTTCCTTCGCCTTCCTTTGGCTCGGTATCAATCGCACTATTACCGCCTTCTGCGGTATTATTAGCACTTGGATTTTCAGTAGCAACTGAGGACGCTACCGCAGTGGATGTGTCAACACCATTCTCGGTGCCTGTGCCTTGCACACCTTCACTGTTATTTGTTTGCTCAGTAATTTGTTCGTTCATAATAAACTCCTAATTCCCATTTTTGCGCTTTCGGTGCGAAAATTTTATATGATTAGCCGTTGGCTATATCGACTTGTTTTTGTGGCATTGCATTTCTTGGCACACCTAAGAGACCTTTAATATAGTCATTTTGGTCGGTAATTTTTTTGTTAGCCTCGTTTATCTTTGCCTCGGCTTCCTTTGCAAGCTCTATTTCCTCTGTTGCTACATCAACAAGAAGCTTCTTTGTATTTTGTAGTTCTTTAATAATGCTGTAAACATTATCAACCATCTCGGCTTGACTTTTAATTACACTCTCAAGCTCCTTCTCTCTCGCTTGGCTCTGCTCTAGCATTTGCTTAACCATAGCAAGCTCATTTGTCTGCGATGCTTTTATTGCCTCTAAAATCGAGCTCTTATTTCCAATAGCCTCGTCAGGATACGATTTTATAAACGTTTCGAGACTTATTAAGCCTCTAGCAAGTAATGTTTCCAATATTGCAATATCAGCCGCAGCCGAGGAACGAGTGCCTTGCGTTGCCTCAACAACAATGTCAAAGTTGACACCTTGATAGTCGCTAGATGTGAATTTGTCTTGAATCATCTGCTTTTCATCTTTTCCGTCAGCCTTGTTCTCATAAGCAAAGTCAGCATCTAAATAGAAATGCTTATAAAATTGAGCAAGCACCTTGCCTTGTTTTTTCTTAACAAGCCAAAATGTATCTCTCAAATCATCAATAGGCTTTTCTGCTTGCGCCTGTAGCTGTGCAATCGCGGCACCTGACATATTAGCGCCGATTGTTTCGCCTGTCATAACTTCAGAGGCGCCTGAAACGCTTCGTGTCATGCTCACAAGGTTATTAACAACGTCGAGTGGAAATGTTTGCATTGTCTTTTCTGTTAGTTTTTTGATGCCATTACCCGTTCCTGAATGGTCAACTAACACTTGCCCCGGCACATTTGTTATCTTTTGTCCTTTTAATGCGTTTGGCATAACAAGCCATTTGCCCCACGCGTTTTCCTGTGCATTGAGCAAGCTCATTGCAAAATGGAAATTGACAGACTTTTGGTTAGGTATCAGTCCCTCAACCTCAGAAAGACCATAAATACATCTGTCACGCTTTTCATAATAACCTGCAACAATAGGATAAAGCTCAGTTCCCTTTGGCTTTTCCTCGCCATCCTTGATAGGTACCACAAAGAAAGGCTTTCTTACAACAGTTGTTTTAGTAGCGCATGAGCATTTAACCTTACCGTCTTCTCTAAAATAGCAAGTAATCAAGGTGCAAAGCTTGTTTGAATTTTGCTCCTTGGTATTGTATGCATCATTTTCTAGCTCATCAGGTTGTATTTCATCAAGATTGCACTCTTCGTCAGCTCTTGCCTTTACGCTATCCACACTCTCTCGTGTTACCATAATAATCCAACCTTGCTTTTGCTCGTTCAGCTCACATGGATTTTCAAAAAAGATGCTAAGTGGATCCACGAGCTCACAGCGCAGTGCTCCTGACTCGTTCGCATCCTTGCCTTCGGCATACTTGTCCCAATAGTAGTGATAGAAATATGAGCCTTTTTTTACAGCATCATCAATAGCTTGCTTGTCAAGCTCTGCCTGTCCCATCTCTTTTTCAATGAAATTAGCAAAGTGATTAAATTTATCAACATTAGCATTTATATCGTCACTCTTATACACAAGGCGTACCTTTGAGTTGAGAATTGCAGCCTTTTTGTTACGACAAATCATTTTAATAAAGTTGAGAACAGGACGAGGAAGATTCTTTGTAGCTTCCGTAGCTGTCGGCCACTGTCTGCCCTCAAAAAAATCAATATACCTTGGAATATCTGTGCGAATACCTATTGTCTCCTGGTATTCTATGCCTTGTTGATATCTTTTCCAAAGCTCGGTTACATTTTCATCGTAATTATTCATCGCTTATTTTTTCTCCTCTCCGTTTAGCCACTGGTCTAAAACGTCCTTGTATTCGAGCTCGTTTCCGTCGTCTTTTTCAAAGGGAGTATGCAAAGGCTTTTGATTGTTTTCTACAATTTCAACCTTCCTTTTTAGTGTCTCAATATCTCTTTTATAAATGTCGTTTTTTATTTTCTGCAACTCGTTTTCTGACATAAGATAGGCAATTTTTGCCTCAAGCTCTTTAATTTTCTTTCTTCCAAACATACTTTATCCTTTCAAATTCGCAAACGGTTGCGAATTTATATATTATTACCACTCAATAAATGTGTCTTCGTTTTGCGACATGTTAAAAAACTCGTTCAACGCATCAAAATCCTTTTCAGCCTTAATAAGCTCGTGCGTGTAGTCTTGCCCTATATAATGAGCAATAGCACTTGCCATTACAAGGTCGTCGTGTGCGCCATCAGCTGCTGCTTGCTTTCCATCGTCCCTCTTAATAAATGTTGTCATTTCAAGCAAGGTTTGACGGTCGGTTTCCAAATGAATATCAGCTCGCATTACTGACACAAGATTAGATATTATAATCGGTCTTGTAATAGACGAGGTTATAAAGCCGTAATCCTTCTCTGGCACCTCGCCATAGGTAGTCGGCTTTTTGCTTAAATACAGGTTCTCGTATCCTAACTTTCTAAGCACCCTCACAGGATGCCTAGAATGGTTAATTTCAACGCCTATATACGCATCCGAGTAATACTTGCCAAGACAGAATAGCTGCTCGGCAAACAGGTCCTCGTCCATCTTTTGTCGTCTTAGTGTAGCAACACACCTGCCACAGGTGTTGTCTATTACCTTTGCTGTAAAATAGTCAAGTCCTGTGCCTGCTGTATCTGCACCGATTACATAAGGCTTAACCATTTTAGGCTTATTTTTCTCGCTTGTATAAGGCTCCTCAACAATAGAAATATAGCCGTTTTTACTTTCGACAAACTCAATGTCCTCAATAGTGTCGGTATAACCAAGCACTCGGCCGTAATCGTCAGTAAGAGCCTTAGCCACTTTTTTATATTCAAAATATCCAAGCCGTGATTTAACATTAAATGTACTTAAATAGTTTGAAATAGCATCCTTGTCAAATATGCAATCACCGGATGCAACAAAAGCCTCCTCAGGAGTGCAGGGATATTCCTGCCTTATTGCACTTTTGTCAAGATATTTACGATATTTTTTCGCATACCAGGCAAGCTGTTCACGGCTAAGCCCTCGCTTTTCAAGAGCTTTTAATCGTTCTGTCAACCAACCATCTGCCTGGTCTATGTATTCATATTCAGTTGATACATATTCTTTCGTGCGCCACCATTCATAAAAGAGGTTCACGCACGAGCCACTGTCCCAAAGGTCCTTTGCCTCATTAAATCCGTTAGCCGTTGTCTCATAAATACAAAGCGCATCCTCCGTCGCTGCTTCGGCAATAGATTTTTGCAAGTTGCTTAGTTCACATTCGTAAAACGCTATCTCAGAATAGTGAATAAGCGAAAGCGTACGGCTACGTCCTACGTTATCAGATGCCGATGCAACACGCCATGAGGAATTGAGCTTTTCAAAATATAGCTCATTTACAGAGTTAAACTTTTCTGTCGGTTTTAAGATGTCGGGAAGCGCATTATACATTACCTTTGCCTTGTCGGTAAATATAGCCTTTGTGTTATCTCCACGGTCGGCAAGCGTAAAGCCTGCAAAATTCTTTTTTACAATCGCATTAGCAAGCATAATAGCAGTAACAATAGTAGTAAACCCCTGCTGTCTGCCCTTCAAAATAAAATACGGCTTTTTGGTTCCGTGTGTTTCTATTTGCTCTATAAAATCCCTTTGCACATCATTAAAGAAAAATGGCACATTTCGCTTGTTCTTGTCAACCAGGGAAAAGCAACACTCTATAAGCAAGTGAGGCTTAGCTCTTACCTGTGCCACAAGCTCAGAGGAGGATAATATTTCCTTTGCAATAGCACGCACAAGCACCTCGTCGTACTCAATATCGTGCATTTCTTCCCAACGAGCCTTGCGCTTAGCTACAAAATCCTCTATTTTATAGCGCATTCTTATACTCCCACATAGGCCTTAGCCTCAAATGGTGGCATTCACCATAAAGCAAGCACTCTTTGTTTTCCTTTTTGGCACAAGTATCACATTTAACCTTGATTTCGCCTTTTAAAACAATATTTAGGGTACAAGCGCGTTCGTGCCTTTTGTTAATTTCAATGCAAGAAAAGCTAAGTATTTTTTGCACCTTTTCTTTCAAGAGTGATTTAGGCAAACAAAAAGCAACGCCGTTCCATATTTTTACTCGTTTTCCGTTTGAGTTGTATTTCCAAAGCGTTATTTTTTCGCCTTTTCCTAAAAGTCCTTTTATAAAAGCCTTTAATTTCATTACATATCCTCAAATTTCTTATACTTTACCTCAAGGTTAGCTGTCGGTTTGCCACTCATAAGTGCCACCTTCTCTGTAAGAACAGCAAAGGTTCTTGTTATATCTCCTAAAGCCTCCGGCAACAGAATCGCAACCATCTTTTTCAGCTCTTCGCCACTAATCCCGGAGCCCTCTTGACTTTTGAGAACCCTGTCAACAAGCTCGCCACGTTTTTCCTCGCAAAATTTCGCCGTTTCAAGCTTCTTAACCAAAATATCAAGAGCTGTGCCCTCTGCCTCTAAAGCCTTTAATAAATACTCGTTATGCCTCTTATTTAAAATATTGGTGCGAAATTCAGCGAACTTCTCATCATTTTGAAGGGCCTTTTGCCAAGTGCGCACAGTTGATTCCTTAAGACTCAATTCATCACACACAAAGGAAACAGTATTTCCCATTGCTAGCATCACCTGCGCCTTGGCCTTGATGCTTTCGTCAATCTTTACGCCTCTGCCCTTTGAATTGCTAGCTGTCTTTTTTCTTGTTTTTTTCACTTTAGCACTCATTTTCAGCCCTCCTCTCTTATTCCATCATAACACAGATTTTCAAAAAAAGATTGCCGACTTGTTGGCATATTTAGTGCCTTCCAATTCGCATACCACTATACTATATTAACTCGCGTAATATTCACGCGTAGACACGCGTTATAAAGAAAAAGAGCCGTCCCCACGACGACTCTTAATATACTATTACATTTTAAAAATTAGTCACAAAATTAGTCACAAAACAATAATTTTACTTGCGTTTTTATGCGTTTTTTTACCATTTTTGCGTTGTTTTATAGTCAAAACGAACCTAAAACAGGCTTTTTATACACAAAATTAAATCTCTGATTCTCCGCCAAAGAAAAAGAGACACATTCATTGTGTCTCTTTTTCTTTCTTTTGGCGTGGAATCGATCGATTTAACTCTGCTCGTGGCTTTGTCAACTTCCACCTCACTCTCTGATGGAGGCTCATTATTCACCTTTTTCTTCTAGCCAATTTTCTTTCACCTTACTGTTTGGATATATAACTTCACGTATGTATTATAACATTTTTGACTTTTTCGGCAATTGGCATTTTGTACAAAAACAAAATGTGAGTTTTGTAGCTTTTGCACAAGAATATAAGCAGTACAAGAAAAAGCCAAAAAAACAGCACCCTGTGTGCGACTTTTGCAAATTAGGCAATCGAAGTTTGCTCTATTTTCCCTTCGGTCGGAATGACATTTGTGGCTTAGAATGACAGAAACAGAATTTTTATTATTTTCATAAATAATTGACATAAGCTAATTTTTATGCTATTATAAATTTATCTTTTACTTTTAGAGGTGAATTATGGAAAAGATTTTAAAGCTTTTAGAGGATGATGCAACCTTAACACCTGAGCAAATTGCTCTTATGCTTTCAAAAGAGGTTGGCGAAATTAAGGATGCTATCAAAAAGTATGAAAAGGACGGCGTTATTCTTGGCTACAAGACTCTTATTGACTGGGACAAGACCGAGCGTGAATATGTAAGTGCTATTATCGAGGTCAAGGTACTCCCGCAAAGAGATCGTGGCTTTGACAAGATCGCCGAAAAGATATACAACTACCCTGAGGTGCAATCACTTTACCTTATGTCAAGTGGTGGCTTTGACCTCGCTCTTATTATCGAGGGCAAGACAATGCGTGAGGTTGCTTACTTTGTTGCACAGAAGCTTGCTCCTATTGAATCAGTAACTGCTACTGCTACTCACTTTGTTCTACGCAAATACAAGGACAAGGGCGTTATTTACGGTAGCTGTGAGGTTGACGAAAGAGGAAATTTACTTATATGATAGATTACGGCAAAATGTTGTCGAAGACTGTTTGTGAAATCAAGCCATCGGGAATACGAAAGTTTTTCGATCTTCTTTCCGAGATGGACGATGTTATTTCACTAACGGTTGGACAACCTGATTTTATTACTCCTTGGCATATACGTGAGGCGGCTATTGAGAGCCTTGAAAAGGGCAAGACATACTACACCTCAAATGCCGGTATGACTGATTTACGTACTGAGATTACAAGGTATCTAAAACGCAGATTTAATCTTGAATACTGCCCTAAAAACGAGGTAGTTGTAACTGTTGGTGGCAGTGAGGCTATTGACGTTGCTATGCGTGCTATACTTGAGCCCGGGGATGAGGTTATTTTACCTGTTCCATCCTTTGTTTGCTATGAGCCTATTGCTAAAATGATAGGTGCTAAGGTTGTGCACATTGACACAAAGCTTGAAAACAAGTTTAAGGTGACACCTGAGGAAATCAAGGCTGCTATTACACCAAAAACTAAAATGCTAGTTCTCCCATTCCCTAACAACCCAACAGGTGCTATTTTAACAAGGGACGAATTAGAGGCTATTGCAGATGTTATACGCGATACTAACATTTGCGTTCTTTCTGACGAGATTTATGCTGAGCTTACATATGGAAAGCGCCACGTTTCTATTGCTGAAATTGATGGTATGCGTGAAAGAACAGTTATTGCAAGTGGATTTTCAAAGGCTTATGCTATGACAGGCTGGCGTCTTGGTTATATTTGTGCGCCACATGAGCTTTGCGAGCAAATGCTGAAAATACACCAATTCGCTATTATGTGTGCTCCAACAATGTCACAGTTTGCAGCTATTGAGGCACTTAAAAATGGCGACGAGGACGTTGAAATGATGCGTGCTGAGTATAACCGCCGCCGTGTGTTTATACTTGAGGGGCTACGCAAAATAGGCATTGAATGCTTTGAGCCGGAAGGAGCTTTCTATATTTATCCAAACATTGCTCCGTTTGGTCTATCAAGTGAGGAGTTTTGCGAAAGACTTCTCTATGAGCAAAAATGTGCTATCGTTCCCGGCACTGCTTTTGGTGAAAGTGGTGAAGGCTTTGCAAGAATTTCTTATGCTTATTCAGTTAAGCACCTAAAAGAGGCACTAACCAAAATTGAGGCGTTTGTTAAATCTTTAAAGAAGTAACAATCCCTCAGTCAGCCAAGCTGACAGCTCAACACAAGGTACGCCCTAAATGGTGCCTTTGCACAAAGGAGCCAAAAAAAGGAAGCTCTAACCAAAATTGAGGCGTTTGTTTAGAGCTTAAAGAAATAGTACACCTCATCCACCACAAGTGGTCCCCCTTCTCCCACTGGAGAAGGCAAATTACGAAAAAAATGCGACACTGAGTGTCGCATTTTTTATTTATGATTAACTTAATTCCAATAAAAACCTCTTCTTATCTATGGGCGAATGAAATATTCATCCTGCCAAAAGGCTAATACTTTTCCATCTTCCCTTTGAATTATCATATATGCCTTTCCACCACAAATATCTATGTTATAAGGAGTTGTTATAACAAGATAACAGTTAGTGTTTTCATCATAGTATTCTTCTAATCCGTCATAACCTAATTTAAGCTCCGCTGCCTTTTCTCTTATTTTATCATAGCAAAACTCATAAAACTCATTTTCATCTTGACAATATGTCATTTCACCATCATTACATTTATAAATTTCCAGTTCTGTCTTATAATCATCAAGATTAAATACCGCAAACGATCTTGGTACATTTACATTTATTCCTGTAACATTGCTTCCACTAGAACGATATGCCGCATCCTTAAAGTATGTTTCATTTTCTTCATTGATTATATACATTGACCAAAGACCAACATTTCTATGGTTAGTAGTATTTTGGGCAACGTTTTTACATTCAAGATTATAAACACCTTGTGTGGTAGTAATTTTATGAGTTGTAAAATCTATTTTTAGAGTTTCTCCATCTTGTATTGCACCAAAAGAGCCAATCACGCCGTCATAGCTTATAATTTCGCCTGTAACATATGAAAACAAATCCTCTATTGATTTATCTATATTTTTCGCCTCTAACAACGCATTTTCTGCAAATAATTCTTTTATGCCCTCGGCATCCTTTGTTTTTATGCACTCAACTATCGTATCAACAGTTTTTTCTGAATTCACTGAATTGTTTTGAAAATATTTAAAATGCAAGTACGATAAGTTTGAGCAAGAGGAAAGCAACAAGGCACACAATAATAAAGAACACATTATTGAGACTGCATATTTAACTTTTTTCACAACCAATACCAACCTTTCATATTTGCTCTTCGATTTTATTATACATTATCTAAAGAACTTTGTCAATATTGGCTATACAGCCTGCGGACGAGGAATGTCCCCTACAAATGATTATATTATTAAATGCAAAAAAGCGCGACACTGTGTCGCGTTTTTTGTTGTTTTATCGTTTTTTCTTGAAGAAATCTGATAGGATTTTTGCGCAGTCGTCTTTTAGAACCCCGCTAACTATTTCCGGCTTAAAAAGTGGGTAGTCGGTTAGGTTTAGCATTGTACCAAAGGCTCCTGCCTTATGGTCGGGTGCCCCATAGACTACTCTTTCTATTCTTGCGTTTACAATAGCGCCTGCACACATAGGGCAAGGCTCAAGGGTGACATACATAGTACAGCCAACAAGTCGCCAACCACCGAGCTTTTTGCAAGCCTCATCTATTGCCTTGATTTCTGCGTGATAGAGTGCGTTTTTGCCATATTCACGGGTGTTGTAGGCTGTTGCTACAATCTCACCGTTTCGCACAACTATCGCACCGACAGGCACCTCGTCCTCGCTTTCGGCTTTTTTTGCCTCATCAAGGGCGAGAAGCATATATTTTTCGTCTTGTGTGTACTCTATCATATATCGGCAAGATCCATATATCTTGGTCCGTTTACAGCGATAAACTCTTTTCTTGCCGCTATGTCGTCACCAAGCAAGGTTTCAAAGATAATTCTTGTTTCCTCTTCGTCTGCCGGGTCAACCTGAATGAGACGTCTTGTCTCAGGATTCATAGTTGTTTGCCACATCATATCAGGCTCGTTTTCACCAAGTCCCTTTGAACGTTGGATTGTATATTTTTCACCCTCTAGCTTTGCTAGAATATCTGCCTTTTCAGGCTCGTTATATGCAAAATATATCTTGTCCTTTGAGGTGGTAATCTCATATAGAGGTGATTCTGCTATAAAGATTTTGCCCTCTTTGATAAGTGTTGGAAGCAAACGATAGAACATTGTTAAAATAAGTGTTCTAATTTGGAATCCATCCTCGTCAGCATCGGTGCAGATAACTATTCTACGCCATCTTAGATTGTTAATATCAAAGGTAGCCATACCGTCCTTGCCCTTTGTCTTGGTTTCAACCTCAACACCACAGCCGATAACCTTAAGTAGGTCAACTATAATGTCGCTCTTGAAAATCTTATCATAGGAGCTCTTTAGACAGTTTAGAGTTTTACCTCTTACCGGAATAATTGCTTGGAATTCGGCATCTCGACCGAGCTTACAGGATGTTAAAGCTGAGTCGCCCTCAACTATATAGAGCTCACGGACATCCGGATCCTTTGAACGGCAGGAAACAAACTTTTCTACTCTATTTGTAATATCGCTTGAGGTAGCAAGCTTTTTCTTGATGTCAAGACGAGCAGTTTCAGCTCTTTCACGTGAGCGCTTATTAATAAGCACTTGATTGGCAAACAGCTCAGCCTGTGCTCTGTTTTCTACAAAGTAGATTTCAAGCTTTTTCCTCATAAACTCACAAAGCGAGTCCTCGATAAACTTGTTTGTTATTGCCTTTTTAGTTTGGTTTTCGTATGAGGTTTTTGTTGAGAAGCTATTGATAATCAAAACAAGACAGTCTTGAATATCACCAAAGGTAATTTTGCTCTCGTTTCTTGAATACTTGTTGTTTGTACGCAAGTATTTATCTAGCTCTGTTAAAAATGCACGTTTTACTGCCTTGTCAGGTGATCCGCCGTGCTCAAGGAAGCTTGAGTTGTGGTAGTATTCAAGTGCGTTGATTGTATTTGATACGCAAAAGCAAATTTGTGCATTTAATTCATAGTCCTCTTTGTCCTCGCGGTCGCGTCCCTTATCGCTCATTTCCCAATAAACAGGAGCGGTAATTGAGGATTCAAGAGTAAGCTCATTTAGATAGTCGGAGATACCATTTTTGTAAAGGAACTCTGTCTTTTCAAATCTGCCTGTGCCTACCTCTAGTCTTAAAATTAGCTTTAGTCCTGCATTTACAATTGCTTGTTTATGAAGAACATCGAAAAAGTATTCCTTAGGAATGTTGGTATCAGTAAACACCTCTAGGTCAGGACGCCAACGAGTAAGTGTGCCTGTACGTCTGTCTTTTCCTTCCAAAGGAGTTGTAACGAGGGTAGAAACAGGGTTGCCCTTTTTAAAGTGAATTTCTGAAACGTAGTCATTTTTATATGAATATACATCCATAAACTCGGATGAATACTGTGTAGCACAAGCACCCAAGCCATTAAGACCTAGTGAAAACTTATATGCACCCTTAGCACTATTGTTTTCATATTTACCACCTGCGTAAAGCTCACAATATACAAGCTCCCAGTTATATCTGCCTTCCTTTTGGTTGAAGTCTAGCGGAACACCACGACCATGGTCGTCAACCTCGATCGTTCTATCCTTATATACAGTTATTGTTATTTCTTTTCCGTAGCCCTCACGAGCCTCGTCAATCGAGTTTGAAAGAATCTCAAAAAACGAATGCTGACAGCCCTCAAGACCTTCAGAGCCGAAAATTACGGCAGGTCTTTTTCTAACACGGTCAGCACCCTTGAGTGATGATATGCTTTGATCGGTATATCCCTTTGCCATAATTATCCTCCTTTTCACACATTTAGTATGCGATTTAGCACTTTTTGTCAATATATAGATATATTCTAACATATAAAAAATATTTTTGCAAGTACTTTCTGCATCCTTTTTTCCTTGACAAAGTATGTCGTTTTTTATATAATATAATTAGTATATTTTTAGAAGGGGGCGCTGTTATGAATTTTTTTAAAAAATACAAAAAGCTAATTTCATATACAATTTGTGGCGTACTTGCTACTCTTGTTGACCTCGGCACATATTGGCTTTTCTATAACCTTGTTCTGCCAAGCGTTTTGAGTGGTGGCTTTTTAACTACTGCTTCAAATATAATTGCTTGGATTTTTAGCGTTGCCTTTGCTTTTATTACAAACAAGCTTTTTGTCTTTAACAGCAGAAGCTTTCGCCCTATGGTGATAATCTCCGAGGCTTTTTCCTTCGTTATAGCAAGACTTGGCACAGGTCTATTAAACACCGGCCTTATGCTTTTACTTGTTGACTTCTTAAGTTTAAAAGAGTATAACCTATTAATTAAGCTTATTGTAACCATAACAATAGTTATTTTGAATTTTATCTTGTCGGAATTTTTAGTGTTCCGCAAGAAAAGAATGCATCGCTTTGCAAAGCTGCTTTATGCTTTGGGCATTGAATATCACGCTTGTGTGCCACTTTCTCGTTGCAAGGTCGTAAAAAGCTATCTGCTTGAAAAAAATGGTTTTGATGAAAGCTCTAACGTTGTAATGATGCTTATACCATATAAGCCTAGAAAAGCACCTAAAAACCTTACTGCTTATGCATCCGTTAAGGATTACCATCTTTATGTGGACAAGCTTTCAAAAAGACTTGAGGCTCACATAAGCAAGAGATATCCAAATGCTAAATTCAAGGTGTTTGCTGACCATTCACCTATTGACGAGGTACACGCTGCTTGTATCAGCGGTCTTGGCTTTATGGGCGACAATGGTCTACTTATAAACGAAAAATATTCTTCATTTGTTTTCTTGGCTGAATGTATCACGAACTTAACTCCAAAGCAGTTAGGTCTTACTTATGCAAAGGAAGAGCCAATGAAGGAATGTTTACACTGTGGGGCTTGTAAAAAAGCGTGTCCTACCGGTTGTATTGCACCAAGAGATGAGGGTATAGATAAAAAGCGTGTTTGCTTGTCCGCTATCACTCAAAAGAAGGGCGAATTAACCGACGAGGAAAAGGAGTTAATTTTGAAAAACGGCTCTGTTTGGGGATGCGAAGCTTGACAAAATGCTTGTCCATACACAAAGAATGCAAAATGCTCACCTATTGAATTTTTCAACGACGATGTAATATCCTGTCTAACCTCTAAAAAGCTTGATTCTATGACTGATGAGGAATTTAACTCTCGTCCGTTTGCTTGGCGAGGCAAGGAAACAATAAAAAGAAACGTTTTGCTTTGGGAAGATGATATGACCTTGCGTGGGCAAGATGTTGACGAATTTAGTAAGACAAAATTTTAGGGAGGACTAATATGGTACAGTTTTTATACGGCGACTATGGAACCGGAAAAAGCACATATATTCTTGAAAAAATCAAGGAAGATGCTCAAAAGGGCATCAGCTCCTTTCTTATCGTTCCGGAACAACAAACAGTAATCAAGGAGAGGCAAATAGCCTCTCTTTTGCCAACTGCTCAGCTATACTGTGAGGTTACTAACTTTACTCGTTTACCTAATAAGGTTTTTCGTGAGTTTGGAGGACTCAAGGACAATTATGTAACTGAAAGTGGAAAAATCTTGCTAATGTATCAAGCAATTTGTAATTGTCGTTTAGAGGGAAAGTTAAAATCATATAAAATCGAAGAAAATCACGAAAAAAGCTCCATAAAAATGTTTTTAAAAACTATCGGCGAGTTTAAATCATACTCTGTTTCAATGAAAAAGCTTGATGAGGCTATAAATGGTCTTGGCAAATACGACTCACCAAAAGCAATGCTTGATGAGGCTATAACTAGTCTTGACAAAGACGAATCACCCAAAGCAAAGCTTGAGGATGCTATAAATAGTCTTGATAAAGAGGACTCGCTAAAAGCAACTCTCGAGGAGATTGTAAACGATCTTGATAAAAACATCTCACCAAAATCAAAGCTTGAGTCAGTTATAAACACTCTTAATGCAAACAACTCACTAAAAGCAAAGCTTGAAGATTTAAAGGAAATTTGGATAGCTTATGAAGGGCTACTTGTAGATAAATACGAGCTAAGCGATCCTTATGACAATATGACTATGCTTGCCGAAAAGATTGAGGAGCACAATTATTTTAAGGGCAAAAACGTTTATGTTGATTCATTTTACGGTTTTTCAAAGGCTCAGCTTGATGTACTTGAAAAGATTATTAATTCAGCTAGTAATATAACATTTGCATTTGATTGCCCTACCTATGCAACAGAGGAAACAACGCAGTTTAGCATGATTGCCAAAAACGCACGTATCATAAATGATATTTGCAAAAAGCTTGGTAAACAATGCAAGAAGCCAATATCCTTTGATAAGGATTTAAAGCACAAATACAAGGATTTAAAATGTCTTTCAAAAAACCTTTGGGATTTTTCCAAAGAAAAAATTTCCGGTAGCCAAAATATCACTCTTGCTTTATGTGGCGACGAGTTTGAGGAATGTGAATACGTTGCCTCTGAGATTTGCAAGCTGATAATGAACAAAACAAAGGACTATAAATACTCAGATATTGCAATTATTGCTCGAAACACCTCAAATTATATGGGTATTTTGAATTATACTCTTAAAAAGTATAATATTCCCCACTTCTTCTCCGCTCCTTCCGAATGGCTTACAAAGCCACTTATAAAAATGATTTTTAGTGCGCTGAATTTTATCGATAGCCATCGCCGTGAGGATTTACTTACATTTGCTAAATGCGGTTATTTTGATGACATTACTGTTGATGAAATTTCCGAGCTTGAAAGTTATTTAATTCTTTGGGATATTTATGGAGAAAAATTCCAAAATCCCGACTATTGGAATGCTAATCCAAATGGCTTTAGCGAGGAATTTGACGAAGAAAAGCTAGGGCGTATTATTGCCACAAAAAAAAGGATTTTTAAAAAGCTTGAGGTTTTAGAAAAGGGATTTAATGGTGGCGGAAGCGTTGTAGACCTAGCTACCGCTGTATATAATTTTCTAAATAACAATAAAATTGTTGAACTATTGGAGGAAGAAAGAAAAAATATTGACAAGGCTGATGCTTATGTTCTTTCTCAAATATGGGATGCAATTTTAGATGCACTTGATACACTTGCACATATTTGTGGTGATTTAACTGTAGATACTTCTACCTTTATCACTCTTTTTAACTACGCATTTTTAGATGCTAATGTTGGCACAATACCAACAGGCGAGGGCAATGTTATAATTGCCGATGCTCACTCAATTAGATCAGAAAACATTCGACACGTGTTTATTTTAGGAGCTAACGAGGGCGTTTTCCCTGCTACTGTTTCCGACAACTCTATCTTTACTGATGCAGATAAAGATAAGCTAAAGGATAAATTCCAAATAACTCTTTCTGCTACTAACAAGGAAAGAGCTGATGACGAGCTTATGTTCTTTAAGACAAGCTTAGCGATTGCGAGCGAGGGCGTTCACGTTTGTGCTCTTACTACTGCTATTGATGGTAGTGCACGTCAAAAATCTATCGGTTACAAGCGTATCGAGTCATTGTTTAAAAAGGTAAAAAGAGCTCACGTTACAAAGCATAATGCAAACAGAAAAATTTTCAACGAAAATATTGCAAGTCAATACTATTGTTCCGTAAATGGCGAATTAAAGGAAGCTATTGCAAATGAGCTTAAAAACAGAACCAAAAAGGTAGAAAAGCTATTAGACGAGGAATACACCTTACCTGACAAGGTTATGGACTTTTCTAATGAAAATGCTGAATTAAGCTCTACAACTATCGATAGTGTTTTCGGCTCTACATTAAGACTTTCTCAAACTCAGCTTTCGCTTTATTCTACTTGTAAATTCAAGTATTATATTGAGCAATATCTAAAGTTAAATGCAGATTCTGAATTGTTTTTCTCTTCTCTAAACTCTGGTGTTTTGGTTCATAACATTTTTGAGCATTTTGTAAACAGAATGATTGAAGACGAAAACGATGATAAAAAGAGCACAAGAAAAAAGGTCTTTGACCTTTCCTATGACGAAATCAAAGAAATTATTGATGACATGGTCGACAAATATGTTTTATCAGTTTGTCAAGGTGTACATATGTCAAACAAGCTCTTGCATCATTTTGACAGATTAAAGCGTAATTTGTATATATACATAAATAAGCTAGTCGAGGAGTTCAAGCAGTCCGAGTTTAAGCCTAAATACACAGAGCTTAATTTCGGCTACAAAAATGACTATCGTTACAAAAAGGACTTTAATCCTAATGAGCTTGTTCCACCATTAACCTTTGATTTAGATAATGGCAAAAAGGCTTATATGATAGGCACGGCTGACCGCATTGACACCTACACCGACGGCGATAAAGTATATATCCGTGTAGCTGACTATAAAATTGGTTCTCATAAGTTTTCCGAAGCTGCTCTTAAAGAAGGTGAGGATGTACAGCTCCCTCTATACCTATTCTCTCTTTTGAATATGGATGATGGCTGTGATTTTAAGAAAAGGCTTGTTGGACAAACCGACGATGGCAAGCAAAGAACACTTGTTCCTGCCGGATTTTTCTTCATCCCACTAAACATTGGCAAATTAACTATAGATGATGACATCAATGACAACCTTCTTGAAATGCGAACGTTTGAAGCAACAACTCTTGAAAAGGAAAGCTTATTTAAAGGCAAGTTCTTAGATGACGAAAAGATAATATTAGCACAAGACAAATCACCCGGCACAAAGCTTTTGCCTTCTATTGCCCCAAAGACAAAAAGATATTATTATATACCACTTGATGGATTTGATAGATATAGAGATTTAATGACAGAAAGTATCACTAGATTATCAAACGGCATATTCAGCGGTAAGCTTGAAACCAATCCAAAGGACACATTTGGCAAATCAGCTTGTGAAAGCTGTAATTTCAATGTCCTATGTAGAAGGAGGAACAACGAGCATGAGTGATCTTACATATGCGCAAAGAAAGGCAGTTTTGCACACTGGTAGCGACATTTTGATTTCTGCCGGCGCCGGCTCCGGTAAAACTCGCACATTGACCACACGAATTATCAAAAAGCTGCTTGAAGACGAGGAAGATATTACAAAAAAGCTTATTGTTACCTTTACAAAGGAAGCCGCTAACAAACTAAAAAGCGACATTACTGATGCTATTGTAACGGCACTACATACGTGTTCAGAGGACAAAAAGGAATTTTTGCGTAAGCAGATTGTTAATACAAGCATAGCCGATATTTCAACAATTCACAGCTTTTGTCTTAATGTTATAAAGCCTAATTTTAACAAACTACCACTAGATAGCGATTTTAGAATTGGTGAAGAAAACGAAATAGACTACATCAAGAAAGAGGTTATGAAGGAGGTTATTGAGGAGCTTTATGAAATGAAGACTCCCAGCGAGGACTTCTTGATTATTTGTGATTGCTATTCACAAATATCTAAAAACGATGCACTTGATAACAAGCTACTCACTCTTTATGAAAAGCTATCAAGCACACCAAAATTCCTTGATACTCTACTTATTACGCAAGATAGTTATGTTGATTTTATGCAAACAGTTTATGGTGAGATAATTATCAACGAAATAAGTATGCTTATAAACCATTTCCGTCCTATTTATGAAAAAATACGCGACGAGGTTCTTTTAAAAGATGGTACACCTAAGTTTTTGGATGCTATCACGGGAGATCTTGCACAGATAGAAGAGCTTGAAAAAGCGACACAGGATGCCACTTATTTAGGAATAAAGCGTGTTTTTGTAGATTATAATCCCAATGATCTTACCCAAGACATAAACAAAAGTGCAATTGAAAATATTGCTTTTGTTAAAGAAATTCGTAAAGATTTCAAAAAGCGACACCAAAAGCTAAAGGATGACTTTTTCTCCTATGCTAAACCGACGCTTGATCTTGTTTTCAAGTACAACAATAGAATATGCAAAGCAATTTACAACATTTTAGTTGTATTCGAGAAAAGATATAAGGAAAGAAAGCGCAAATATGGTATTTGCGACTTTAACGACCTTGAAAGATATACCCATCAGCTTTTAGTTGAGCCAAACGGCAAGCCAACACCACTTGCAAAGGAAATCTCGCTCAAATACGATGAGATTTATATTGATGAATATCAAGACACTAACGCTCTTCAAGACGAGATTTTCGCATCCATTTCAAGAAACAACAGATTTATGGTTGGCGATATTAAGCAAAGTATTTATCGCTTCCGTTCTGCTGAGCCTGAAATATTCTCTAGTTATAGAAACAGCTTTGAGGACGTAACTGACACAGAGGATAAAGGCGAGAACGGAAAAACTATATTTATGTCTGACAACTTTAGATGCGACGAGAGTGTAATCAAAACATCTAATGATGTTTCAAACTATATGTTTTTTAATTCCTTCGGCATTCCTTACAGTATGAAGGACAATTTGATTAAAAGTAAATTTTACGACGAAAAGAATCCATACAATCCACGAAATACTGAGGTTTGCTTGCTTGACTTCTCTACATTTGAAGAAGAGGACAACGAAAAATTAAAGGAGCAAAAGAATATTCTTCAAGCTAAATATGTAGCCCAAAGAATAGCTGAGATAATCAAAGCTCACACTTACGACAATGGAAAGCTAAATATTAAGCTTTCTGATATTGCCATCTTGATACGCAAGGGCAAATATAAAAAATATTATATTAATGCTCTTTCTAAGCTTGGAATTGACACTGAATATGTTGATGATGTTAAATTTTTTGAAAAGCCACATGTTTTGTTGCTCTTATCAATCCTTAACACAATCGACAATCCATATAAGGATACTTATCTAGCAGGTGCTTTATGCTCCCCTGTGTTTAATTTCACCGCTGATGACCTTTTAAAAATTCGTAAAGCAAGTAAGGGCGGTTTACCTCTATACACTGCTCTTCAAAGCTACGAGGGCGAAGAAGAAATTATTGAAAAAATAGAAAAGTTCCAAAAAAAGCTACTTCTTATGCAAAACGAAATTAAGAAGCTCAATTCATTTGATGCAATTTCATTTGTTATGAGTGCTTGTGGCCTTACCAACTCTTCAAGAAGCGAAAAAAGAGATTTAATAAAGCTATATAACCATGCAAGAGAATATGAAAGCTCATCATACAAGGGGCTTTATAAATTTTTAAATTACATAGAAGGCATTAAAGACTCAAGAAGCAAGGAAGCTGTGTTTACAAATCCAAATGATTATGTAAGAATTATGACAATACACGCATCCAAGGGACTTGAATTTGAATATTGCTTCCTTTGTAATGCAGAGGGTGAGTTCTACTTCAATGAAAAGATGGACGACCTTTTGTTCGACAAAAGACTAGGTATTATAGGCTATGTTGGGAACACTGGTAGCTTAGTTAAGTATAAAACAATACTTAGAAAAATCGCTACAACTGCAATTGACCGTGCCGGCAAGGAAGAGGAAATGCGCATTCTTTACGTTGCTATGACAAGAGCAAAAGGCAAGCTAATTGTAACAGCATCAGTAGATAATCTAAATGAATACAAAGCCACAACGAGCACGTTTGCCCCATATTCCTCTCCTCTCTATGTTTACTCGCTAAAATCTTATCTTGATTATATTTATAATGCTTTGTATTTGCCACGTGATTATGTGGATTTTCCAATCATTGATATGGACAATCTAATTAACTCAAGCACAACACAAAAAAGTGAAGAAAAAGAGCTTAATAGTGACCTAATAAAGCAAATGCAAGAAACCTTAAAAAGGCGCTTCGACTTTGAATATAAATACGATTACTTAAGAAAAATACCATCAAAGCTAAGCGTATCTAAGCTAAAGGAAAACATTCTTGATAAGAATGAAAACGACGAGATTGATTTAACTAAGGAGCTAAAAAGAAAGCCTAAATTTTTAGGTGTCGAGGAAGAAGAAGCCACAGGAGCTGATAAGGGTACTGCAACTCACGTATTTATGCAGTTCTGTAATTTTAAAAATCTCGAAGAAAATGGCTTTGATGATGAATTAAAGAACTTAAAGGATGAGGCCTTTATATCAGAAGCTGATGCTGAGCTTATAAACAAGGAGCACATTGAGAATTTTGTTTCCTCGAAGCTATTTAATGATATGAAAAAAGCTAAGCTGTTTAAACGAGAGTTTAGATTTAATGCTATGGTTGATGCAACTGAATTTACAGAAGATCCTGATTTAAAGAAGCAAAAGGTTCTTGTACAAGGTGTTGTCGATGCTGTTTTCATAGACGAAAATGACAAGCTCGTATTAGTTGACTACAAGACCGACAAGGTTAATAAGTACAACTATGTGCAGGTTTTAACCGAGCGATACACAAGACAGCTATCCTATTATAAACAAGCTATGGAAGCTATTTTCGAAAGAAAGGTTGACAAGGTTTGTCTATACTCAGTGCCGATGGCGAAAGAGGTTGAGCTAAAGTTTTAGCGACCGCGTGTCTAATTTAATAAAAAAATCCACCGAACAATCGGTGGATTTTTATTTACGCATTTATAATTGCATTGATTACTGTGCGGCGAGATTCAAGCACCTTGGAGGCGTCGTCCTTGTTCGCGCCCTTTACGGAGTAATAAACCTTGATTTTTGGCTCGGTGCCTGATGGACGAATTGCAATCCAAGAGGAGTCCTCAAAAACGAATTTTAGCACGTCTGCCTTTGGTAGATCGTCAATTCCTACTGTGTAGTCATTAACAACTACGATATTTGGCATTAAGCTCTTGCCCTTTTCTCTCATTTCCTTCATTATAGCTTGGATTCTTTCAACACCATCAATTCCTTTGAGTGTATATGAATCTAGCTTATCAAGGAAGTAGCCGTATGTTTGATAGATTTCTTCCATTACGTCTACAAGGGTTTTGCCTTGATTTTTATAGTAGCAAGCCATCTCACAAATGAGCATAGATGCAACAACTGCATCCTTATCTCTTGCGTGTGTGCCAACTAAGTATCCATAGCTTTCCTCATAGCCGATAACAAACTCGCCATTGCCTTTTCTATCAAACTCGTTCATCTTATCACCGATGAACTTAAAGCCTGTTAGAGTTTCAATAACCTTTAAGCCGTTTTGCTTAGCAATGATAGCGCCTAGCTCACTTGTAACTATTGTCTTAATTACTGTTGATTTTTCATTGAGTGATGCTTTATTCATCTTGATTACATAGTCAACCAAGAGTGCACCTACTTGGTTACCTGTAAATAGCTTCATTCCGTCCTTTGTGTTAACTGCAATACCAACACGGTCGCAGTCCGGGTCTGTACCGAGAATCAAGTCAGCTCCCAACTCCTGACAGAGCTTACAGCCTATTGAAAGTGCCTCTGCATTTTCTGGGTTTGGAGAAACAACTGTTGGGAAATCACCATTCTTTTCCTCTTGCTCCTTAACTACTGTTACATTGTAGCCAAGGTCGCTAAGTACACGTCTAACCGGCACATTGCCTGTACCGTGTAGTGGTGTATATATGATTTTGGCACTCTTTTCTCCAACATCGTGAGCTTGTTTTTTGACATTTTCACAGAAGCTTGTATAAACCGAGTCGTCAACTGTCTTTAAAAGTCCTGCTTTTCTAGCCTCGTCCTCGTCTGCTACCTCAATTGCCGGAATATCTGTAATTGCATTTACATATTCAATAATTGCATTTGCATCCTCAATAAGAACCTGACAACCGTCCTCGTCATAAACCTTATAGCCGTTGTACTCCTTAGGGTTATGACTAGCTGTTACAACAATACCACCAACACAGCCAAGCTCTCTTACTGTAAAGGAAAGAGTTGGTGTTGGAACTAGATATGCGTATAGGTATGTTGGAATACCACTGGCACACATAACAAGTGCTGCCTCACGGGCGAATGCGTCTGAGTTGTTTCTTGAGTCGTAGCCGATAGCTACACCTCTTTTAACATCCTCACCATACTTATTTATAAGATAATTAGCAAAGCCCTTTGTAGCCTTTCTAATTATGTATTTATTCATTCTGTTTGTACCGGCACCCATTACTCCACGGAGTCCGCCTGTACCAAACTCAAGATCACGCCAAAAGCGATCCTCTATTTCCTCATTTGACATCGGTTTATTAAGCTCTTCTCTTGTTTCCTTGTCAAAACGCTCATCTGTACGCCAAAGATTATAGGTATTTAGAATTTCTTTAGATAGTTCTTTCATTATAATTCTCCTTCAATTTCGTATAAGTGAATTATTCGCCCTTGGTATAAGCAAGTAGTCCACCTGCTTTAAGTATATCGATTTGACGCTTGGTATATGAGCATACAAGTGGAATTTCCTTACCATTTGCCTTTAGAGTGATTTTGCCCTTTTCCATACCATCAAACACATTTTCAAGTGTTAGCTTGTCGTCTTGGTTAAGTAGGTCGTAATCCTCCGGATTTTCAAATGTGAGTGGTAAAATACCTGCATTTATTAGGTTTGCTGCGTGAATTCTTGCAAAGCTCTTAGCAACAACAGCCTTAACGCCTAGGTATAGTGGAACTAGAGCTGCGTGTTCTCTTGATGAGCCTTGACCGTAGTTTGAGCCACCGACAATTATTGAGCTCTTTGCCTCAAGTGCACGAGCTGCAAAGCTCTCATCACATACTGCAAAGCAGAACTTTGATAAGAACGGAATATTTGAACGATATGGCAAAATCTTAGCACCTGCCGGCATAATATGGTCTGTTGTGATATTGTCGCCAACCTTAAGTGTTAGATTTGCATTAATTTCGTTTTCTAGTGGATATGTAGTTGGGAATGGCTTAATGTTTGGACCACGAAGAATTTCAAGGTCCTTAGCCTCATCCTCACTAGCCGGTAGAATAACTGCGGAATCGTCAATTTTGAACTTCTCCGGCATTTCTATGTCAATGTAATCTCCAAGTGTTCTTGGATCTGTAATATAACCTGTAAGAGCTGAAGCAACGGCAACCTCAGGAGATACAAGATATACTTGTCCGTCCTTTGTACCACTTCTACCCTCGAAGTTACGGTTAAATGTACGGAGAGATACACCTGCTGAGTTTGGTGAGAAGCCCATACCGATACAAGGACCACATGCGCATTCAAGCACACGAGCACCTGCTGCGAGTATATCAGAAAGTGCACCACAATCTGCAAGCATAGATAGAACCTGCTTAGAGCCCGGAGATACTGATAGGCTAACGCTATCGTCAATCTTTTTGCCCTTAAGCATAGCTGCAACCTTTAGCATATCACGTAGTGATGAGTTGGTGCATGAGCCGATACAAACTTGGTCAACCTTAATGCCGGATAGCTCCTCAGCACTCTTGATATTGTCAGGGCTATGTGGACAAGCCAAAAGTGGCATTAATTCAGAAAGATTGATGTCTATTATTCTGTCGTAAACAGCATCGGGATCACTTTCAAGAGGAATATAAGCGTCGCCTCTGCCCTGTGCCTCTAGGAATTTCTTTGTTATTTCGTCTGATGGGAAAATAGAGGTTGTAGCACCTAGCTCAGTACCCATATTTGTAATTGTTGCTCTTTCGGGAACGGATAGAGTCTTAATGCCCTCTCCACCCCATTCGATTATAGCACCAACGCCACCCTTTACTGACAAAATACGGAGTATTTCAAGGCTGACATCCTTAGCGCTTACCCAAGGCTGAAGCTTTCCTGTTAAATTAACCTTATACATTTTTGGCATTGTGATGTAGTAAGCACCACCGCCCATTGCAACTGCAACATCAAGTCCACCTGCACCCATAGCGAGCATACCGATACCACCGCCTGTTGGTGTGTGGCTATCAGAGCCGATAAGTGTCATTCCCGGAACGCCAAAGCGCTCAAGGTGTACTTGGTGGCAAATACCATTACCAGGGCGTGAAAAGCGTAAGCCAAACTTCTTTGCCACTGATTGAATGTATCTGTGGTCGTCTGCGTTTTCAAAGCCTGATTGAAGGGTGTTGTGATCTATATAAGCAACTGAAAGCTTTGTTCTTACACGAGGAATTCCTATTGCTTCAAACTCTAGATATGCCATTGTTCCTGTGGCATCTTGAGTTAGAGTTTGGTCAATTCTTAACGCGATTTCCTCTCCAACCTTCATTTCTCCGGAAATTAAGTGATTTTTAATAATTTTTTGTGCTATTGTAAGTCCCATTTCTGTGTTCTCCTTTGCCTTGACTTATTCAATTGTTACACCGAAGATGTTAGCTAGAGCCTCAAGTGTTGCCTTGTCCTCTTCTGTTGCATCCTCTTGGTTATATTTTTCATTTATTGCTTGTGAAATCTCATTTTTATCGCTTTCACTAATTTGACCTTGAATGTTGTATGGGTCTTCCTTAGATTCGCCGTTTTCGTCCGTTATTGCACTTTGAATCATAGAAGATGTTAGCTTAGAGTCTGTTACCTTATCGACAAACTCATTTGCGTTCATACCTGTTGTTGACGAGTCGTTATCATCTGTTTTAAACATATGCTCCTCGTCCTTATCAAGAACGGTGTTACCAACAGCTGAAATGATTTCCTCTGTTTTTTCTATTTCTGCTTGTTTTTCCTCGTCGTTTTCAAACTCGCAGTTGTTTGCACCATCAAGCATTGAGCCAACAATTCCCTCAACGCTCTTTGCATCCTCCTCGCTCATACCGAGTGAGGTTAGGTTGTCTTGGCTTACAAGCGAGCCAAGTGATTCTCCATCATCTGTCAGTAATGACCCAATAACAGAATCCATAAGAACCTTGGTTTCTTCCTTGTCTTGCTTATCCTTGATAGCTATTGCTAGCTTTAAGATGTTTTGACGAGAAACTAACATTCCCTCAAGATCAGCATCGTCCTCTGTTGCTTTATCAATAATGTACTTATCAATAATACCAAGCTCGTCAATAGCCTCGGACTCGAGAACTGATTTTAGAAGTATATCAAACAATCTTTCTGTAAATATGCCTTCTCGTAGGTATTCAAGACCTCTGCCAAGTGCACCTAAATCCGCATTAAGAATAATATCCTTAGGCTCGGCTTCCTCTGAAATATCTGTGTTTTCAATGAAATAGTGAATTTCCTTAACGGCACTTGAAATATATATTGCCTCTTGCTTTAAGCCATCCTCATTATAAAGGTCATAGTTAAAGCCCTCTGGTGCAACGTATGTGTTATTTACATCACCATACATTTTATAAATGTAATTGGTAACTGCACCTGTCATATAAGGAACCATATTTCGTGTTCTTTCGTTTTTATATAGCTCAACAAGGATTAATTCAACAAACTTTTCATCCTCGAAAATGCCCCAAATGTCCTTTTTTTCGCCTGTAATTTTTTCAATCACGCCATTTTCGACTGTGCCGTTTGCAACATTTGAAAGCGTTTTTATATCTTTTCTTATTGCATTTGAGTCAGTATCCTTAAGAACCTTTAAAATTCTATCAAATGTTGGATTTACATCCTCACCGAAGTCCGGCTTTTCTATTCCTAATATACTGTGTCCTTGATAAAACTCATTTGCTGTAAAGGAAATAGTCTTTGATAAAAGAAGTGGCAAAAATTCCGAATCGGCAAGAGCGACATTTATTTGCTCTACTGCCTTGGTTTGGTCTTCTCCGTAATACTTTGGAGAATCATCAACAAATACTAAAACAGCATCGTAAATTTCAACCGCGCCATTTATTTCCTTTTGTAGGCTTATATCAATTTTTGATACCTTAGTAGTGGTTAGCGTTTTGAACGCACCCTTACCACCTGCTGTATATATTGCTTTTGATATAGGTGAATTTTTTATTGGATCAGCATATTTAACAATTTGATCCATCACGCCATATGCCTTGCTGTTTATACGTTCACTTTTTTTAGGTGATGCGTCTTGTGCAAGTGCTGTGTCAGTAGCTGTTGCTTGTTTGAAATAATCAATAGTTTCAACTGTGAAATTAGCATAGCCGACAAATGGCATAATAAATGTTGCACAAATTATAAGAGCACTAGCTCCTGTCAAGGCTCCGCCTAAAATTTTAAGCCAAACATTTTTCACCTTTGGGCAAACAAGTGATTCAACCACTATTGCTATGATATGTCCTACTGTGCTTACCAGTACAAACACAACAAGGAACAAAAGCGGCAATAATAAAATTATTGGTAGTGATAAAATTAACTTTACAAGCTCACTTACAGCTTGACCGGATTCACCTTGAAAAAGAGCCATAACACTAGCCATATCCTCCTCAAGGCTTGATGGTAAAAACGAGGAAACCTTTTCAAGTATAAAGTTAATTACCTTTTCACTAAACAGAGCACCCGTCAATAGCTTAGTAATTGGTATTGATACTAGTGCACATATAAACGATACTGCTATATCAACGGAGCTTTTTATTGCACCCTTGAAAAAGCCTATTGCAAAGCCGACACCGGCACAAGCTATAAGAACTATTGTCATTATAGTTGGTATTAAATTAGGATTCATTATTAGCTCCTTTCAGAAATTTACTTTAGTGCGTTAAAGTTCAACTTATATATTATCATATATTTACGTGTTTTTCAATATATGTGCAAAAAAATAATATTAATATTATACAAAAAATCAACATTATTTTTCTCTAAACTGCCTTGGTGTCATGCCGGTAATTTCTTTGAAATTGCGATTAAACGAGCAAAGTGAGTCATAACCACATTCATATGCTATTTCCGCTATATTTTTAGTCTCGGTTGCCAAAAGATACTTAGCATTTTGGACACGATATTCATTAAGCAGTGCCCTGAAGGTTGTGTCTAAGCCTTTTCTTATAAGCGATGTAACATATCTATGGTCATAACCCATCTCTCTCGCTACATCTTTTACGGTTATATTTTCTTGATAATGCATTGATATAAAGCTGAGAATTTTGCCATAATTGTCAAGAAGCTTAATATTTTTTTCTTCATATTCTGTGTTTTGATTGAATTGATAAATTAGATTATAAAAAATTGATTTTGCAAGATATTTATCTATATTTTCGTCGTTTAAATTCTCTAATATTTGTGGGTTTTCAAGATGGAAAACCGGACACAGGGGGGATTTATTTTTAATTTGACCATAAAATGTATGCACGTATCGATTAGAAAAAATATACAACGCACTGGCAGAATATTTTTCCGTTTTGTACGAGTGAACGCTATTAGGCAAAATAAACATTGCTTGTCCCTTTTTTACTATGTAATCCTTGCCATCCAAATGTACTGATAATTCTCCTTTTTCAACATACACAAGCTCAAAGCTATTGTGCAAATGTATGCCAAAGCTTAGATTTTCATCAAACTGACGATATATTTCATGCCCAGAATACGAACGATGTCCTTCATAAGTAATCATAAATTGCTCCAAAAATATTAATTTATGATTATAATTGTATCACTTATGAATAGTAATGTCAACCCCTTATATCGTAAGATATAATTAAATAAAGTTTTAAACCAAGGGGGATTTTTATGTTTTCTAGAGAAAATAATTCTCTCGTTTTTCAAGGTGAGAATGAATATATAAGAATTGAGCCTTACGGTAAAAGCATTTTGCGTGTAAGAGCACGAAGGGACAATAATTTTGGTATTCGAGACTATGCTCTTTTACCTATTGATGAAACAAGCACAGAGATCAAGCTTTGCGAAGATTGTGCCGAAATTTCAAATGGAAACGCTAAAGCCACAATAGATAAAAACGGCAAAATTTGCTTTTATAATGCTGATGGCAAGTTACTTTTAAGTGAGCATTACACCGGCAAACCACTAAAGGTCAAGGGGCACGGGTGGAAGGACATAGGCAACGGCAAATACAGAATAAATGTCAGCTTTTATGCAAATGAGGGTGAAAAAATATTTGGTATGGGACAATACCAACAACCTATACTTAATTTAAAGGGCTGTACATTAGAGCTTTCACAAAGGAACTCACAGGCGTCTGTTCCGTTTTATATATCGAGTCTTGGCTATGGATTTATATGGCATATGCCATCAATCGGCGAGGTATCCTTTGGAAGCAATATAACAAAATGGTCCGCTGAAATGGGCGAGGAAATTGACTACCTTGTGATTGTGGATAATTCTCCACGCGAAATAATGGAAGCTTATATGACCTTAACTGGCAAGCCACCTATGATGCCGGAATATGCTATGGGCTTTTGGCAATCAAAATTGCGCTATTGGTCGCAAGAGGAATTAATGGAGGTTGCACGAGGCTATAAGGAACGAGGCGTTCCCCTCTCGGTTATAGTTTGTGACTTTTTCCATTGGCCACATCAAGGTGATTTTAAATTTGACTTAAACTACTTCCCTAACCCCGAGGGAATGGTAAAGGAATTAAAAGAAATGGGCACGGAGCTTATGGTTTCCGTTTGGCCAACAATCCAATTTGATAGTGAAAATTATCAAGAAATGGAAGAAAAAGGCTACTTAATTAAAAATTATCGTGGCAGACGCAATCATACTGAGTGTGTCTCCCCCGCGGTTTTCTATGATACTACAAATCCAAAAGCTGGCGAGTTCGTTTGGGACAAGGCAAAGAAAAACTACTACGATAAGGGTATAAAAATTTTCTGGCTTGACGAGGCAGAGCCTGAGTACGATTTTTATGATTACGATAATCATATGTATTATTTGGGCGACTGCTTAGAGGTTGGAAACATTTACCCACAAAAATATGCTAAAAACTTTTTTGATGGTATGCAAAAAGAGGGGCAAGAAAACATTCTTAACCTAATTAGATGTGCTTGGCTTGGCTCTCAAAGATATGGTGCGCTTGTTTGGTCTGGTGATGTTATGGCAACATATGAGGCACTTAGATGTCAAGTGCGCGCAGGACTTAATATGGCTATGAGCGGTATTCCTTGGTGGACTACCGACATTGGCGGCTTTGATGGTGGGACAAACGACGATCCCGAGTACAGAAAGCTGATTGCTAGATGGTTTGAATATGCTACCTTCTGCCCTGTGCTTCGTTTACACGGATGTCGCAATCCTTGGAGTGAAACACACAAGGAAAATGAAGAGCCTATAAGCGGTGCTGGTATTTGTGGTACTGGTGCACCAAACGAGATTTGGTCTTATGGCGAGGAAAACGAAAAGATCTTTACAAAATACATTTTCATTCGTGAAAGATTGAAGCCTTATATTAAAGAGTTAATGGCTGAATCACACGAGGTTGGTACTCCACCTATGCGACCATTATTTTATGATTTTCCAAATGATACGCATACTTGGGGAATTGATGACGAGTTTATGTTTGGTAGTGACCTTTTAGTTGCACCTATCATATATGAAAATGAGTATTCTAGAAATGTATATTTACCAATATCTGCTAATAAATGGGTAGATGTATGGACAGGAAATGAATACGAGGGTGGCAAAACAGTAAAATGTGATGCTCCACTTGATAAAATTCCGTTATTTATAAAGGAAAACGGAAAACTAAATAGAAATATTTTTATAGGAGAATAAATAAAATGAGTGAAATTTTTAATGTAGGAAAAATTAAATATGAAGGACCAAAGAGCAAAAATCCTTTAGCCTTCAAGTACTATGATGCTGACAGAGTAATTATGGGCAAAAAGATGAGTGAGCATTTACCATTTGCTATGGCTTGGTGGCACAATCTTTGTGCTGAGGGCACAGATATGTTCGGTCGTGGTGTTGCTGACAAGTCCTTTGGCACTGAGCGTGGCACTATGGAGCACGCTAAGGCTAAGGTTGATGCGGGATTTGAGTTTATGCAAAAGCTTGGCATTAAATACTTCTGCTTCCACGATGTTGATATTGTTCCGGAGGCTGACGATATTAAAGAAACAAGTCGCCGTCTTGACGAAATTACTGACTATATTCTAGAAAAGATGAACGAAACAGGTATTAAGTGTCTATGGGGAACTGCTAATATGTTCTCTAACCCTCGCTTCTGTAATGGTGCGGGTTCTTCTAACAGTGCTGAGGTTTTTGCTTTTGCAGCAGCTCAGGTAAAGAAGGCACTTGATTTAACTGTTAAGCTTGGCGGTCGTGGATATGTATTTTGGGGTGGTCGTGAGGGCTATGAAACTCTTCTTAATACAGATGTTAAGTTTGAGCAAGATAATATTGCAAGACTTATGAAAATGGCTGTTACATATGGCCGTTCAATTGGATTTACAGGCGACTTCTACATTGAGCCAAAGCCAAAGGAGCCAATGAAACACCAATACGATTTTGATGCAGCTACTGCTATTGGATTTTTAAAGGCTCACGGTCTTGACAAGGATTTCAAGATGAACATTGAGGCTAACCACGCAACTTTAGCCGGTCATACATTTGAGCACGATTTAAGAATTAGTGCTATCAATGGTATGCTAGGTTCAATTGATGCTAACCAAGGCGACTATCTACTCGGTTGGGACACAGACGAGTTCCCATTTGATGTATATACAGCTACTATGTGTATGCTTGAGGTATTAAACGCAGGTGGACTTACAGGCGGCTTTAACTTTGATGCTAAGAACCGTCGTCCTTCATACACATATGAAGATATGTTTATCGGCTTTATTCTCGGTATGGACACATTTGCGCTTGGTCTAATTAAGGCTGCTGAGCTAATTGAGGATGGCAGACTTGACGAGTTTAAGAAGGAAAGATACTCAAGCTACTACAACACAGAAATCGGTCAAAAGATTCTTTCTGACAGCACTTCACTTGAGGAGCTTTCAGCTTATGCTGAAAAGCTTGGCAACGCTTCTCTTCCGGGCAGTGGCAGACAAGAAATGCTTGAAGGCATTATAAATAGCGTTCTATTTGGTTAATATTATGAACAAGTATATTGGAATTGATTTAGGTACATCCTCGGTTAAAATTCTACTCGTTGATAGCGAGGGCAAGATATTAAAAACCGTTAGCCGTGAATATCCTGTTTACTATCCACAAGGTGGTTGGAGTGAGCAAAATCCGAGTGATTGGTATAATGCAACAATAGACGGTCTTTACGAGCTTATTTGTGATGCTGACAAAAAAAGTATTAAAGGAATTTCCTTTGGCGGACAGATGCATGGTCTTGTTATTTTAGATGAAAATGACGAGGTTATTCGTCCTGCTATTTTATGGAACGATGGTCGCACATCTAAAGAAACATCATATCTTAACGAGGTTATAGGAACCGATAAGCTAATGGAATATACCGCAAATATTGCTTTTGCCGGATTTACCGCTCCTAAGATTTTATGGATTAAGGAAAATGAGCCGGACAATTTTGCACGTATAAAGAAAATTATGCTACCTAAGGATTATTTAGCCTACAAGCTAAGCGGTGTGTTTGCAACTGACTATTCAGATGCTAGTGGTATGCTCCTTTTAGATGTAAAAAACAGATGCTGGTCAGAAAAAATGTGTGAGATTTGCTCTATAAAAACAGACACTCTCCCTACTCTTTTTGAATCCTACGATAAAATCGGCACACTTTTACCAAACATAGCTGACAAGCTGGGGCTTGGCGAGGTTGTAGTTGCAATTGGTGCCGGTGATAATGCCGGTGCGGCAATCGGCACAGGTATTTCAAGCAGTGGAGATTGCAACATTTCTCTTGGTACAAGTGGCACTGTCTTCATTTCACAGGACACATTTGTAGAAAATAAATGTGGAGCACTGCATAACTTCTGCCACGCAAACGGAAAATATCATTTGATGGGCTGTATTCTCTCTGCTGCCTCCTGCAACAAATGGTGGGTTGAGGAAATACTCGGCTCAGGTGATTTCCGTGCTGAAGAAGACGGACTTGATATGCTTATTGGCAAAAACAATGTTTATTTCTTACCTTATCTAATGGGTGAAAGGACTCCGCATAATGATGTTGACGCAAAGGGTGCGTTTATCGGTATGCGACCATCAACAACACGTAAGGAGATGACTCTTTCTGTGCTTGAGGGTGTTGCATATGCTCTGCGTGATTCTGTTGAGCTTGCTAAAGCTAGTGGTTGCAAAATTGAGTCGACAAAAATTTGTGGTGGCGGTGCTAAAAGTGAGGTTTGGCGTAAAATACTTGCAAATGTGCTTGGTATTCCCGTTGTTCGTCCTTTAATAGAAGAGGGACCCTCATATGGTGGTGCAATTTTAGCTATGGTTGCAAGTGGCGAATACGCAAATGTCAACGAAGCAACAAGTAAGCTGGCAAAGGTAAAGGATATTACATATCCTACAAAAGAAATCACAGATGCTTACAATGAAAAATACAAAATATTTAAAGCTCTCTACCCTGCATTGAAGGATGCTTATAAAAAGATATAATTTAAAAATCCACTCGCTTGAGTGGATTTTTTATATCATTTATGAAAATTTATGTATAACTGCCTAATTACTGCAAACAATAAAAAAGCAATCACATCTTAAAAAGGAGAATTTTTATGAAAGCGACAGGTATTGTTAGAAGAATCGACGACCTAGGACGAGTAGTTATACCAAAAGAAATCAGAAGAACTATGAGAATACGCGAGGGAGATCCACTTGAGATATATACTGACCGTGAGGGTGAGGTTATTTTCAAGAAATACTCACCTATTGGTGAGCTTGCCTCTTTCGCCTCTCAATACGTTGATACACTAAACAAAATTTGCTCAATGTCAGTAGTTGTTACCGACCGTGATGTTGTAATTTCATCGGCAGGAGTGCCTAAAAAAGAGTATAATGACAAAAAGCTCAGCGAGGATTATGAATCTATTATGGACGGACGTAGCCTCTACTCTTGTAACAATAATAAGATTATTCTTTGCGATGGAGCGAGTGGCTATGTAAAATATGCTATGCCTATCATTTCCGAGGGCGATGTTATTGGCTCGGTTGCTTGTATAACAAACGACGAAAATGTATCTATCGATACTCACTCAACTGAGGCTAAGCTAATCCAAACAGCAGCTTCATTTTTAGGTAGACAATTTGAGGGATAAGTGTTTGGATAATCCCTCCACCACTAAGGTGGTCCCCCTCCCTTTACAAAGGAGGCTGGCTCAGCAGCTTCATTTTTAGGCAGACAATTTGAGGGATAAAATATAGTGGCAAAGCTTAACTTTGCCACTTTTTTATTGCAGATGAAGATATTTTATGCTATACTATAAATTAAGATATTCTAGTAAGCCCCTATATATGCCTTGGGCGAACAGATTTGGATTGTCCCGCATCCGTATTGCATCACTTGGATTAGTTATAAATCCAAGCTCGACAAGAACCGCCGGCATTGTTGTTTTTCTAAGAACATAAAGACCCGGACGAGATTTTACCCCTCGTGATTGCAAGCCTGTTATTTCTGTCACATTTTCTAAAATATCCTCGGCTAGCTCGGCTGAGGTCGAGGGTTGACGATAGACGAGTACCTCTGTGCCATTTGCAGAGCTTTGACTTGATGCGTTTGTATGTATGCTGACAAAATAGTCCGCTCCCCAAGAGTTAGCATCGTCTACTCTTACACGTAGGCTTGATGCGTTTGATGTACCGAGCTGTGTTGTTGGTGTTGGTCTTGATAGTCTAACTTCAAAATTACCGTTTTGGCGTAAAAGCTGTGCAAGAATAGTGCCTACCTCGTAGGTTATATCCTGCTCTCTTAGTCCGTTGCCCTCAGCTCCTGTGTTTGGTGAGCGAGGATTGTGCCCTTGGTCTATGTAAATTTTTATAGCCATATTTCTCCCCCTAATTAAATTAAGTTACTATATGATATGCAAAATATAAAAAGAGGTTAAAATGAAGGAATTTAACAACATTGAAAGGATTTTAAGCCATACAAGAAAGGCTGTTGAGGAATACTCAATGATTGAGCCCGGTGATAAGATTGCCGTTGGAGTTTCGGGCGGTAAGGATTCACTTGCTCTTCTCTGTGCTCTTGCTAAATTAAAGCGAGTTTTAGGCATTGATTACCAAGTTGTTGCAATCACTATTGATATGGGAATTGACGGTATGGATTTTTCGCCAATCAAATCACTTTGCGACGAGCTTGAAATCGAATATCACGTTGTAAAAACGCAAATTTATGAAATCATTTTCAAGGTGAGAGAGGAAAAAAGTCCTTGTTCTCTTTGCTCAAGAATGAGACGTGGGGCTTTGCACGATGCTTGTAAGGAGATTGGCTGTAACAAGCTTGCTCTAGGTCATCATTATGATGATGTTGTTGAGACATTTATGCTAAACTTATTTTTTGAAGGTCGCATAGGTGCTTTCCGTCCTGTTACATATCTTTCCCGCAAGGATTTAACTATGATAAGACCTCTTATTTATACTCCCGAAAGAGAAATAAAGTCATTTTCAAAAGGTGCTTCTCTTCCTATTGTTGAGGTGAAGTGTCCGGCTGACGGCAACACAGAACGTGCTAGAATGAAGGAATATTTAGCTATATTTGAAAAGGAGCATCGTGGTCTATATCACAGAATTATGGGTGCTATTCAAAGAGGCGAAATTGACGGTTTTCACACTGACCTAATTGACAACGAGGAAAAGAACCGCAGAAAAAAATTAAAAATCAATCCCTCAGTCGCTAATAGCGACAGCTCCCTTTGCACAAAGGAGCCACTTGAAGATTGACGGCTTTCACACTGACCTAATTGACAACGAGGAAAAGAAAAGGCGCAAGGATTTAAAGAAAGAGCTTGAGAGCGAAAATAAATAACAAAAAGCCACGGTTTTCCGTGGCTTTTGTTGATTTTTGTGCGATACGTGTCTAATTTTTAGTTATTTTTCACGTTTTTTAGCTTTACCAATTGCAACTAAGGTTGTGTCTGAAAGATCAGGATCAGCGTCTTCCCTTTTCTTTGCTTTTGGTGTTGGAGTATTATTCCAATAGAGCTTTCTGCGTTTTCTCTTGATTATTATTGAGTAAACGATAAAGCCTACTATCAATATAGCAATTATTCCACAGGTAATATAAATACCAATCATTGAGGTGGACTGAACCTTTAACTGCTCCCACTTGTGGTTAAGCATATTAAGCTGTGATATTTCTGTGCCGTCATTTAAGGTTAACATAACATTTGTTAAATCCTTATACATATAACGCTCAAACATATAGTCAATTGGCAACATAAAGTCAATCTCAGGTGTATTTGGATCATCTACCTTTGGTGTTTTAAAGTCATAATAAATAACCGCATAGTCGCCCTCTGGGTCATATATTGGATTGCCATTGGCATCTAGCTTTAGTCGATAGTTGCCTTCATCATCCTCAAGGATTTCTCCATCGTTACTGTATAGATATTCATAATAGCCCATATTAATCTTGTAGTCATCGCTATTTATAACATGGGTATAAGGACACGCATAATAAATATACTCTGCATTTGCTGAGGCTATTTCCTCCTCCATCATAAAGTTGATGTACATATATGCAAGTTCCAAATTGTTTTCATCTGCCTTTGCCGGAATACACATAGCATCTGCAAATATATTTGTTTGGTGATATCCCTCTTCATTTACAGGGTAGAAGAAATCAAGGTCTGAGTTTTCGCCCATCATTGACAAACAGTCACCTGCGTAGTAAGCAGCGAGCCAAGCAGCTCCGTTTTCCATCTTGTTATAGATTTCATCCATAACGTAGCCACCTACGTAGTTCTTTTGCATAGCAAGTAAGCCGTATACTGCACGCCAATCCTCTTGTGTTGGATTGTTTACATCAACGTCAAGATAGTACATTGCTGCACCAAAGGCATCACGTGGGTTGTTAAACTGAAGAACCTGTCCCTTTAGCTTTAGATATGACTCGTTGAATTTTTTATTCTCAGGGTCATCCATATCAAGAATCATTTTGCCTTCGCTATCGTAAACGAAGTTACCGTTTGCGTCACGCTTAGGAATACCAAACATAACCTCCCAGCCTGCATTACCGCTCTCAATATGTGCAAGAATTTCTGGTGCATTTTCAAGAAGCTCAGCACCATTATAAACAATACCGACTACACCATAGGTGTAAGGAACACCATATCTGTCATTTATGGTTGTTTTTTCACCATTTTCACCGGTCTCTGTACGTTCGTATACGAACATATTTTCAAACTGAGTATCTAAATATTTTAGATTAGGAATCTTACTCGAGTCAAGAGGCTGTAAATGCCCCTCCTCCTTCATCTTTTCGAGCATATAGTCAGATGGAATGATAATATCATAGCCACCTGCTCCGTTTGCTATTTTAGCATAAAGGTCCTCGTTACTTGCATAGGTTGTATAGTTTACCTGTACTCTAACCTTTTTGCCCTGAGACTTATAATATTCCTCCGCCCACTTTTCAAACTCTTTGTTTACATCAAGCGTATCGTCGCCACCGTCAGAGATGTATTCTCCCCAGTTATAAACGTTAACCGTTTTAACCTCAGTTGTTGCGGAAATGCAAAGGATTATAATTGTTGCTATACCTATCGTACCAAATACAGAGCCACCTACGATTTTCAGCACCTTTTTCGTTTTCTTTGAAAGCTCAATTTTGTTCTTGTTGTCTGCTAGGTTTGAAATTAGCAAAAGCACCAAAATTGTGATAAAGATAAGGGTGGAAAGTGCGTACATATCAGGGGTTACACGCTTTTTGGTCATTGAATAGATACGAATTGGAAGCGTTTCAAAGCCACTACCGGTTGTAAAATAACTAATTACAAAGTCATCAATTGACAAGGTAAATGCCATAATAAAGCCGGCAACTATACCGGGCATAATAGCCGGTAGCTCTACCTTAAAGAATGATTGTAGCGGTGTACAGCCTAGGTCAAGCGCTGCCTCGGGCAAGCTCTTGTCCATTTCCTTAAATTTAGGTAGCACAAGCAAAATTACATATGGTAGATTGAATGTAATATGTGCAATAAGCACTGTCCAAAATCCAAGGAATGAGGTTGAATTAATTAGCTTTGCAACAAATACAAAAAGAAGCATCATTGATATACCGGTAACAATCTCCGGATTTATCATAGGGATTTGAGTTGCCGACATTGTGGCGTTCTTTATGTATTTATTTTTCATTTTGGAAATACCATATGCTGCCGCTGTACCGATTATGGTAGAGATAACAGATGAAAGTATTGCCAAAACGAGTGTGTTTTTAAGTGCATTAAGTGTTGCTGTGTCGTTAAATAGCTCTATATACCATTTGAATGAAAAGCCCTTAAATACGGCTGTGCTATCTCCTGCGTTAAAGGAATAAAGCACTAATACACCGATAGGCATATAGAGGAATACAAACGTTAAAATTATACACAGGGTGCGGAAGCTAAGCTTTTTCTTTGTCATACAATTACTCCTCCCTCATCGTCAGAGTACTTGTTCATAACTGCCATACTAGCAATTATTAAGAGCATAAGAACAAAGGACATTGCCGCGCCCATATTGTAATCATACTGTGTTTGGAACTGTCTCTCAATCGAGTCGCCGATTAAGTCGAAGTTACCACCACCGAGCTTTTGTGAAATATAGAAGGTACTGATTGATGGTACAAATACCATAGTTATACCCGAAATTACACCTGATAAGCTAAGTGGGAATACGACCTTAGTTACAACTCCAAGTGGATTACAGCCAAGGTCAGAGGCAGCCTCTAAAACTCGTGGGTCAATTTTTGTCATAGCCGAATGGATTGGAATAATCATATATGGCAAGAAATTGTATACCATACCGAGAATTACGGCACCCGGAGTGTTAATCATATGTAGCTCTAAGCCAACTAAGCCTAAGATAGAGTTAATTATTCCCGTATCCTCTAGAATTGCCATCCAGGAATATGTTCTAATTAGGAAGTTTAGCCATTGTGGTAGCATAACAAGCATAACAAGGATTTTTTGAACCTTAGGGCTTGTCCTTGATATAAAATATGCTACGGGATATGCGATTACAAAGCAGATAACTGTTGCCAAAAATGCAAAGCACACTGAACGCAAAAATACCTCAAGATATGTTGCTTGTGCAAGACTTGTGATATTGGCAAGGGAAAAATGCACCTTTCCCGCTTCATCTGTATCTGTAAAAGCATAATATGCTACAAACAAAAGCGGTGCAATTATAAATATAATCGCCCAAACTATGTGCGGATATGCCGCCGCTTGCTTGAGTATATTATTCTTTTTGGTCATTTTCTTTACTCTTCCTCCTCGGTTGCATCAGATAGATGCTCCAGCTCATCGCTGAAGGATGAGTAATCGCCGAACATATTAGAATATTCGGATTTTTTCATAATATGTATAGCATCCGGCTCTACATAAACACCGATGTTTTGTCCAACCTCAACATAGTCAGTTGATTGGATCATCCATTTAAAGTCCTTAATGCTAACAATTATTTCATAGTGAACGCCTTTAAAGGTAACAGAGGTTACAACACCGTTTAGCATACCCTTGTCAAGTGGTACAACGTCAACGTCCTCAGGTCTAACTACTACGTCAACCGCCTCGTTTCTGCCAAAGCCCTTGTCAAGACAATCAAACTCGTGTCCCGAGAATCTAACCTTATAGTCATCAAGCATAACACCATCGATAATATTACTTTCACCAATAAAGTCAGCAACGAATGCGTTCTGTGGCTCGTTGTAAATATCGGTTGGAGTGCCTATTTGCTGAATCTTACCATCTGCCATAACAACAACGGTGTCAGACATAGATAGGGCTTCCTCCTGATCGTGAGTAACATAAACAAATGTGATGCCTGTTTTTCTTTGTATATTTTTAAGCTCGTTCTGCATATCCTTACGGAGCTTTAGGTCAAGTGCACCAAGTGGCTCATCAAGTAAGAGCACCTTTGGCTTATTAATTAGTGCACGTGCGATAGCAACACGCTGCTGTTGACCGCCTGAGAGTAGGTTTACATCCTTTTTCTCAAAGCCACGCAGGTTAACCATTGCGAGCATTTCTTCTACACGCTCATAAATTTCTTCTTCTGATACCTTCTTCAATCGAAGAGCAAAAGCAATGTTTTCATAAACATTGAGATGCGGAAATAACGCATACTTTTGGAATACGGTGTTAACATGGCGCTTGTGAGGTGGAAGATCATTAATTCTTGCATCCTCAAAGAGCACGTCTCCTGTATCTGGTGTAACAAAGCCGGCAATAATGCGAAGCGTGGTTGTTTTACCACAGCCGGAAGGACCTAAAAGTGTAATAAATTCCTTCTCGTAAACATCAAGATTGATATGGTCAAGAATAATCTCGCCATCAAAAGACTTAGCAACATCGATAAGCTGAACTATCTTTTTTGCTTGAACATTTTCTTCGCCATTAGCTACATCTACACCCTTTGGCTCAATGATCTTTTTTTCGTTCATTTTTCTCCCCGTTCTTTCATAGACTTGATTTACCTAGTTCCTCACGTGTGAATACGTGACAAATATCTTCTTTATTCGCTAAAAAAGTAAATCAATTGAATTATAGCAGATATTTTATAATTGTGCAATAGTTAGGGGTAAAAAAATTGCTAAAATATATTAATATTTTAAAAATGAAAAGCACGTTTCAACAAGTAAAGCCACCGAAATTACAAAAAGTGAGATGTTTGGTATAAAAACGAGTTGAAAATATACGCAAGCAAGCCAAAGTAAAATTATTGCAAAAATAGACACTCCCTTGGAGATTTTTTCAGCAACTCCCTGTGGAAGAATCATAAAAAGCAGACATCTTAATATTCCGCCACCGTCAAGAACACCGGCAGGATAAAAATTCATTACCGCAAGGGAAATATTGCATAAAACAAAGAATCTTCCGCTATCGCTATGAAATAGCGGTATAACAGCAAATATAAGTGCGGATATTAAATTAAAAATAATTCCACCAAAGCAAATTAGCATTTCCCTTGGATAGCTAAGCTCGGTGGGATCATAGCTAAGGCTTAGGTGCATTGTCCCCACCTTTACCTTCCGCATTTTAGCACCTACCACTCTTGCAAAAAACATATGCCCAAGCTCGTGAAGCAGATACGATATTACTAAGAGTAAAGGATATGGAGTTAACGATATACTCGCTATTGTCAAAAAAATCGAAAACAATGTCAATTTGTCAAAAAGCATTTTTATTTTCCTCTAAAACAATCAAAATCGTACACTCCTCTGCTTATTTTTAGATTTCATAGCTAATTAGCTCGTAAAACTCGCTTTCTTCAAATGTTTCTACATTTTCTTCTATCTCTTCTTTTTCAGTTGGTTCTTTTTCCTTATAGACGGCAAAAAACATAAAGAATGTTACTAAGCACATAGAAAAAACCACCATTATAACCTCACACGCAATTTTGATTTCTCTTTTTGTATCATCATTAAATATTGATTTTAATTTATTCATTTTTACAACCTCGCTTTTTATTAATATATTGATTTTCTTGATATAATATGATAAAATATAATGGTAATTTATCATTCTAGGAGGCTATATGAGTAATACTCCCTTGGCTGAGCGCTTGCGTCCCTCTTCCTTTGAGGAAATCGCTGGGCAAAAGCACTTAATTTCTTCAAATGGTGTTATTCGCCGTATGATGCTTGCAGGCAGAATCTCTAATATGATTTTCTATGGGCCTCCGGGCACAGGCAAAACTACCGTTGCTAATATTATTGCTAAAAATTCCGGTATGCAGCTTTTCAAGCTAAATGCTACCACCGCTTCTCTTTCCGATGTCAAAGAGGTTATAGCTAGTGCAGATGGCATTTTTAGTCAAAACGGTATTTTACTTTATCTTGACGAAATACAATATTTTAACAAAAAGCAACAGCAATCCTTGCTTGAATATATTGAGGATGGTCGTGTTACCTTAATCGCATCAACTACTGAAAATCCATATTTTTATATTTATGATGCACTTATCTCTCGTTGCTCTGTTTTTGAATTTAAGAGCGTTGGAGCAAAGGAAATTGTTCCTGTTTTAAGACGAGCTCTTGATGTTTTAAATGAGGACTCTGAAATCAAAAAATCAGCTGATGACGAAGCTCTTGAATTTTTATCCTCTTGTGCTCACGGAGATGTACGCCACGCACTCACTCTTTTTGAGGGTGCTTACTATGCAAGTGAGAACAGAATTACGACTGAAATAGCGAAGGAATTTATTCCATCTGCCTCTGCCGGACTTTTTGACAAGGACTCTGATGTTCATTATAATCTTCTCTCCGGCTTACAAAAATCAATCCGTGGCTCTGACCCCGATGCCGCTGTTTTCTATCTTGCCAAATTACTTGAGGGAGGAGATTTGCTCTCGCCAATAAGAAGGCTGTTAGTTATCGCGAGTGAGGATATTGGTCTAGCTTACCCACAGGCAGCACAAATTACATATGCTCTTTGTGAAAGTGCTAAGGCTCTTGGCTTACCGGAGGCAAGGATTCCTCTTGCTAGCTGTGCTATTATGCTTGCAACCTCTCCAAAATCAAATACTGCTTATGAGGCTATTGCAAAGGCAAGTGCTGATATCAAGATGGGTAAGGGTGGGACTATACCTAAGCATCTTGAGGCACCACTTTTCAAGGGATATGTTTATCCGCACGAATTTCCAAACGATTGGTGTGAGCAACAATATTTGCCAGACGATATTAAAAATGCAAAATACTATACCTTTGGCGAAAATAAAACCGAGCAAAGTGCAAAAGCGTATTGGGAAGCAGTTAAAAAACGCAAATTATAAAGAAAAAGGAGCTTTTTGCTCCTTTTTATCTATTATATTATGCTCATATGTTCATATGTTTTAGTAATATTTTGGTTGACAGAGCTATCCTTTAGTGCTATAATATACTGTGTAATAATATAATTAAGCTTTATATACTTAATTGTAAATTCTAAAGGAGAATTTATGAAACCATATTTAAAAGTAATTATAACAATACTTTTATCTATTGCAGCTCTTATGTCAATTGTTAGCCTATTGTTTTCAAGCTTGGCTATAGTTGGTGGACTTTCAGCTTCTGTGTTATCTGCTGTTTCATTGTTTAGTGATACCAAAGATTCAATCGTTGCTATAGTTGGAATTTTAGCAGGAATTGCATCTGCACTTTTATTCCTTGTTTTGGTTGTTTTATTCCTTGTAATAGCACTTGCTTGTGTTGTTGGCATTGTTTATGTATTTATCGGTGGCAATGATAAGCGAATCAAGGAGCTAGAGGCTGTTATCAATGCTGCTTATTCAGACAAGCAAGAGTCAAAGGACAACAGCGATGAAAAGAGCGAATCTGACAGTGTAGATAAAAAAGCAGTTGATAGTAAAGACATCAAGGATGAAGATAAAAAAGAAACCGATAACGCAAGTGCGCAAAGCACAGGCGCTAACGCATAGGAGGTGCTATTTTGAGTAGAGTTATTGGTAAATTATCACGCATATTTTTAGTAATTGGGCTTTTTGCTATCATATTTTTAATACTTGCATTGCTTGTTGTTACATCGCTCAGCTTTTTGTTTGAGTCATTTTTCAACAATACACATCCTTTGGCTGAGTGGATTATGTCCTTAATTTTTAAAACAGATAATATTCATCAAATGTTTTCTCTTGCACATTTTATAAAGATAGGCATAAACTTGGTTATTTTAATTGCTAAAAATATCATTTTCTCACCCATTTTATTTATGTGTATAGCAGTTATAACACTTATAATTTTACAAGCACTTAGAACAAGCAAGATAAACAAAATGATATTAAAGGCGGACAATATGCCAAACGACTATAAGTTTGAAGCACCAAAGAGTGACCATCCAAAAACAAGCATGGTTTTAAAGATTATTTTGGCTGGCTTACTCGCTATAATATTTATTGTTTGTGTTGTTGCAAAGGATGTGCCTAAGTTTGCCACCATCGTTGAATTAATCAACAAGGCTGTTATTATTTTTCACAACGTAAGACAAGGTCTTTCCAGTGGAATAGTTTTTGGTAGTGTGCTTAGCATAATACACCTTGCATTACAAGTTATTCCTTATCTAATTTACACATCACTATTTTTGGTAATTCAAACATCTTGTGTGTTTGGCATAATATCAGTATTTACAGGTGGTCGTAGCGACGAGGTTAAGGAGCTTGACGAAACTGTTGAGCAAAAGAGCCGTTTTGCAAAGGTGCGTGAAATGGAAGAAAGCGAAGAGCTTGACGAGCTTAGTCAGTTGTTCTAAATAGTTTAAAGGGAGGCAAATGCCTCCCTTTGCTTTTTCTGTAGTATTGTATATTTAGTTCATATTTTCTCTATTCACAGAGATTCTATCGCTACGCTCCAAAATGACAGGTAGGGGGTTGTTATTTCGACCAAGGTAGAGAAATTTTGTTGTTTTCGAAGAAAATTATTACAAAAAAGAGGCGTGATGCCTCTTTTTTAGTGATATTTTGTGAACGGGAAGTTAAGATAAATATTATCTTAATGTAGCCAAAATAACTGCTTTGATTGTGTGCATTCTGTTCTCTGCCTCTTGGAATACGATAGATTGCTCACTTTCAAAGACCTCGTCGGTAACCTCCATATCGCATCTTCCAAACTTTTCGCCCATTTCCTTGCCGATAACTGTTTTCATATCGTGGAAGGCAGGTAGACAGTGCATAAATACGGCTGTTTGCTTTGCGTTTTGCATAAGTGATTTGTTTACCTGATAAGCACTAAGGTCATTTATTCTTTCTTGCCATACCTCTGTTGGCTCACCCATTGACACCCATACATCTGTGTAGATTACATCGGCGTTTTCAACCGCTTTTTCCGGACACTCCTCAAGGGTAATTGTTGCTCCTGTTGCTTTGGCAATCTCTTGGCATTTTTCAACCAACTCAGCACTTGGGAAGTACTTTTTAGGTGCACAAGCAACGAAATCAAGTCCCATCTTTGCAGCACCAACCATAAGTGAGTTGCCCATATTGTATCTGGCATCACCCATATAAACAAGCTTAATTCCCTTTAGCTTACCAAAGTGCTCTTTAATTGTCATAAAGTCAGCTAGAATTTGTGTTGGATGGAACTCATTTGTAAGTCCATTCCATACAGGAACCTTGGAATATTTAGCTAATTCCTCAACGATTTCTTGACCATATCCACGATACTCTATACCATCGTAAATTGAGGAAAGAACGCGAGCAGTGTCGGCAATTGACTCTTTTTTACCGATTTGTGAGCCTGTAGGATCAAGGTAAGTAACGCCCATACCGAGGTCGTGTGCAGCAACCTCAAAGCTGCATCTTGTACGAGTGCTTGTTTTTTCAAAAATGAGCGCTATATTTTTGCCCTTTAGATGCTCGTGTGGGATGCCGTTTTTCTTTTGAGATTTCAGCTCCATTGCTAAATCAATAAGTCCACTGATTTCCTCTGATGTATAATCAAGTAGCTTTAAAAAATCTCTGCCCTTTAAGTCCATTTTATTTCCTCACTTGTTTTCACTTGCAACCTTCTTAATTATGTCTACGGATTTTGCTAAAAGCTCCATAGGAATATTAAGTGCAGGGAGCAATCTTAATTTATTTTTTGCCTTAATCGGAAGTATGCCATTTTCCATACATTTTTGTAGAATTACGGACACGTCTCCCTCTGTTTCTATGCCTATCATTAGTCCTAAGCCACTAACGGATTTAATTCCGTCAGCACCATTCAATGAGTTAAATACATAAGCTGATTTTTCCTTAACCTCGTTAAGCAGAGCCTCGTCTATACGGTTTAAAATATGCACAGCTGAAGCACAGGCAATTGGGTTACCGCCAAAGGTTGAGCCGTGAAGTGATGGCTTTAGTGTATTCTCTGTTTTTTCAAACATCATACAAGCGCCGATTGGCAAGCCTCCACCAAGTCCCTTTGCTGTTGACACTACATCAGGCTTGATACCATAGCATTGGTAAGCATATAGCTCACCTGTTCTGCCATTACCTGTTTGAACCTCGTCTATGACTAAAAGTACATTGTATTTTTCGCATAATTTAGACACGTCCTCGACAAAATCCTTGTCAAGAGCTAGTACTCCGCCCTCGCCCTGAACAAGCTCCATCATAACAGCACAGCACTTGTTTTCCTTAAGAAGCTTTTCTATACTTTCTGTATTGTTTGCCTCGCCATAGACAAAGCCCTCTGTTAGTGGATTAAAATATTTATGGAATACGTCTTGTCCTGTTGCTGAAAGAGTTGTAATTGTTCTACCGTGAAAGCTATTTTTCAGTGTGATTATATTATAGTATTCCTCGCCCTTGTTTTCAGCACCCCAAAGTCTTGCAACCTTGATAGCACACTCGTTTGCCTCTGCTCCTGAGTTGCCAAAGAATACCTTTTTTGCACCTGTGCGTTTACATAGTATTTCTGCTAAGCGTACGCAAGGCTCACTATAATATAGGTTTGAGGTGTGTTGGCACTTTTTTAGCTGTTCATAAACTGCCTCAACCCAGCTATCGTCTGACATACCAAATGTATTAACAGCAATTCCACTGGATAAGTCAATATACTCTTTTCCGTTTATATCATAAACTAAAGAGCCTTTACCGTGTGAAATCTCTATATCAAAACGGCCATAGGTATTTGCGATATATTCTTTATCTGCATTTTTAAAGCTTTTCATTGTTCATATCTGCCACTACCATAGTGCCAGCTCCTTCATTTGTCAAGGTTTCAATCAAAAGTGCGTGTGGAACGCGTCCATCAAGGATTGTAACCTTTTTAACTCCCTTATGGATTGCGTCAATACAGCACTCTACCTTTGGTATCATGCCACCACTTATTATGCCACTCTCAAAGAGCTCTACACAGCCCTTGATATCTATTTCAGGGATTATTGAATGTGGATCGTGCTTATCCTTTAAAATGCCCTCTATGTCGGTCATAGTGATAAGTCTTTCTGCGTTCATTTCTCCTGCTATGTAGGCTGCCGCTGTATCTGCATTAATGTTATAAACATTACCCTTTTCGTCACAGCCAATTGTAGAAACGACAGGAATATAGCCCTTTTCAAGTAGGTCATTAATAGGGGTAACATCAACCTCTGTAATTCTACCAACGTAGCCTAAACGCTCATCCTTCATTTCTGCCTTAATCATATGTCCGTCAAGACCTGAAATACCGATTGATTTTCCACCATTGATTTCAAGCATATTAACAAGGGATTTATTGATTTTACCGGCAAGTACCATTTGGACAACATCAGCAGTTTCCTTGTCTGTTACACGAAGTCCCTCAAAGAATACAGACTCCTTGCCGATTTTCTTTAGTGTTTCGGTGATTTCCGGTCCACCGCCGTGAACTAAAACGACCTTAACTCCGATTAGGTGCAAAAGGACAATGTCCTCCATTACCTGTTCCTTAAGCTGCTCGTTAATCATTGCGTTTCCACCATATTTGATAACTACAACCTTGTCGTAGTACTCTCTTATATATGGGAGAGCCTGTGTAAGAATTATGGCTCTTTGTTGGTTTGTTACGTGAATTGGATCAATGTTTTGCATTATGTTCTATAATCTCCGTTTATCTTTACGTAATCGTATGTGAGGTCGCAGCCCCAAGCAGTTGCTTGTCCGTTTCCATCACCTAGTACTATTTTAATTGTTATTTCGTCCTCGAGTAGAATCTCTTTAGCAATTTCCTCAGAGAAATCAACCCCTGCTCCATTTTCGCAAACACTGATTTCGCCCTTGCTTGAAACAAAAGAAACAAAAACCTTGTTTACATCAACCTCAGCACCACTGTAACCGATTGCACAAAGCACACGTCCCCAGTTTGCATCAGAGCCAAACATTGCACTCTTTACAAGTGATGAGCAGATAACACTTTTTGCAATAATCTTTGCATTCTTTTCGTCCTTTGCACCATCAACTGTACATTCAAGTAGCTTTGTAGCACCCTCACCATCACCTGCTATCTTGCGACAGAGATTTATTGTAAGAGTATTGAGTGCCTTCATAAATGTGTCAAAATCATCGCCCTCGCTATCGATTTGCTCATTTTCTGCCATACCATTAGCAAGGATTGTAACCATATCGTTTGTTGAGGTGTCCCCGTCAACGCTAACCATATTAAATGTGCTTTGAATATCGGTTGAAAGTGCTTTTTGGAGCATCTTTGCTGAGATATTACAGTCGGTTGTAATAAACACTAGCATAGTTGCCATATTAGGATGAATCATACCTGAGCCCTTAGCAATACCACCGATTTTGCACTCTTTTTCGCCGATTTGGAAGCTAAGTGCGATTTCCTTCAACCTTGTATCAGTTGTCATAATTCCCTCGGCTGCGTCCTTACTGCCGTTATTGTTAAGGGATTTAACAAGTGATGGCACACCGTTTTTTATAGGTGCGATATCAAGCGGTTGACCGATAACGCCTGTTGAAGCAACAACTACATCCTTTGCATCAATGCCAAGCTCGTTTCCTAAAATTTGGCACATTTCTTCAGCTATCTCTATGCCGTTTGCATTGCAAGTATTGGCATTACCACTATTGCAGATTACTGCTTGAGCGTAGCCGTCTTGAATGTTGTTTTTAGTAACAGTTAGCGGTGCTCCCTTAACCTTGTTTGTTGTGTATACAGAAGCACAGCTTGCTCTATTTTGGGAATAAATAAGGGCTAAGTCCTTCTTCGATTTGTTCTTGCGTATTCCACAGTGAATACCACTTGCTAAAAAGCCCTTTGGAGCACAAACTCCACCTTTTATAATTTCCATATAATCTCCTTGCTAGGTCTATATTACTAAAGTTTTTGTCTTTTCCTCGCCAAGAACAATATTTAGGCACTCAACGGCTGCACCTGATGCACCCTTACCTAGGTTATCATATCTTGCAACAAGTATTATTCTATCATCATTTCCGTACACCTCAATTGACATTGAGTCCTTATCTTGATAACGAACAGAGGATAAAAATCCGCTCTCATCATTTGACTCGTTATAAGAAACTAGTGGACCTGTGTACGTATTTTTATATATTTCTTTAATTTTCTCAATATTACCACCATTTACAAGTTGGCTTTTAAACAGTGGAACTGTAACCTCCATACCTGAGTAAAAATCACCAACTATCGGGCAGAAAACAGGTGCGTTTTTAAGTCCTGTGATTTTTGTCATTTCAGGTATATGCTTGTGTGCTTGTCCTAAGGCATATTGTCTTGGACCTTCAAAAAGCTTGTTAAGCTCACAGTCCTCATATTCGGCAATCATTTTCTTGCCACCGCCACTGTATCCGGTCAAGGAATGAGCAGTTAGGAGTGCATCACTTGGCAATATACCCGCCTTTACAAGTGGATAAACAAGTGCGATAAAGCCACTTGCATGACAACCCGGAACAGCAATACGCTTACTGCTTTTTATTTTTTCTTCAAATTCCGAGCCGAGCTCTGCAAAGCCGTATGCCCAGTTATCATTTGTACGATGTGCAGTTGAGGTATCAATTACACATACGTTTGGATTTTCTATCATTTGAACAGCCTCAATTGCTGCTGCATCCGGCAAACATAAAAATGCTACATCGACAGAGTTTAAAACCTCTTTTTTAGCCACCGGATCTTTTCTTAATTCTTCAGGGAGAGAAACGATTTCAATATCATCACGAGCTCCCAGACGCTCCTCTATTCTAAGTCCGGTTGTTCCTGCCTTACCGTCTATAAATATTCTTTTCATTTCAAAAACTCCGTTACATACTTTAGCTGCTCTTTAACGCTCTCGTAACCCGTTGAACCTCTTGAGATACGCTTAGCTACGCAAGTTTCAAGTGAGATTTCGTTATATAAATCCTCTTCAAAAATATCTGAATGAGCCTTATACTCTTCAAGCGTCATTTTATCAAGAGTTGTCCCCTTTTTAATGCACTCACCAACAATTGTGCCGACGATTTTATATGCACTTCTAAAAGGTACGCCCTTCTTGGTTAGATAGTCAGCTAGGTCGGTTGCATTTATAAAGCCCTTTGTAGCTGCGTTATACATATTTTCCTTAATCGGCTTCATTGTCTTTATCATAGGGACAAATACGCCTAGGCATTTTATAACTGTTTCGGTTGCATCAAAGATAGCTTCCTTATCCTCTTGCATATCCTTGTTGTATGCAAGTGGAATTCCCTTAAGCATAGTTAGAGTTGCCATTAAGTCGCCATATACTCTGCCTGTTTTACCACGAACAAGCTCTGCCATATCGGGATTTTTCTTTTGTGGCATAATTGATGAGCCCGTTGTGTAGGAATCGTCAAGCTCAATGAATTTGAATTCCCAGCTTGACCAAAGAATGATTTCCTCGCTTAGACGAGATAAGTGCATCATTATAGTTGCAAAAGCACTTTCAAGCTCGATGCAATAATCACGGTCGGAAACACCATCAATTGAGTTAAGGCATATACCATCAAAGCCAAGGCTTTTGGCAACCATATCACGGTCTGTTGGATATGTTGTACCGGCTAAAGCACAAGAGCCAAGAGGTGAATAGTTCATTCTCTTAACAGCATCCTCAATTCTTGTTACATCACGCATTAGCATCATACAGTAAGCAAGAAGGTGGTGTGCAAATGTAATTGGCTGTGCTCTTTGTAAGTGAGTATAGCCGGGCATAATTGCATCTTGATTGTTCTCAGCTTGCTCCTTTAGTGCACCGATTAGCTCCCTTAGCAGTGCTACAACATCGTTTGCTTGGTTACGCATATAAAGACGCAAATCAAGAGCAACCTGGTCGTTTCTGCTCCTTGCGGTGTGAAGCTTTTTACCTGTATCACCAATTCTCTTTGTAAGCTCTGCCTCGTTGAACATATGAATGTCCTCTGCGTTTTCGTCAAATGTGAGCTTACCACTGTTTAAGTCCTCAAGAATTGAGTTTAAGCCATCTGCAATCTTCTCGTATTCTTCTTTTGTGATAATGCCAACCGAGGAAAGCATAAGTGCGTGTTCAATAGAGCCCTTTATGTCCTCCTTGTACATTTTTTTATCGAAATGAATGGAAGAATTAAAGTCGTCAGCTTGTTTATCAAGTGCTTTATCAAATCTTCCTGCCCACATTTTATCCATAATTTAGTCCTTTCGTACGCGTATACACACGCGTATTAAAAAACACGTTATGCGATGGGCAAAAATGCCCACCGCAAGTGCTTATATTATTTTTTATTATTCTTTGCGTTTACTTGTGCTTGAACCTTGATTGGAAGACCAAATAGGTTGATAAATCCGGCACTGTCAGCTTGGTTGTAAACGTTATCCTCGCCAAATGTAGCGATTTCCTCTGAGTAAAGTGAATAATCACTCCATACGCCAGCCTTGATAATGTTGCCCTTGTAGAGCTTTAGTCTTACCTTACCTGTAACGTTTTCTTGTGTTTTGTCAACGAATGCACTAAGTGCCTCACGTAGTGGTGTGAACCATTGACCATTATATACAAGCTCAGCAAATGTGATTGAAAGCTTTTGTTTTTCGTGCATTGTCATTTTGTCAAGACAAATTGTTTCAAGATAGCTGTGAGCTGCATACAAGATAGCTCCACCGGGAGTCTCGTATACGCCACGACATTTCATACCAACAAGACGGTTTTCAACAATATCAAGCAGACCGATACCATTGTCGCCACCGAGCTTATTAAGCTTTAGAATAATTTCCTTAGCGCTCATCTTTTCGCCATTGATTGCAACAGGAACGCCCTTTACAAAATCGAGCTCAACATATGTTGGTACATCCGGAGCCTTGATTGGAGAAACTCCCATTTCAAGGAAGCCTTCCTTATCGTAAAGTGGCTCATTACCTGCATCCTCAAGGTCAAGTCCCTCGTGGCTTAGGTGCCATAGGTTTTTGTCCTTTGAGTAGTTTGTTTCACGATTAATTTTTAGAGGAACATTGTGAGCCTCAGCGTACTCGATTTCCTCCTCACGAGACTTAATTGTCCACTCTCTCCAAGGAGCGATAATTGGCATATCAGGTGCGAAAGCCTTAATTGTAAGCTCAAAACGAACTTGGTCATTACCCTTACCTGTACAGCCGTGGCAGATAGCATCTGCTCCCTCAGCAATAGCGATTTCTGCAATTCTCTTTGCAATAACAGGACGTGCAAATGATGTGCCGAGCATATATTCCTCGTATAGTGCGCCAGCCTTAACCGTCGGGATTACATAGTCGTCAACAAACTCCTCTGTTAAATCCTCAATGTAGCACTTTGATGCGCCTGTCTTGATTGCCTTTTCTTCAAGTCCCTCAAGCTCGTCTGCTTGTCCTACGTTACCGGATACCGCGATAACCTCACAGTTGTTGTAGTTTTCCTTAAGCCATGGAATGATGATTGATGTATCAAGTCCTCCGGAATATGCAAGAACTACCTTTTTAATATTTTTCTTATCCATTTTTCTTCTCCTTAGATGAAAGTTTATTCATTTTTACGAATTGTATTATATAACCTATTTTCTGTTTTGTCAAGACCTTTTTTAATATTTTTTCATCTTTTTTAATAAATAAGGAAATTTTTGCTTTGTTTCAAGCACATCAAATGAATATTTTGTGAATATCAATGAATATTTATGCAATTTAAATGCATAAGCGAATATTTTTCTTTTGTAGCTTTTTTACAAAATAATTCCTTCATTTTTGTATATATTGACATATACAATGATACTTTTATAGGTTTTATTTTAGGTTTATTTTTAGCTATTTTATCTCTCCCGCAGTCACCTTTGGTGGCAGCTCTACCAAGGCACGCCATAAAGGTGCCTCGTCAGATGGAGCCATGACTTTATATTGACATAAAAAACACCACAAGGCAAAGACCTTGTGGTGTTATATATTTATGCTTGTGTTGTCATATTTAGCTTTACCTCTTTAGCTTCAGCTAGTGCTTCTTCGCCACAGAGATATGTGATGCTTGTACCGATTACTGCATATGCGTTACAGTTGAGTGCTGTGTCGGCTGATGGAATGCCTGTTATCTTAATTACAAGCTTTGTGTAATTTGTGTTTGTCATATCAGAAACCAGTGCTTGAGCTTTAATTGACATCTCGCTCTCGCCTTCCTCAAAGTAAAGTGGAGTGCCAATTGATGAGCCTACTGCTGCTACTGTACCATAGTTTACAGTCTTGCCTGTTAGCTCTTGATACTTTATAATTGCAGATTTATTTACCTTAATTGTATGTGAAACGCAATCAGTTGTGCCGTTTTCCGGAATTGAGTAACCACCTTCTCCAAAGAATGGCTCGACTGTTTCACTATCGTTTGCTTGAGCTGTGCAGTTAGCGCATTCAACAACTATCACACCTACTCCAAAGTAGTTGTTGTTTGCAAATACTACATCTGCTACTGTTGCGCCATTTGCACGGTCAAATACATGTGTGTCACCGATGTAGCCCTCTAGCTCCTCTGTGTAAACATCCTTACAGCCTGTGCAGGTGTAAATCATAAGTGAGCCTGCAGGACATACTGTTTGGTCAGCTACACCCTTATGGTCGTGGTCAACATAGTTAAGAGTAACCTTTTCGCCTTCAACAGGTGTTAAGTCTACTTTTACTCCACATGCTCCATAAGCAGTATAGCTACCTTCAGAAATATTAATTTGAGTTGCTTGTGAAAATGTTGTATTTGTTGTCAAGCCCTTGTGGTAAAATGTTATTCCACTGCAGTCCTTGAACAAGTTAGAAGATGTACAATCTACATTATCAGCCAAAAATACAACTGTTTTAATTGTTTTTACTCCTTCAAAGCAGTTACTAAGCGTGGTAACTCCAGGGCCAAAAATAACTGTTTCAATTGGGTTGTTTCTAAAGCACCAGCTATCAATTTGGAGTTCATATCCTTCAGCGGTATCTATATATACACTTGTTATATTTGCATTTCTGAATGTACTTGAATCGCCAGTGCTACCTAGATTTGTAGCCTCTAGATTTGTCGGCCAAACAACTCTTGCGTTACCTAGGTTACTACCTGCAAACGCTTGTGAACCAATAGTTTTTAGTGAGGATAAATCAACTATATTTTGACCATCCAAATCATTCCACATTGCTGTATTATTTGCTGTTCCGCGATCCCCGGAAAATCTAAAAGCAGAGCCACTTATATTAGTTACACCAGACAAATCAATTTTAATGTTAGTCATCGCTCTACAACTTGAAAACGCACTAGAACCAACAGTTTTCAAAGTAGTTGATTCAACGGTTACTTTGCTTAGATTAAAGCAACAATCAAACGCATATTGCTCTATTGTTTCTATGTTTCCTTTTATCACAAGCTCCTCAATATTTGCGTATCTAAAAATTTGTCTGTTAGTAAAATATAAGGTAACCTTTTTTACATTAAGACCTTGGAATGCAGAATATCCCATAGATGTCAAATTTTTAAAATCTACCTCTTCTGTTTTCACAGGATTATCCTTACCATATTCAGATGTTGCATAGAAATATATTTCTCTATTAGCAGTTGTTTCATCCATATCAGTATCTTGTGATGCACTATTATATGTCAATGCACATTCGCCAACTGATACAAGCTTGTCAAGGTCAATATAAACAGCTTTCAAAGCAGTACATTTTGTAATAACGCGTGAACCAACAGTTGTAATTGTAGATGGAAAACTAATTGTTTCTATTGTTGTATTGTTTTGAAAAATTGAATTTCCAATCTGATTAACTGTATATTCAGTGCCATCAATTTCAACAGTTTCTGGAATTACAGCTGTTGTACCAGTAAAACTCTCATTTGAGCTAAGTGTAGCTGTGCCGTCGCTTTTGGTGGTATATTTAAATCCACCAATTGTAGCTTCCGCAGCGCTAATTGAAATAGCAAAGAGGCACATTACTGCTACTGCTATTAAAATGCCGAGTAAAATTTTCTTTTTCATAATTATCTCCTTATGGAAAATATTTTTTATTATATTAACACATATGTGGAAAACTGTCAAGTTGAACAAAAAAAAAAAAAAAATGTATTGTTTTTGTAGAAAATGCACAAAAATCACAAAGCTTAAGCCAATTTCAACAATGAAAATATCAAAAAAGCAGACACAGGGCGAGAGATAATATTTTAAAAGCATTCATTTTGTTAGCAAAATGCACAAATATAATATAAATGTTAATTTTTTGTGAATTTTAGCATAATGAGATCCATTCGACTCGTTTCACTCGCTCAGGATGACGTGTATTTAGTTTGTGCGTATTAATTGGTGCGGAATGTCGAGGCGCCATCCCCTACAATGTGGCAATATTCTTTTCCACAGAGAAAAATATCATTCTTACCTTTTTCAACGAAAAAGAGCCACATTTGTGGCTCTTTTTAAGTCGAAATTATTTTAGCTTTGCGATTAAATCGTTGATTTCAAGTTCTTTTTGGAGTGCGTTAAGGTCTGTGTTTTCATCGATAACTACAAGCTCAGTATCTGTTAGCTTAGCAAAGAGTCTTATATCCTCAACTGTAAGAGCTGTTGAAACTACTGTGTGGTGAGCACCACCTGCATAAATCCAAGCGGCAGCACCGGTTGCGTGGTCCGGCTTTAGCTTCCACATAATTCTTGCAACCGGAAGCTTTGGCATTTCCTTTGGTTGCTTTACAAGCTCAATAGCTGCACAGATAAGACGGAAGCGGTCGCCCATATCAATCATACATACAGCAACACCGTCGCCCTCTACACCATCAAATACAAGTCTTGCCGGTGGCTCTTTTCCACCGATACCTAGGTGGTGAACCTCAATCTTTGGCTTAGTTGAAGCAAAATCAGGAGAAACCTCTAGCATATGTGAGCCAAGAACTACCTCCTCGCCCTTTGTAAAGTCGTATGTATAGTCCTCCATAAAGCCTGTTGAGCCTTTTCTTCCCTTTGCCATTTCGCAGAAAATAGCATTAAGAGCTGATGTCTTATAGTCACCCTCAGCACCAAAGCCAATACCCTTAGCCATCATTCTTTGTGTTGCAAGACCTGGGAGCTGACGCATACCGTGTAGGTCTTGGAATGTATCTGTAAATGCACCGAAGTTGCCATTTGTTAGGAATTTATCAAGTGCAATTTCATACTTAGCTTGTTCTTTAACAGCATCTAGGTTGTCTGTGTTCATTACATATAGCTCGTTATATTCAGCCATTTTTGCATCAACCTCAGCCTCTGTAACTTCGTTTACAAGGGCTACTAGGTCGCCAATGCCGTAATAGTTTACGTTCCAACCGTATTTGATTTGGCTCTCTACTCTGTCGCCATCTGTTACAGAAACCTCTCTCATATTGCTACCAAACATAGCAACATTTAAATTCTTTGAAAAATCAACTGCTCTTGCTACATCAAGGAACTTTTTAATCTTTTCGATTACATCCTCGTGTTGATAGTAGCCAACAACAACCTCACGCTTAACGCCTAGGCGTGTACACATAAATCCGTATTCACGACCACCGTGTGCTGTTTGGTTGAGGTTCATAAAGTCCATATCAATCTCGTCATATGGCAATTTTTCGTTAGCCTGTGTATGGAAATGTAGGAGTGGCTTAGTTAAAAATTGAAGTCCCTTAATCCACATTTTTGCAGGGCTAAAGGTGTGCATCCAAGTGATAACTGCGATACAATCATCGTCATTTGATGCCTTTTTACAAGCCTCAACACAGCTAGCTTCATCTCTCACAGTTGAAGCATATTCAATTTCAACTCCGTCAATTTTATCATTTAGATATTTTGCGATTACCTTAGAATCCTCGGCAACCTGCAAAAGCACCTCTTCACCATATAGGTCTTGGCTACCTGTTATAAAATAAACCTTTTTCATAGTTTTCTCCTTATTTTGCTAATTTATCTTCAAGGGCTGTAATCATATCAACTCTTAGCTGATGTCTACCACCCTCAAACTCTGTGTTAATAAACATATCAACGATTTCAAGAGCTAAACCGGCGCCTAGCACTCTTGCTCCCATACAGAGCACATTTGCATCATTGTGTAATCTTGTATATTTAGCTGAGAATGTATCTGAGCAAAGTGCTGCACGGATACCCTTGCACTTGTTTGCTGCAATACTCATGCCTATGCCTGTACCGCAAACCAAGATACCCATATCCTCATTTCCCTCATATACCGCCTTGCATACCTTCTCGGCATAATCAGGATAATTACAGCTATCCGGTGTATATGTGCCGTAGTCTACATATTCAACACCATTAGCCTCTAAATATTTCATAATCTCGCCCTTTAATTCAAGAGCTGCGTGATCACACGCAATTGCAATTTTTCTTGACATTAATTTTTTCCTCCAAGTCTTTCTTCTCTTTCTCGCTCAGCTTGTGCCTTGCGTAGATATTCTACTCGAAGGTCGGTGTCAGAAACATACTCCGAGTTTATTAGCTTTTTATAAGCAATTTTACCCACTGAATACGCATTTTGATATCTTAAATGCTCGGGGGTGTGTCTAAGTTTGGCTATTCGTTTATCTAAAATCAGCTCATAGCCATCGCCAACAAAATAGATGTCCTCGCCTTTTTCTTCAAGCATAGGGATAAGGTCGTCAAGCATCATACAACAGTCATCTATAAAGCGAGTACCGTTCAAAAACGCTCCCGTATATACTTGTCCACGACGTGCGTTCATTATAGGACAAATAACGCCCTCAAAGCCTTCCAAGTTCTCCTTTAGTGCCTCTATTGTGCTTACCCCTACACAGGGCTTATTCCTTGAAAATGCCAATCCCTTTATAGTAGCAACGCCAATACGAACACCCGTAAATGAGCCCGGTCCCTCTGATACAGCATAAGCATCTATATCGTCATTTGTTAGTCTCAAGGACTCCAAAATTGATTTTACCATAGGTAAAAGAGTTTCACTATGTGTGTTTTGAATATTCACTGAGTAAAGACCAAGCAAGCTGTCATTTTCAAGAATAGCGACGCTTGAGGTCTTTGCTGTGGAATCAAGTGCGAGTATTTTCATCTTTTGAAGCCTCGATTGTAATTATTCTCTCATTTTCTGGATTTGTGCCACGTTCTATCTTAACGCGATATGCGTCCTTAGGAATAGAGTCGGCGATATTCTCGCTCCATTCTGTTACGCAAATGCCCTTTTGCAAATACTCATAGAAGCCGACAGAATACAAATCGTCCTCATCCTCTATTCTGTATACATCAAAATGGTATAGAGGAAGTGTGCCACCGTGATATTCGTTAACCACGGTATAGGTTGGACTTTTAACTCTTGCATTTGGGCAAATATAAGATGCAAGTCCACGCACGAACGCAGTTTTGCCAACACCAAGATCACCATACATAGCTATAAACTGTGGCTTGTTCAGGTCAAGCATTTTGGCAAAATCACGTGCGATTTCTTCTGTTTCCTCCGGTGAGGTAGTCAAAAAAGCTTTCTTCATATTAGAAAAGTCCTGTGATTTTTCCGTTATCGTCAACATCAATATTTAATGCAGCCGGTGCCTTTGGTAGTCCCGGCATTGTCATAATCGCACCTGTTAGAGCTACGATAAAGCCGGCACCTGCGGAAAGCTTAACCTCACGTACTGTCAATGTAAAATCGGTAGGTCTGCCGAGCTTTGTTGGATCATCAGACAATGAATATTGTGTTTTTGCCATACATACAGGGAAACGAGCATAAGCAGGATCAAGAGCCTCAAACTCCTTGATAGCCTTCTCTGCCTTAGCGTCAAACTTAACGTCCTTAGCACCGTAGATTTCCTTAGCTACCGTTCTTATCTTATCCATAATTGACATTTCATCAGGATATAGAACGTGGAAGTTGCTTTCCTTTTCACAAGCAGCAACTACCTTATTAGCTAGGTCAATACCACCCTCTGAGCCCTTTGCAAACACCTCGGAAAGAGCAAAATCTGCTCCCTTAGCGATACAAATATCCTCAACAGCCTTAAGCTCAGCATCTGTATCTGTGCCAAAGCGGTTGATAGCAACTACAACAGGTACACCGTACTTTTGTAGGTTGTCAATATGAGCCTCTAGGTTTACAGCTCCTGCCTTCAACGCCTCAACATTTTCATTTACAAGGTCAGCCTTAGCAACACCACCATTGTATTTTAAAGCACGAACAGTAGCAACTAAAACTACACACTTTGGCTTTAGGTCTGCAAAGCGACACTTAATATCAAAGAATTTTTCAGCACCGAGGTCAGCACCAAAGCCCGCCTCTGTAATTGTATAATCAGCAAGCTTAAGTGCAAGCTTAGTTGCTCTTACTGAGTTACAGCCGTGTGCAATATTTGCAAATGGTCCACCGTGGATAATTGCAGGTGTGTTCTCAAGTGTTTGAACAAGGTTTGGCTTAAGTGCGTCCTTTAGAACCGCAGCCATAGCACCATTAACACCGAGGTCCTTACAATATACAGGAGTGCCGTCATATTTATATGCAACCAAAATTTTACCAAGTCTTTCCTTTAGGTCGGAAATTGACTCGCTTAGGCAAAGAATAGCCATAATTTCACTAGCTACTGTAATCATAAAGTGGTCTTCTCTTGGAATACCATCCATCTTTCCGCCAAGACCAACTACAACTGAACGAAGTGCTCTGTCATTCATATCGAGAACACGTGAGAATAAGATTCTGCGTTGATCAATGCCGAGCTGATTGCCTTGTTGAATATGGTTGTCAATTATAGCTGACAAAAGGTTGTTTGCAGTTGTGATTGCGTGGAAATCGCCTGTGAAATGTAGGTTGATGTCCTCCATAGGAAGAACCTGAGCGTAGCCACCACCTGCAGCACCACCCTTAACGCCGAATACAGGACCAAGAGATGGCTCACGAAGTGCAATAATTGTATTTTTACCAATTTTGCTCATCGCCATGCCAAGTCCAACGGTTGTTGTGGTTTTACCCTCACCTGCCGGAGTTGGGTTGATGGCTGTAACCAAAATTAGCTTGCCATCCTTTTTTGTTGACATTCTATCAAGGAACTTGTCCGTGATTTTAGCCTTATAATGTCCGTAAGGCTCATACTCTTCCGGGAGTAGTCCGATTTTTTCTGCAATATCAGAAATGTGACTTAATTTTGCACCTTGTGCAATTTCAATGTCTGTAAGCATAATGTTTTGCTCCTTATATAAGATACTTTATCTCTATTGTAGCACAGTATAATCTAAAATTCAAATATTTTATTATAAATATTTACAAAAATATTTAGTTATGCTATAATTTTATTATAACTGCCCGTGGCACAGCCGGATAGTGCGCAAGACTCCGACTCTTGAGGTCATAGGTTCAACTCCTATCGGGCAGGCCAAAAAACGACAAATTTCGACAGAAATTTGTCGTTTTTTATTCAAGCCACAGGCTTGGTATGGAATCACGCGTTAGCGTGTATGGTATCGCCGTAGGCGTATGGCATCACCAAAGGTGCATTTTTCTGCGGCTTGATTCCACACGATTGCTTTGCAATCAATTCCATACCGCAACAAGTTGCGGATTCCATGCACGGCTATGCCGTGATTTAGGACGCTCGGGTTTAAATCCATCGGTTAGAAAGCCGAATTTTTTCTCGTCGATACATAAAAAGCCACCTTTCTAAGGTGGCTAATTTTATATAAATTTGACAAAATTTTTCAAGTAATCGTCGCTGATGTACTTTAGTATGTTTTCATATGGCTCACTGAACTTGCCGTTTTTTATTTGTGTTTGTAGGCTATCAAATATTTGCCAACGGATGCTAGAAAGAATTGATTTTTCTATCCAATATGAAAACTGGGTTTTTGAGTTTTTTGCCTCTAGCTTTTTCATTTTAATATAAAGCTCAACTCCATCGGAAACATCGTGCCATAGATCAACAAATGCGTGATTGCAGTTGATTTTCGGTAACTCATTTTCAGCAAAATCAAATGCGTCGCTCTTTACTATCTTAATTTTGTGCTTATTTTCAAACTGTGGCAAGATGTTTTCCTCAAACAATTTGATAACACTTGAGTCTCGCTCAACAATTGTTATGGATTTTACGCTCTCTTTTTGGCTGATCATATACGCAAAATATCCAAGTCCGAGTCCAAAAACAACCACGTTCCCCGACATTTTTTCAATATGTGGCTTCATTGTTTCAATTTCATTTGGCTTAATAGCCATCCACTCAACGCCGTCCTCATAAACGGTTGGGAATGAAAATTCTTCAGTAAAAAAGCCTATCTTGGGAATTTCTCGATAGCTCTTTTCTACCTCAATGTCGTCGTAGATAAAGCCCTCATATGGTTTATATGATTGGTAACCAAGCTCCCACCCGCCTACCCTTTTTTGTGGGATTTTTATATTTTTATAATATGGATTTTCCTTGTATTGCTTGGTGTCAAGCCTTTTTACCGACTTTTTTAGGTAAAGCTTATTTAAAGCATCGCCACTCTCGTCATTTTCGCTAAGAGCGAGGGACAGAAACAAAGCAAAATAGCTCTCGCAATCAAGCTCTGTATCGCTTATGATTTCGTCCATTATTTCCTTTGTTACAAGACAAGGAAACTCATTTAAATAGCTTGCTATAACCTTAAATGCCCCAAGGTTTTCCTCTTTTATTCTTTCAAGCTCTTTTATTCTCTGCATATTATTTTTCAAACGACGACAGGGCTGCGCCTATTACTGTACTATATTGTGCTTTTTTTGGAATGATGAAGTTCATATTAAACATTTTGTTTAAATTTTCAAAAATATCCTTAGCTTGAGAAATTTGTGTTAGGTTGCCTGTTAAAACTATATCGTGTAAGCCATATTGCTTTGATGCAAAATATGCAATCATACCGATTGTTTCAAAAACCATATTGATAAGTCCAAGGGCTAGGTCTCCATTGGTTGCTGTATCACTGATTTTGCCAAAGTTAGCAGCGGTCATATGAGAGCTGAGTCCCATATCCTTCTTGGAAATATCACTGATTCTAAGGTCGATATTTTCAATGTTGCCGGTCTTGGCAAGCTCGTCTATGCTTTCTATTTTTGTAAGGCCTAAAAATTTAGATGAAAGTCCAACAAGAGTGCCACCACCAACGCCTGTACCACCGAGATAAACCGGAGCTTTTCCTCTTTGTGCGTGAACAAGAGCTGTACCTGTGCCAAGGCTAACTATGATAGCATCATCAAGCGAGGAAAGATATAGTCCACCCAAGCCGATGCTGTTGAATTCAGGAGTGTGAATACAGTTCAATCCATAAATCGGCTTTGTAATGTAAGATGAGCCAACACCTGTTATCATAACCTTATCAATGTCATTAAGTCCAAGACCGTTTGTATCAGTAAACTTTCCAAAAGCACCGTAAACTGATGTAATCGGATCATCTGCAGTTACAAACATAGGCTCCATTAACCTTTGGTTATTATCAAATCCCACAATTTTTGTGGTGCTACCGCCTATATCAATTCCTATTACTACTCCCATAGTGTTCTCCTTTATGCGTGGTCGTTACTATATTATTTTAACACTATATTTTATAAAAATCAATATTAAATAAAAGCAACGGCTAAAATCAATGCCTGTTTTTAATTTTTGTTGTAACAAAAAAGGGAGCACAAGTAAAAATGTGCCCCTTTTTCAATTTTAATTTTTATCGTTGCAGTACTCAATTAATCTAGTGCTATTTCGTGTCCGCACTCTGCCGACTTATAAAGTGCCTCAAGGATTTTTACCATATTTACACCTTGCTGTGGTGTGAAGTCCGGCTCAGCCTTGCCCTCAATTACATCAATGAAATGACGGATGTTCATCTCGTGGTGTGGTGGGCAATTATAGTCGTCGACTGCAGGCTTAATTGTTACGTTTGTGCCACACTCCTCGGTGAAAATATCGAATTTTTTATCAATTCCCGACATACGTGAGCCGGATTTTTCGCCACGTAGCTCGACAAACATTTGGTCGTACTCTATGTTTGATGCCCAAGAAAATTCAATTTGTAAGCAAGCACCATTTTCAAAACGAATAAAGCCCATTGCAAGATCCTCAACATCTGTTTTTGAGTATGAGGTGTGAGGGAATTTTGAATATGTTGAGCCACTAACGGTAACCGGCTTTGGATTGCCCATTAGATACATAGCTAAGTCGATTATATGCACACCAAGGTCGATAAGTGGACCTCCGCCCGATTGTGCTTTATCGGTAAACCAACCGCCCCAGCCCGGAATACCACGGCGTCTAATCCAGCCACAGCGACCTGCATAGATTTCACCCATTTTGTCTTCAGCTATATACTGCTTTAAAAACTTGGTGCTTGGACGATAACGATTGTTTCTTATAACCATCAAGGTTTTGCCACTTTTCTCGGCAGCTGCTTTCATTTTTTCAGCTTCCTCTACGTTTATGGCATCAGGCTTTTCACAAATAACATTTATGCCTTTATTAAGTGCGTAAATCGCAACTATTGAGTGATAGTTATTTGGAGTGCAAATATCAACTGCATCAAGCTCCTCAGTATCTATCATTTCCTTATAGTCCTTGTAAAGCCTTGCTTTTGGATATCTTTTACTAACAGCCTCAAGCTTTTTTTCATCAATATCGCAAATTGCTACAATTTCTGTATTTTCGATTTTATCATAGGCGCCCATATGTGGTCCTTGACATATTTTACCTGCGCCAACTATACCTATTTTAACCATTATTTTTCCTCTAATCTTGCAACCCAAGGACATTCAAGTGGAATGCGTGGGCAAACAGGAGCAGCCCATTTTACTGCGTTTGTGATAATCTTTTGTACTGTTGGATTATAGAAGGTTGGGAATGTCTCGTGTCCCGGTTGGAAATAAAATACCTTACCGTTTTCTCTGTGCCAGATACAACCTGAACGGAATACCTCACCACCATTGTACCAGCCTACAAGAAGTAGCTTGTCCGGATCAGGAATACCAAATGGCTCGGAATATGTTTCCTCTGCCTCAAGCTCAAAGAATCTACCCTCAACACCTGCCATAATCGGATGATTATGGTCGATAATCCATAGTCTTTCTTTATCGTTGCTTTCACGCCAACCTAGGTTACAGGTTGTACCCATAAGTAGCTTGAATGGCTTTGAGTGATGTGCTGAATGTAAGAAAATAATGCCCATTCCCTCAAGAACTGCATTTTTTACCTTCAAAGCGATTTCGTCAGGAACCTCTCCGTGTCTTACGTGTCCCCACCATAGCATAACATCTGTGTTAGCAAGAAGCTCGTCAGTAATACCTGCATCAGCGTTAAGCTCTCCGTTTTCGTTATGTAGTGTTGCTGTTGTAACCTCTATATCTTCATTTGTTCCAAGGAATTCAGCTATTGCACTATGAATACCCTTTGGATAAACCTTAGATACGCTTTCTTCCTTTAGCTCGTGGAAATATTCATTCCAAACCGTTACTCTAATCATTTTAAATTCCTCTCTTGAGTAGATACTTATGTGAGCTTTACTCACAAGCAAAGTATACCATATAAGAATATATATTTCAAGAGTCTTTGTCAATTTTATTGACAAGTATTTACAAAAATGGTATTATATTCACAAGGAGGGATATTATGGTTCATATTGGAAACGATTGGGATGAAATTCTTGAGGATGAATTTAAAAAGGAATACTATTTAAAGATACGCAGCTTTTTGAAAAGTGAATATTCCTCACGCACAATTTTCCCATCTATGTACGACATTTTTAATGCACTTAAATACACCTCTTATAGTGGAACAAAGGTTGTGATTTTAGGTCAAGACCCTTATCACGAGATAGGACAAGCACACGGTCTTTCATTTTCAGTTAAAAAAGGAATAAAAATTCCTCCTTCTCTTGTAAACATATACAAGGAATTAAAGACGGATATCGGTATGGAAATGCCGAGCCACGGTGAGCTAACCTCTTGGGCAACACAAGGCGTTTTACTGCTAAATGCAACATTGACCGTAAGAGAGGGACAAGCAAACAGTCACCAAAGCATTGGATGGTCTGTTTTTACCGACGAGATAATCAAAAGGCTGAACAGACGAGAGGAGCCAATTGTGTTTATTTTGTGGGGTGGCAATGCACGTTCAAAGAAAAAATATATAACAAATTCTCACCATTTAGTGATAGAATCAGCACACCCATCACCACTTTCAGCTTATAATGGCTTTTTCGGCTCACGTCCTTTTTCACGAGCTAATGAGTTTCTTTGCAAGAACGGGATTGAAGGTATAAATTGGAATAGCCTAAATGAAAATTAAAAGACAGGGCTTTCAGCTCTGTCTTTTTAGTTTGTTCTGTAATATTTTAGCGAACAAATACGCCAAAATTGTGAGTGCAATATCCTTTAAAATGTATGGTAGCGACATTGTTACAAGCGAGGTCAAAAATGGTATCTTTGCGACTATGCTATACTGAATTATTCCAATCAAATGGCATATAATTACGCCTAAAATGCCAAAAAGAATTTTGATTTTACCCTTGCTCAGCGAACAGAAGACAACTAAAGGAATAAAGCCGAAAATAAAGCCACCTGTATATCCTAAAAGTACGCCAAAGCCACCACCGAAATTAGCAAAAACAGGAGCTCCAATACCGCCAATTATTATATACGTGATTATAGCTATAAGTGCTCTTTTAAGTGGCAGAAAATAGCCAATTATACCGACAAGCAAGACTTGAATTGTAATAGGCACTGAAAATATTGTTGGTATAGACAGCTGTGAGCCGACACACAAAATTGATACAAGCAAGGCTATCTCTGTTAAGCTTCTTATACGAGTGCTTCTCATAGAGATTTGCCCTTTTTACGCACCCTTGCCTCGCCCGAGGAAAATGCGACTTTCCCGTTTTCTGTTTCGACAATAAGGTTGGCATTTTTGTCTATTGCTACTGCGATGCCTCTTGTGATTTTATCACCAACGTACATATCGACCTCACTGCCTATTATATTCGATTTTTCTATATATTTTTGCATATATAATTCTTTGTTTTCTATTTGATTATAGTAATAGAAAAATCTATCGATTATTTCAGCACAAAATCGTGATTTGTAGCCACAGGGTGCAGTTTTTTCAAAAATAGAGGTTGCTATATCTTCAATTTCCTTGTCAAACCCATCCTTTGGAGGTGCAATATTTATGCCCATACCTATAACAGCATAATCAAGCATACCATTTTCAATATTCAGCTGTGCCTCGGTTAATATACCGGCACATTTTTTATCATTTATATATATGTCATTCACCCATTTTATGGTAGCCGGAACATTGCTTGTGTTATATATCGCTTCTGCCAATGCGACTGCACCTAAAACCGTAATGCCAAGAGAATCACTTGCCCGAATGTTTGGTCTTAATACAATAGATAAATAGAGCCCGTTTTCGCTACTTGAAATAAAAGCTCTTCCCATTCTCCCCTTGCCGTTTGTTTGCGACCTTACAATAATGACTGTGCCCTCGTTTTCTCCGTTTTGGCACATTTGCTTCGCAAGAGTGTTCGACGAGGTGGCTGTATCGTAAATTATAATCTTATGAGGTTCTTTAAGATAGCTATTTATTGAGTCCTCGTTAAAAATATCTACCTTTTCATTTAATATATAGCCCGTATTTTTATGTGAGGAAATATCATATCCATCGCATTTCAACGTGTTTATCGCTTTCCAAACAGTATTTCTTGTAACTCCAAGACATTTTGCAAGTTCTTCTCCGGATATTATTTTGCCTACATTTTTGTTTAATAAATTTAGTATATCTTGTTTTATGCTCATATTATATTGTCACTTTCTTTTTTTGATAGGGTGACATCTCCTTTAACAAAAAACCGACCGTTTGGTCGGTTTTTATTGTTTAATTATTTACCTGTACCGTAAAGTGTATCTTGAAGAGCCTTTACACTTGTACCATAGTTGTCAAGTGTTGAGCAGAAGAAGTACTCGCCCTTTGATGCACCATAATAGTCAACTGCACTTGAACCATCAAAGCCGAATGTAATTACACTGTTTTCTGCCTTGAATGAATCACCGCTTAGCATACCTGTGCCCATGCTGATAAGATCGCCGAAGTTATCTCTTGAAACGCTGGCAACCATACCGTTTTCGATTGAAGAGATAGCCTTAACAACTCCTCTTAGCTCGAATACCTTTTTGCTTGCTAGTCCTGAAGCAACAGCCTTAACAACCTCTTGAACCTTTGCATCCTTGTCTGCACTTGTCTTTATGAAGTTAAAGAGTGTGTCAGCATCTGTATAGTAGTTAACCTCGCCTTCCTTTACACCTGCCATTGGGATACCGCTTTCGCCGCAAACCTCAAGAGCTGCCTTCATAAATGCGTCTAGTGTAAGGTCAACATAACCATTGATTGCAATACCATAGTTCTCTTGAACTGCCTTAGCAAGAAGAGCTGCACCACCGAAGCGATATGCATCATAAAGAGGACCAACGCTCAAGCCAGGGATAGCAACAAATGAACCTGTATTTAATCTTACTATTGTAATCTTGCCATTATTAATTGATACAAGAACTGCTGCTGCAACCTTGTTGTCAGGATTGATATCAGCATAAACATCATTGTCATTTACTGTAACAACGAAGTTGAGTACATTTGCATCAGATTTGATGCTTGCGTTTTGCTTAGTATAGTTTTCATAAGTCTTGTTAACTGCTTTAACTAGGAAGCCATACTTTGTAAGCTCAGCCTCTGTGCTCTTATAAAGCAATTCATCTTCGCCGATTTTTGTTGTATCAACTGTAGCATTTTGGATTGATGTACCTGTGTTGAATTTTGCAGCATAGCTGTCTACTACTGCGTTTACAATGAGAAGAGCGCATGCAATAACTGCAACTACAGCTAGAACCGCAATTAGAATTTTCTTATATGGAAATTCTGTCTTTGTAGCTGAAGCCTCTGCCAATACTGCCTTGTTGTCAATATCAGACTTTGCTGTTCTTTCTCTTCTTTCGTTGATTTTACTCATTAGGAATCCTCCTTACAAAGAACCAAATTATTTTTATATGTTAATTGTATAACAATTTAAGCAAATTGTCAACACTTTTTTATATTTTTTCAAGAATTACTTTCAAAATAACTTATTATACGCATTTTTTGCGAACTCTCTTAAAAAATAAACCGAGTCGCTTTGAACCGTAATTGTCTTACCATTAAGGTAAGAAAGCTCGTCCTTTGCATCTAAAAACGTCAGCTTGTAGGAATAGAGTGCTTGATGCTTGTATTTCCTATCTCCAAGCTGTGATTCTGTCCCATATTTGCCATCGCCGAGGAGCGAGTTTCCAATAGAAGCCATATGGGCTCTTATTTGGTGTGTTCTGCCTGTTACAAGCTCGATTTCAAGCAAGGAAATGTTCTTTTTGGGATCATAAAAAATGGAATTATATTTAGTTATTATTTCCTTTGCTCCATTTGTGTTGCTTTTTAGAACCTTAACCCTGTTGTTTTTGCTATCTTTAATCAAAAAGTCGCTTAACGTGTCTGTTTTTTTAGGTGTTTTGTCATTCACAACACAAAGATAACGCTTTGAAATTTGATTGTTTTTTATTCTCTCATTTATACATCTTAAGGCAGTTGCATTTTTAGCAGAAATAACCATTCCACCTGTGTTTCTATCTATTCTGTTGCACAGTGCCGGAGCAAATGAGTTTTCCTTTTGCGGATCGTACTCGCCCTTGATGGCAAGATACGCTTGAATATGATATATCAGCGTGTTTCTGTCCTCTATGTTGCCTGTGCCACTAACCTTGCCGTCGCCATCACCTGTATGTACAAGCATACCGGGTGCTTTGTCGCAAATAAGAATATTTTCATCCTCGTAAACGATATTTAGCTTTGGTGTTACTGACAAAAGCTCGTTTTTTGTGATTTTATCGCCAAAAAGATCCTCGGAAAGAAACATAATAACTACATCGCCTTCATTTAGAATTTGATTCAGCTCTGCTCTTTTTCGATTAACCTTAATCTTTTTCAGACGGATAGATTTGTAAAGCAGTGAGGTTGGTATACCCTTGACGGTTTTTTGTACAAACTTGTCAAGCCTTTGTCCTGCGTCATTTGAGTTTATTATAAATTCTCTCATTTTTTGTCCTATCGTATAAATTTCTACTTATATTATAATTGTAAATGTCTTGCTTTTCAAGGTTATTTTAATATTTTTGTTTACATGTTGAAGAAAGTGTGATAGAATATCTATATTGTTAAGCGAGGGAATTTTAACTATGTGTTATCTCTCCCTCCGTCAGCAAACGCTGACACCTCTACCAAGGCACGCCATAAAGGTGCCTCGTTAGAAGGAGGCAAAACAAAGGAGGTAAATATGATTAAAGCTTGTGTTTTAACGCTTGGCTGTCGTGTAAATCAATACGAGAGCGATTTTATAATAAGAGAGCTATCTAAAAATGGCGTTGCTATTTGTGATGCTCACGAAAAATGCGATATATACATAATCAACACCTGCTCTGTTACCTCCGAGAGCGACCGTAAGTCAAGACAGTTTATAAGAAAATGTGTAAAGCAAAATCCAAATGCCGTTATAATAGTTACCGGATGCTTTTCACAGATAAGTCGTGAACAGGCTGAAAAAATCAACGGTGTTAGCATTGTTATTGGCAACAATGAAAAATCAAAAATTGCAAAGATTGCACTTGATTTATATAACGAGAAAAATGCCTTGCCTTGTGGCTTTGATATATACAACGGTGTATTTGACACTATGTATGTTGGTGCTCCACTCACTCGCACACGTGCGTTTGTTAAAATCGAAGACGGATGCGACTCAAAATGTGCTTACTGTATTATTCCTTATGCAAGAGGCAGTGTTCGCTCAAATCCGCCTGAAAATGTTATCAGCGAGGTGAAAAACATCGCTAGTGAGGGGACTTGTGAGGTGGTTTTGACCGGTATTGAAACAGCATCCTATGGTAAGGATTTTAAAAATGGCTACAATCTTGGTAAGCTGCTTTATGAGGTGAACAAAATAGATGGCATTGAAAGAATACGTCTTGGCTCACTTGACCCGTTTAATGTTGACAAGGAGTTTGTTGATACGATAAAGGCTCTTAACAAGGTAATGCCACATTTTCACATTTCCATGCAGAGTGGCTGTACAAAAACACTTAACGAAATGCGAAGGAAATATACTGCCGAAAAGGCAAAAGAACGCTTGACGTATCTAAAATCCGCATATAATGACCTTATGCTATCTGCCGATATTATTGTTGGTTTTCCAAATGAAAGCGATGAGGATTTCGAGGCAACCTATGAGTTTTTAAAAGAACAACGGTTTTTGCATCTGCACATTTTCCCATACTCTAAGCGGGATGGTACTCCTGCTGCGACAATGGCTAACCAAGTGCCTGAGGAAACAAAAAAAGCACGTTTACATAGGCTTGAGGCTATGCAAAAGGAAATCAAAGCTGAGCTACTTAACGAATTTTTATCAAAGAACAGCGAGGTTACCGTTCTATTTGAATCCTTTGACGGTGAATATGTCTTAGGTCATACACCTAACTTTATTGAGGTTAAGGCAAAATGCGACCATTCACTTAGTGGTAAACTAGTAAATGTAAATTTAACTCATACCGATGGTGAGTATTTATATGGTGAAATATAAAAAAGTCTAACGCGAGTGCGTTAGACTTTTTTTATTAGTTAAGATTGTCTGTCTTTGTGCTTTCTGCGATTGTGTTGACAAGTCCAACTACGCCTTGAAGGTCGCTTGGAATTATTACCTTTGTAGCCTTACCGTCAGAAACCTTTTCCATAGCCTCAAGCTTTTTGAGTGTCAAGTATGCACTCTCCGGTGATGCCTCGTTGATAAGTCTGATTGACTCTGCTTGTGCTTGGTTAATCTTAAGGATTGCTTCAGCTTCACCCTCAGCACGTCTGATTCTTGCTTCTTTTTCAGCCTCAGCACGTAAAATTGCTGCTGCCTTTTCAGCCTCAGCCTCAAGAATTTGGCTTTCCTTTTTACCTTCAGCTACCAAGATGTTACTTGACTTTTCGCCCTCTGCACGAAGGATAGCCTCACGTCTTTGTCTTTCAGCCTTCATTTGCTTTTCCATTGCGTCTTGGATTTCAGCCGGTGGCTTGATGTTCTTCAATTCAACACGGTTGATTTTAATTCCCCAAGGGTCTGTTGCCTCGTCTAGAATTGAACGAATCTTTGCGTTGATTGTATCACGAGATGTGAGTGTGTGGTCAAGCTCAAGGTCACCAATGATATTACGCAAGGTTGTAGCTGTTAGGTTTTCAATTGCTGCAATTGGGCTCTCAACACCGTAAGCATATAGCTTAGGGTCTGTGATTTGGAAGAACACAACTGTGTCAATTTGCATAGTTACGTTATCCTTGGTAATAACCGGTTGAGGTGGGAAGTCTGCCACCTGCTCCTTTAGTGAGACCTCCTTTGCAATCCTATCAATAATAGGAATTAAAAAGTGAAGTCCTGTGTCCCAAGTAACGTGATACGCACCTAGTCTTTCAATTACAAATGCCTTTGATTGTGGTACTACCTTGATATTTAAGGCAACAATAACACCTGCCACTACCAAGATACCGATTGGAAGAAAAATCCATTCCCATCCGCCCATATTTTATTCTCCTTTCTTTGGTTCAACGACTGCTTTATTGCCGTTGACCTCTTTAAAAATTACTATTTCATCCTTTTTTATAGGATTTCCATCGATTGATTGTGCACTCCATACAAGTCCGCCAACCTTAACTGCACCCTGCCCCTTGATATTATCAATATCCTCGGTAACGACACCCTCCTTACCGATATAGAGCTCTAGGTTAGTCTTTTGTGCATTTGACTTTCTTGTAAGAAATCTTTTCACAAGCTTTCTTGTGCAAACGAACAGAACCACTGAAAGCACTGCGAACAAAATAAGCTGCCACGGGATACCAAAGCCAAGATTTTCAAAAGCGAGTGTTACCAGTGAGGTTACAAGTGCTGAGATTGAAAACCACACGCACACGAGCTGTACTGACATCGCTTCGACTACAAGTAGTCCTATTGCAAGTGCTAGCCATATCCAAGCCATATTATTCCTCCTTATTATACCTTAATTGTGCTACTTTTACCGGCACATTCATAATATATTTCCATATTTTGCGAAATAACGCTGTCAAGAGAATATTCTTTTGTTACATTTTTGCAAATAGATGGATTGTTAATCAGTGAAACAAACTCATCCTCATTATCAAGAGTATATAAGCATTCGCTTGGCAAGATGTCTCTTTGTCCCTTGATATTTGAGGCTACAATATAAAGCCCACTCTCGATTGCCTCAAGTATATTGAACGGCAAACCCTCAATTGTCGAGGCGCTAACATATATATCTGCGTTTTTTAGATACTCCCCGACGTTTTTTGTAAAGCCTGTTATTGTTACTCTGTCGCCAAGACCGAGCCTTTTTATACATTTTTCTATTGCTTTTCTTTCACCACCGTCGCCTACAAGCGTTAGCGACATATTGGGTAGTCTTTCAAGAGCTTTAACTAAAAATATTTGATTTTTTCTTTTGTTTAGCTCTCCAACATATACAAGATTTCTTGGTTGGACTGACGGATTTGCTTTTTCAATTGCCTTTTTTGAAAAATCAACACCCATACCATTGATTTTATATATTTTTCCTAAGCAGAGGTTGTTTTCCTTGGCGATTATTTCGTCCTCACTGTTCATCACAACTATATTATCTGTCACTTTTCTTACAATTTTTTCACAAGCGAGATAAATTTTGTTATGTAAAGCACCTGAGCTTTCGCCAAAGAGATATCCGTGCACCGTATTTACAACTAAAGGTCTATTTTTTAGTCCCTTTAATGCCCATCTTGTCCAAAAGGCGCTTAGCGTTGTATGTAAATATATTATGTCAAATTTTTCTTTTTTTATTATTTTTCTAATCTTGAACGACAAGAATAGATTTTTTAAGGAAAGTGAACGCTTTTTAAATGGAATATTAAAATCAGCGCCCTCACCACTTGCCATTACATAAACATCATTTCCGTCATCTTTAAAGGTCTGAATGTACGGCTGGTGAAAATTGTTTATATGCACCATATTTGATGCGACAACTAATATCTTCATTTTACGTATTTTTCATTCCTGTTAAACATTTTAAATGGTGTTGTAAGAATAATTTTAATGTCGTTATATACAGACCATTCCTCAATATACTTAATATCAAGCTCAATTCTACGCTCAATAGATGTATCTCCACGATAGCCATAGATTTGTGCAAGTCCTGTAATACCGGGCTTTACTTGATGCTTAACCTTGTACAGAGGTATGGTTTTTGAGTATTCCTCAACGAATTTAGGCAGCTCCGGTCTTGGCCCAACAATTGACATCGAGCCAAATAGTACGTTGAAGAGCTGTGGTAGCTCATCAATGCCTGTTTTCCTTAAAAACGTACCGAATTTCGTTTTTCTTTTGTCCTCATTTGTTGTCCAAGCGGTATCAGACATTTCGTTTACACGCATTGAACGGAACTTATACATTGTAAATTCCTCATTATTTTTTCCTACTCTTTTTTGCTTAAAGATTGCGGGACCCTTTGAGGAAAGCTTAACACCTATCATTGCAAAAAGCATAATTGGAGATAACACAAGTATCATAAGTGAGGATATAACAATATCCATAAGCCTTTTTGCAAACGCATTTGCAGGATTGTCAAGTGGAATTGTTCTTGTATTGATAACAGGCACATTGCCTATCATATCAACCTGACATTTAGCCTTAAAGTAACGATATGTAGTAGGAATAATCATTGCTCTTGTGCCGTTTGTGTCACACACCTCTAGAATTTCTTGTAGGTTATGCTCCTCGCTTGAGGATAGTGCAAGAACAATCTCGTGTGGCTTATACTCCTTGATTATAGAATCAAGCTCCTTATATGTGCCTAGCTTATTTTCAATTTCTCTGTTTACTGAAACATAGCCTACTACAACATAGCCATAATGCTTGTTTAGATTGATTTGGTTTTCGTATTCCTTACCTGCTCCGCTACCGCCAACAATAATTACCTTTTTAACTCTCTTTTTTGTAATGCGTAGGTAGTGAATAAATTTGGTTGTAATAATTTTCTTTACAATTATAGCAAGAGATGAAACACCAACGCTGATTAATGCAACCAAATAGTATTTCATTATTGAAAAAATTGCAAAAAATACAATTCCGATTGTTAAATTTAATAGCTGAGCTATTAAAATTTTGATAATTTGTGTATGTAGCTTTGCAAAAACCTTTGTTGAATACAAATCAAAGGCGAAGTAGATTAAAACTGATGCAAGTGCTACGGCAACGGAAATGGCAACTGCTGTGCCACCGATTGAATTGTAGGTTATTACCAAAACAAGAGCAACCATTATCGATGCAAAATTAATTATAAAATCAGCAATCGCACTTAAAAAGTGGGCTAGATATTTTTCAATTTGTCCCATATTAGCTACTCCCTTCCTGTTTTAGTTTTAAAGTCTAAAAGCACTAGTCAGTAAAACTGATTAATGCTTTTCGTTACAATATTTTTGGTATTGATCGCATACCTCGTTTGCTTCACCATAAGCCATAACCTTGGAATTCTCAATCCAAATAGCCTTTTGGCAAAGTGATCTTACTTGAGCCATACTATGTGAGACAATAACAAAGGTTACTCCCTTTTCACGGAGCTCCTTCACCTTCTTAGCACATTTTTGACGGAAGTTTTCATCACCTACTGACAAAATCTCGTCAACTAGTAAAATATCAGGCTCAACATCGATAGCAATTGCAAAGCCAAGACGTGCAACCATACCGGATGAATAATTCTTTAGTGGGATGTGCATATAGTCATGTAGCTCGGCAAATTCAACTATTTGCTCATATTTCTTCGCCATTTCTTTTTTGGAATAGCCAAGAATTGCACCGTTCAGATATACGTTTTCCTTGCCTGTTGACTCAAAGTCAAAGCCTGCTCCCAGGTTAAGAAGAGGGGCAACCTTACCATTCACCTTAACCTTGCCCTCAGTAGGCTCCATAATTTCAGCCACGAGCTTTAATAGTGTACTCTTACCTGCACCATTGTGTCCAATAAGACCGATAGACTCACCCTTTTTGACTTGGAATGATATATTGTCAAGAACACGCACGGTTTTCTTTTCTGCTTTGCCCTTGATAAGTCTGATTATAAATTCCTTTAGATTGTCAATCTTCTCATCTCGAGTGTAGAAATCCATTGATACGTTTTGTACGTCAATGATATATTCCTCGTTTTCAAGAGGTAGCTGGCTGTTTGTAATCTTTTCTTCCATAATACCTCCTTTGATATAGTAGATAAATCTACGTCTTGTGAGTGAGAATATAAGTGTGCCAATACCAAAGAATAGTAAGCCTATTAGGTATAGAATGCCAAGTGTCGGGAATGTTTCCAAGGTTTTAACACCCTCAACAACAACCTCGTGCCCACCAGAGCTAATATATGAATATGAAACACAATCAAAAACTATATCTCTAAAATACTCAACAAAATGATACATCGGGTTGCAGTTTATTACAACATTCAAAATCTTTTTGATTGTTTCAAGCTTAAATGAGTCATTAGCATTTGGTTTCATTAATGTTGTTTTCCAGAATATTGGGGTTAGATATGTCCACAATGTCAAGAATACATTGTAAAAATGCTGTGTATCTCTAAAAAATACATACATAGATGACAATACAAGTGAAAGGCCATAGCTAAACAAGAATAATGCCGGAAGCATTAATATCACCAAAAGCAAGTTAGGTGTAAAGAAGCTTTTTCCTGCAGAAACAGACACAACGCCCATTACTCCGAGAAGTGCTATTGATGAAAATCCAAAGTTTACAACTGCACTTAGATTGTTTGCAATTGGGAATACAAACTGTGAGATTTTATTTTTTGTTAAAAGTCCTCTGTTTGCTACCATAGATGTTAAGGACTGCGTTGTTGCCGCCCTTACAAAAGAGAACATAATATTACCACAGAAAATATATAGAGGATATGTTGGCTCATCACCATATCTTAAAACGACACTAAATACAAGATACATAACTAGCATATTAAGGAGCGGATTAAGAACAGTCCATAAAGCACCGATAACAGAGTTACGGTACTGAACCTTTATGCTCTTTTTAACAAGCTCTCTTACAATGTTAGCATTCATCTTAAAGCTATTCCATTTTTTGATGGCAAATGCTTTGACTCTTGCCTTAAATGGTTCTCTTGTTTTTTCCATTACTGAATTTCCAATCATAAATTATAGTTTAGTGTAAATCATTAGTAATATAATACGCTATAATAATTGTAGCACACATAAATTATAATGTCAAGTTTTTAAGAATTTTTGCAAAAATTGTTGATTTATGCAAATTTTTCTCTATTTATTAAGCGATTCAAGAATCCTTGCAACCTCATTATACATATATAGCGAACCAAGGCAAAAAAGTGCTTTTCCATCTCTTTTTGCTTCGAAAATCGCACACTCTATGGCACTTTTTATGTTTTCAAACGGTTTTGCAGGTGTACCAAGTGCGTTATAAACCTCGCTGTATTCTTTGGCTGAGAGTGCACGTGGATTGTCGGGTGTTATTGTGTAAACCTGACTAGCGACAGAGGAAATTTTCTTTGCCATATAGCTATAATCCTTGTCTGCCATAACACCTGTCAGAACATAAACCTTGCTTGTGCCGAAATAGCTTCTTATGCTATCTACACTTGCATCTACGCCCTCTGGGTTGTGTGCACCATCAAATATAACAAGCGGATTTACCTGTAGCTTTTCAAAACGAGCATGCCACTCTGCTTTTGAAAGACCATCTATTACTGATGGATATTCAAAGTTAATGCCCATTTCAGCAAGAATAGTTACAGCCTCAAGCACGTTTGCACAGTTTATAGGCTGATATTTACCAAGAAGCTTGATCTTAACATTCCTGAAATTTTTATAGTCAAAAAATGTTTCGTCAAGCGTTGCTCTTTTAATTATTATTTCGTCGTGGTCGGGAAAATACACCTTGGCGTGTCTGTTTTTGGCAACCTCGCATATTACATTTTTTGCCTCATTATTTTCACCGCACCACAAAACAGGAACATTTTCTTTTATAATTCCCGCCTTTTCATATGCTATTTCCTTTATTGTGTTACCAAGTATTGATGTATGGTCAAATGATATGCCTGTTATAACTGACAATATAGATGTCTTAATTATATTTGTTGAATCGAGTCTGCCACCGAGACCACATTCAAGCACGACATAGTCGCATTTGTTTTGATAAAAGTATTCAAAGGCTATTGCAGTTACAAGCTCAAACTCTGTTGGCTTGTCCTCCATTTTATCGGCAATTTCCTTTACCTTCTCGGTAACTCTTACAAGCTCGGTATTTGAGATTGGCTTGTTGTTTATTGCCATTCTTTCATTGAACTTTGTTATATACGGAGAGGTGTAAAGTCCTACCTTATAACCGGATTCCTTAAGTACGCTTGAAAGCATTGAGCAAAAGGAGCCCTTGCCGTTTGTACCGGCTACGTGTATGAATTTAAGCTTATTTTGAGGATTATCAAGTCCATTGCATAGCTTTTCTATTCTTTCAAGTCCGGGCTTACAGAACTGCCAATTTATTGAATGAATATATTCTAGTGTTTCCTTGTAGTTCACGCTTTGCTCCTTAAATGTTAGTTATAATTTTCTTTATTGCTTTGTTTTTTAAAAGTAGGCTAATTATCAAAGCCTCAACAGTTCCGGTTACAAAATATGTGCCTAGTCGAATTAAAAACAATGTACCAAAGCCCATATTATAGTTTGCAAGATAAAATGCGGCAAGTCCTACTGTTTTAATAGTAACAGAGCCGATTAAATGGGCTACCATTACTGACAAAGCAAGTCTTTTCACTGTTCCCAACAGTGGTGTATATTTGTAAATCAGTCCGCAAATCACACCTAAAGACACAGCACCTAAGGTTACTATTGGATTAATCTCATAGCCAACCAAGATGCAACCTAAAATATCAGCTACCAAGGCTACCAAGCCACCGCCAATAGGCCCTAAGGCTATGGCTGAAATAATAATCGGCAAATTCTCCAAGCTGATTCTTATCATTGTTGTTACATTAATAGCAAGATACTTGCCAAGCACGATAGACAGTGCTATCATCAAAGCCATTATTGTAAGCTTTTGAGCAGTAAACACTCTGCTCTTTTTTGTTTCTTCTCTTTTTTGCATAAAAAAAGCACCTCCTTAAAATAAGAAAGTACAGATTTTGCATCGGGTATTAAGTCAAAAAATGACCACAGCGGGATGCAATATACGTACCGCAACACCGGTTTTCGTTTTAAAGGCAACTCCCCGTCCCCTAAACACTTAACGCACGTATATTTACTCTGTAAAATCTAGATTGATAATATCACATTATATATTATATTTCAAGTAGTTTCGACAAATATTTAAAATTTTATCACGATTTTTTCATATTTGTAGTTGACAATTTTTTATATTTAATGTATAATGCCACTATAATTTGAGAACGATTCTCAAATTGAGAATGAATTTGAAAAAGCAACAAGCGATAAGGCTTGAAAAGGAGGTAAAAATGAGTGATATTTGGCACGGTATAGTAGCTGTGTTTGGTGAGCCTGTTATAGATACATTAAAAATTTTGCCTCTTCTTTTTATTGCCTACCTTTTGATGGAGCTACTTGAGAAAAAGGCATCAGCTAAAATGGAAAACACACTTGGTAAAATCGGTAAAGCCGGACCTGTTGTTGGCTCATTGCTTGGTTGTGTTCCTCAATGTGGCTTTTCCGGTGCCAGTGCAAACCTATATACAGCAGGAATTATCACCGAGGGTACTCTTATTGCAGTTTTTCTCTCCACCTCTGACGAGGCTATTGTGCTTATGCTATCTTCCCTTGCCCCCGTTAAAACAATTGGCAAGCTAATCTTGGTCAAGGTATTAATCGGCGTTGTTGCCGGTTATCTAATAGATTTTATAAACAGGAAAAGAAAAATCGCCAAAATCCCTGTTGATATGTGCCGAGACTGTGGATGCGACGAGAATGAGGGCATATTCAAGCCTGCTTTAAAGCACACAGTTAAAATTGGTGTATTTATATTTATTGTAAACTTTGTTTTATTCAATATTGCCTCTGTGCTTGGCGAGGATTTTATAAATTCTATTCTGCTTAGCGGTAGCTTTTTCCAACCATTTATAACAGGTCTTGTTGGTCTTATCCCTAACTGTGCTGTTTCTGCTGCCATTACTGAGCTATATACCTGTGGTACTCTTTCCTTTGGCTCGGCTGTTGCCGGTCTTTGCTCCGGTGCCGGTGTAGGTCTTGCCGTGCTATTTAAGGCTAATCCTATCAAGCGTGAAAATCTACGCATTGTATGGACCCTTTACATCATCGCAGTTATTTCAGGCATTGTGCTTAATATACTTGGAATATAAAAAGGAACTGAAACCAGTTCCTTTTTTTATGCTACAATGTTCCATTTTAGTTTTTTGACATTCTTATTTAGTAGTCCTCGTAAAAGAATACATTCATTTCTTTCAAAGCTTGATATATCAACTAGAAATGCTTGATTTGGCTGAATATATAAATACAGATGATTTTTGTACTCCTCAACTCTTAAAAGCATTGTGTACTGTATAGTTGATTCTTGGTCCATATGCTCATTTTTCGAGTGCATTGTAAACTCGTCTTTTTTAAATACATATTCAACCGTTGCGCCAATTATTTTTGATTTTTTAACAGTTGAGTTTGGAACAAATACAAAGTTGAGCAATGGCAACAATATATCAAGTATTAAAAGTAGTACTAGCAAAAATATCAATGTTGGTGAGCCACCACCAAAGCCTAGAATTAAGCCACCACCAATAAAGCAAATTACACTACCAGCAAGTAATATAATAAGGGTGGTCATTGATCTTTGCTTTGCATGATATCGTGCAAAGCCAATCATTTTTTCTTTAGTATAAATGGTTGTATTTTTTATCTCCATAATATCTCCCTTATGAGTTTTGTACCTCGTCCATTTTGATAAGCTTTACTGAGGCAATTGAAATTATAGCAAAGGTTACTATGCAAATTATAAGTAGCAATATTGAATTTGAATATAGCTGAAGGGCTGCCATTGCAGCTGAGGAAAATCCAAAAATAAACGCAAGCTTTACTGAAAGTGAGTTAACCTTTTTTGAAATTATTCCATAAACGGAATTTACAATGCCTCCTATGGCTATGGCAAGTAAAAATATCATAAAATAGCCTGTGATTGGGCTAACCTCTTTGGCTATATACTGAAACAAATTTAGGTTTTGCACCTGAGCACTACCGGCTCCCCCCGGTGTTAATCTAATTTCATTAACCTTTAGCACGGGGAAAATCATTGATACAATTAGTGAAAGATGAGACACCAAAATTGCTATATAAAACTTTCTATGCATATTTTCTCCCCCTTTTGGTAAAATTACTTTTAATATATTTTATCACACACGTGTTTTTTTGTCAATTATAACTATTGACTTTTTAAATTTGTAGTGATATAATGTCATTAATTAAAAGCGATGACAAAGACAGTAGCATTTTCCTGATTTTCAGAGAGGTAACGGTTGGTGCGAGTTACTATGAGGGGTTTTGTGAACACCACTTTCGAGCTGCAGACGTTAACAAGTACTGCCGTATTCCTGCGTTAAAGGCTAATTGAGTTAAATTTAAGGTGGAACCGTGCTATGCACCCTTAATGTCCTGTGGGCATTAGGGCTTTTTTTATGCCATACAGGAGTGAATTCTCAAAACACGGAGGTATAATTTATGAAAATTATGCAAAACAACGGTGTAGCTACCGAGATTGATAACAAGGAAGAGGAGCTACACATCATTAGACACTCAGCTGCGCACATTATGGCGCAAGCAATTAAGCGCTTATATCCAAACGCAATCTTTGCTTATGGTCCTGCTACTGAAAAGGGCTTCTACTATGATGTAGACCTTGGCGACACTAAGCTAACAGATGACGACCTTGGCGCTATCGAAAAGGAAATGAAGAAAATCACTAAGGAAAATCTTCCAATTAAGGCTTATTCTCTACCTCGTGATGAGGCTGTTAAGCTAATGGAGGAGCGTGGTGAAAAATACAAGGTTGAGCATATTGCTGACCTTGATCCTGATGCTACAATCACCTTCTTCCAGCAAGGCGACTACATTGATATGTGTGTAGGTCCTCACCTTTGCTATACAAAGGCTCTAAAGGCATTCAAGGTAACAAAGATTTCAGGTGCTTATTGGAAAAACGACAAGAACAACAAGATGCTCACTCGTGTAAATGGCACTGCTTTCCACACACAAGATGAGCTTGATGAATATCTAAAGATGGTTGAAGAGGCTGAGAAGCGTGACCACAACAAAATCGGTCGCGACCTTGAGTTCTTTACAACTGTTGACTCAATCGGTCAAGGCTTACCAATCCTTCTTCCAAAGGGCTCTCGTGTAATTCAGCTCCTACAAAGATGGGTTGAGGACACAGAACAAAAGCGTGGCTATCTTCTAACAAAGACACCTCTTATGGCTAAGCGTGAGCTATATAAGATTTCAGGTCACTGGGATCACTATCTTGATGGTATGTTTGTTATGGGCGATCCTGACGACTACACCAAGGAATGCTTCGCTCTCCGTCCTATGACTTGTCCATTCCAATACCAAGTATTCCTAAACAAAAAACGCTCATATAGAGACCTACCAATGCGTCTTGGTGAAACCTCTACTCTATTTAGAAACGAGGATAGCGGTGAGATGCACGGTCTTATTCGTGTGCGTCAATTTACTATTTCAGAGGGACACCTAATCCTTCGTCCTGACCAGCTTGCTGATGAGTTCAAGGGCTGTCTTGAGCTTGCAAAGCACTGTCTTGAAACTGTTGGTCTTTGGGAGGATTGTACATTCCGCTTCTCACAATGGGATCCAAACCGTACAGACAAGTACGAGGGCACAGCCGAGCAATGGAACGAGGCTCAAGAAATTATGGGCAAATTGCTTGACGAAATTGGTCTTGAGTACGAGATTGGCATTGATGAGGCTGCATTTTATGGTCCTAAGCTAGACATTCAATGCAAGAATGTATTCGGCAAGGAGGACACAATCGTTACTATCCAAATCGATATGCTTCTTGCAAAGAAGTTCGGTATGGAATATGTTGACTCAAATAACCAAATGGCAACACCATACATTATTCACCGTACCTCTCTTGGCTGTTATGAAAGAACTCTTGCACTGATTTTGGAAAAGTACGCAGGTGCACTCCCACTATGGCTATCTCCAACACAAGCAACTATAGTTCCTATCAACTCAGAGTTTGATGAATATGCAAAGCAAATTCAGGCAAAAATGCTTGAAAAGGGACTACGTGTAGCGGTAGACACAAGAAATGAGACAATGGGTAAGCGTATCCGTGAGGCTCAGCTTGAAAAAATCAACTATGTGCTAGTTGTTGGTGCTAACGAGAAGGAAGCCGGTACTGTTTCACTTCGTGCTCGTGGCGGTATTAACCTTGGCGTTATGTCAATTGACGAAATGATAGAAAAGCTTGTAACCGAAAACGAAACAAAAGCAAGATAACAAGGGGGATTTATGGCGAGTATTGATAAAACTGCTCTTTTCAAAATCGGCTATGGCCTTTATGCTGTAACCTGTAGTGATGGCACAAAGGACAATGCTTTAATTGTCAACACAGTTATTCAAATTACAGACACTCCCCTACGCATTTCTGTTACTATTAACAAGCAAAACTACTCACACGATATAATAAAAAGCTCCGGCAAGATGAACGTTTGTTGTCTTAGCGAAAAAACTCCTTTTGAGATTTTTGAAAAGCTGGGCTTTCACTCCGGCAAGGATACTGACAAATTAAAGGATATGCTCGTATGGCGTGGTGCGAATGGCTTACCACTAATTTCTTGCGAGTATATGAATGCCTTTATGTCATTAAATGTGCTTGATACTATTGATTTCGGCACACATACAATGTTTGTGTGTGAGATAAGCGAGGCTATGTCCTGTACCGATGACCCGTCTATGACATATGCTTATTATCACGAAAATGTTAAGCCAAAGCCCAATCAAAAGAAAAAGGGCTATGTTTGTAAGATTTGTGGCTATGTACACGAGGGGGACGTCTTGCCTGAGGACTTTGTGTGTCCTTGGTGTAAGCACGGCTCCGACTTCTTCGAGCCGATAAAAGAGGGTTAATAGTAGGCATAGAACAAAAGCACAAGTAAAACAAAAGCTTACTTTCAGTAAAGAATCATAATGTAGAAAACAGGCTCTTGCCTGTTTTCTTTCTTTTGTGCTTTTTATGGGCGGTCTCTCCTCCGACGTACGCAAGTACGCCTCTCGTCGTGCTCACCCATTCTCTACCCACTCTTAACCCTCTCGCTCTATTTTTCGAGGGCATAGAACAAAAGCACAGGCTAAATATAACAGCTTACATTCCAAAAAAACTATCAATATAGAAAAGCGTTGCAAATGCAACGCTTTTCTCTTTATTTTAGACACGTGGTCGGTTTTTAGTATGATTGTTTGCCTACTATATCTTCAAGCTCGAGTTCGGTTTCATACTCATTAAAGGTTGAATATTGCACGTGCAGAATATCTCCTGTGCGTAGCTCCTTGCCACCGTGCTCATCTACCTCTTCGCTTTTATCCTTTGATTTTTTAACTGACAGCACAAACAGATTTGCAGGCCAGAAAATATCACGAATTTGCTTACCATGTGCAAATGAACCGGCACGGACTACTATATGTCTATCAACAACCTTTGCACTCTTACCGTGGTTTAATTCCTCAACTCTTGATTCCATAGCACTATCATTAATGGACTTTGTTGAGAACACCTCAGTAACAAAGTACGCAATTAGCGAAACCATAATTACAGATATAATGTTTTGATGGCAAGAAAGAGCTTCAATTGCAAACACAATCGCTGTAAGAGGGGATTTCATAAATCCGGAAAGACACGCAACTAAGCCAAGAACAAGAATTATTGTATATAGGCTTTGGTCAAGTCCGCACATTATTGCAATCTTGCCGACAACTGCTGAAAGCGTTGCACCAAGAGCAAGAGATGGAATGAACATACCTCCCGTTATACCGTTTGTGTTCGCTCCTATTGTGAGAGTCGAACGGACAATAAGAATGAAAATTAATATTCCTATTGTAAAGGTGTTTTCGGGTGTGAGCAAATCTAAAATCAAGTCGTGTCCTGTTGAAACAGATGAGAACGAGAACACGCCGACAACAGCAGTTAGTGATAAAATCATAAATATCTTAACGAATGAAGGCACTCTTTTTAACACGCCTGAGAAAAAGTACTTCAAGAACTGATAATATCTTAAAATCACAGCACCAAAAAGACCAACTACTATACCGACAATAAGTGGTATCCAAAGCTGTTTTATAGCAAGCTTTGGTATTACAATATCGCCAAAAAGCGAGGTTGAAACACCAAAGAATGGTGCAAAAATATGAGATGCAATTGTTGAAAACACTACTGACGAGGATGCAACTATTACTATCATTGGGGAAACTCTTTGGTGTGCCTCCTCGATAGCAAAAAGTATACCTGAAATTGGTGCACCTGTTGCAACAGAAAATCCTGCACAAGCACCGCCTGTCATTGAGTATCTATCCCACGCCCCGTGTGTTTTTGTGAACAGCTTTACTGTGCTTCTACCAAGGGATGTACCCATTTGAACAGATGGGCCTTCATTACCAAGAGGAACACCAATCAAGAAGCTGAGTAATGATAAAAGAAATACGCCAACAAACGTCCTTAGCCATTTAAATGTGATTATTCCACGTAGAATACCAACCGAGGTAGGAATACCTCCTCCCTTTAGGTTTGGTACATATCTATATATACGTGCCAAAAGGAAGCTGATGCCTAAAAGCAGAAGCATTACTACCGGCAAAAGATAAATATGCTCTCTTAAAAACTCATAGCCTATTTTTGAAAGGTGGATAACATGATGAGCCAAGTATTTATAAAGAGTAACAAAAAACGATGTAAGCGTACCTGTTATAAATCCGAAAATAATAGCCGGCATAACAAGATTTATTATATATCTTTTGTACTGTGCAAATTTAGACATAAATAATTTGTCGAGCTTGTCCGTCTTTTTCATCATTTTACCTCCTTTTAAAATATATAGATATTTTAACACATTTAATTAACAAAATCAATAAGAGCCACAAACAATTGTGGCTCTTTAATTTAGTTTTCGCTATAAATAACTGTTACATCCTTGTGTAGCTGTAAAATTGATGCAGGTACATATGGAGTAATTGGCCCAAAGAATGCTTTTTCAACTATTTCCCTCTTGCTCTTGCCGTTAGCGATTAAAAGCACCTTTTTTGCTTGCATAATTGAGTACATTCCCATAGTAATAGCTTGCTTTGGCACCTCATCCTTTGATGCAAAGAAGCGAGAGTTAGCCTCAATTGTACTTTCGTCTAGGTCAACTAGGTGAGTTTCCTTTGTAAAAAATTCATCCGGCTCGTTAAAGCCAATGTGTCCGTCAAGACCAATGCCGAGAAGCTGAATATCAATACCGCCAAGCTCCTCAATCATCTTATCATAAGCTTCGCCCTCTTTGTTAAGATCCTTAGCACAGCCGTTTGGCACAGAGGTCTTGTTTATATCAATGTTTATATGCTTAAATAGATTCTTATTCATAAAATAGCGATAGCTTTGGTCGTTATCTCCATCAAGTCCAACATACTCGTCAAGATTAACCGAGGTAACACCCGAAAAATCAAGCTCACCTGCATTATACTTCTCTATAAGACGTGCATATGTACCAAGAGGTGATGAGCCTGTAGCGAGGCCTAAAACTGCGTTTTTGTTTTCCTTCACTACATTTGCAATTATATCTGCTGCCATATTACTTAGCTTTTCATAGCTATCAACCTTAATAAAATTCATCCTTTGCCTCCAAAAAGTTATTCTGTTTATTATTATATAACATTTATCTTTTTTTGTCAATAAATTCTTACTTTAAAAGCAAAAAACGGACACGTGGTCCGTTTTTTACTTTTTTCTTAACCATCCCTTGAAAATGCCGCCCTTGATTATCGAAAAGACAAAAAAGAATGTGGCTGCTATTGGAATAAAGATGAATGATGGTATCATTATTCTTGTGTATTTGTTTTTGACTGCCATGCCCTTTGTTATGGCTCTGCCGAGTAAGTGCATAAACAAGAAAACACCAAGATTAAAAAACAAAATTACAAGTACAGAAACAACAAATCTATTAATTGCTTTTGTTGGTAGCCAATCATCGTTAAAAATACCGTTATACAGCACTCTTGCAAGTAAAAGTACGATTTGCAAACGTAAAACAAGTCTCATTACGTGAAGCATAACTCCACCGCCGACACCAATTCCACCGCCCCACTCGTTGCCACTGCGTAAGCAAAAGTTTTTAAATACGTCAAGCACTCCCTTGTTTTGCTTACCCTCAATAAAGCCACCGTTTGATATAGCGTATACCTTTAAGGAAATCCCGTGTTCCTTGCAAAAGAGCTCCATTTTTTCCATAAATTCAAGAACGTGTGATGGTATTCCGTCAACATAAAGCGGTAATGAAAATACTACTGAATCAGCATCCTTTAGCTTTTCTAATATTCGAGAGTGGTCAGCCTTTGTCATTAGCTTTTCCTTGATTTTTTTAGCTCTTACAAATAGCCTTTGCACCTTTAATAAATATTCAGAGGCACCAAGCTTTTTCTTGGGACTGGCATTTATAAACACAGTTGTCATGCTATCACCTCCAAAAGCTCATCCTTCGAGGCAATAAACACATTTTTAGTATTTTTAAAGCTGTGATTTAAAGCATTCCTTTCTGCAATATGCATAAATGTAGCCTTTTCCTCTTCACTATGCTCACCATAAGACACAATCATAAGTAAACTGTGCCAACCATAGCGAGAAACGTGGTGCATCTGCCCTTTTCTGTATGTACTAAAGGTAGTTGAAATACCTATACTACGGTCAATAATGTTCTTTATCTCAGGACTATATGTGCCATAAAAATTGCGTGTAACAATCACTATCTCATCAGCCTTGCCAACAATTCGGCACACCTCAACCAGCTTATCCTTTATCTTGCATTTTGCCGGTGTTTTCAGCCAACAATCAAAGCATCCCTGACAAGGGGCATATTCGCCATCTGCCATAATGGTTAGGTCGCATTTTCCCTTCAAAAGCTCATCATAGCTCTTATCTAAATCGTGAATTATGACTCTCATAGCCCCTCCTTTTCAGTATAAAATAGTTGATTTTGTCAAATTTATTTTCTATATTATACTATTACATATAGTCTTTGTCAAGGGCGGTCGCTGTTTGTTTCATCTTTTATTTTGTTGTAAATATCCTTTAGCTCATTTTCAAGCCTTATTATTCTCTCCTTGCTATCGGTTTTATAGCTTAGCTGATCTTCAAGATCCTTCTTATGTAATTTGAGCTTTTTATGTCGTTCCTCTCTTGCTTTTATTTGATCCTCAAATTTTAAGAAGAAGTTCTTTAGTCTTGTTGTGTTTCCCTTTTCGCTCTCACCAAGCTCCAGTAAGTAGGTAGCATTGTTCCTTTCCACATAAACAAATCTCTTGTTTTCTGACTCATCGTTAGGAGCTAAGATGTTAAATTCTAAAATAGAATATAGCTCCTCATTTGGTTTAGACTGCTTAAGTCTTTTTTCTATCGCCTCAACAGCACCGGGGATTTTGGAAAGAATATCGTCAAGGCTACTATTTATATATTCAAAATTTGCTTTTGCATCCTTGATTGTAAGCTCCAGCTCCTTTATTTTTTTGTTATTTTCCTTATTCTCGGTACGCAATTTTTCCTTTGTTATCAGTTCTCCACGATATACAAGCTTTGCTGAGCGTAGCTCGTTTTCCTTTTCAACATAATTTTTCATAAGAGGCTGAGAAAGAGCAAGAGCCTTTACCTGAGCATAATTTAACTCGTCATTATCAAAATCCTCTATACTCCTTTGAGTATTGCTACCGCTTAAGAATTGCGAAATAAAGTGCTGCTTTGTTTGTAAAATCTGCCAAGAATAAGAGTCAAAGCTACCCTCAACTATATAGCGATAAATTTCGATTTCTCTGTTTTCATTGCCACGACGCATTATACGACCCTCTCTCTGCACCATATCAGCAGGTCTCCACGGCACATCCAGGTGGTGTATTGCCTTTAGTCTTTTTTGAACATTTGCACCTATTCCAAGCTTGAAGGTTGATCCAATCAGCACACGCACTCGTCCGTTATTTACATCATCATATAGCTTAACCTTTTGCTCCTCGTTTTTGCAGGAATGAACAAACGCTATTTCCTTTGGTGGTATTCCGTTTTCGACAAGTCGCTCCTTTAATTCCTTGTATACGTTATACTTTGACATTTTAGGTGTTGAGTAGTCGCAGAAGATGAGCTGTGTAGCTCCTTCGTGTGAGTTGTATATTTGCATTACATTTTTTACGCAATTGTATACCTTGCTTTTTTCGTCATACACCTGCTCTCTTTCGACGAGATTCAAGGACAGTGCCGCCTTTCTTCCATCTGTACTGATTTTGAGCATGTTGTCCTCTCTTCTGCCAACCACCTTGTTTCTTACGTTTTCAGTTCTTTTGTAAAGCTCCTTCATATATTCATCTAAAGCTTCACTCTTTTCTACAACCTCATCACAGTAATTTAAAACCTCGGGAAGCCCGTCGTTTGATGTGTTGTGAAATATTGTAATTTGAGAAAACATTTTAGATAACTCAACAAGATTGAAAAATTTTCTAAAGCGACTAACCACTCTAAATGTCGATGCATTGACATCTATTTCACATATTTCCTCAAGACTTGCAAAGGTTTTTAGCCAGTTATCAAAGCGATGCAAATTCTTCTTTTTTAGCTCGTCATATTGTAAATAGCACTGCATAGTATATGTATCTGATATTGAGTTACAAAGTGGTGTTCCTGTTGCAAAAACCGCTCCTCGTCCACCATTGAAAACTTGTATGCTTTGCACCTTTTTTAGCATTTCCAAGCATTTTTTTGAGCCCTTTGTGTTTATTCCACGCAAATAATCCTGATTTGTACGCAATGGAATATTTTTAAAGTTGTGTGCTTCGTCAAGAAAAATTGTGTTGATTTCAAGCTCTTGAAAGCTAAGCTCGCAGGTGCTTTGCGGAACACAGCTTATTAATTCATTTATTAGCTTTTGAGTATATTTCATTTCTCGCCTTATGCTTGTATCACAGCCATTTAAGACTATGTTTTTTCCTCTGATTTGCTGTAGCCTTGCTTTATACTCTTCAATTTCGTCGTGCATATCATCAAGCAAATACTGCTCCGAAAGCGGTATCATATCAAAGCAGCTATATGCCATTATAATACCGTCATAGTCCTCTCTTTGTATTTGTCTTAATACCTTGTTTCTTTTCTCGGGTGTAAACGACCTTGGCTCGATGGTTAACACCTTAGCGTGTGGATAAAGGTCTGTAAACATTTTTTCCCACTGACCGACAATATTATTAGGCACTACAAAAAGATTTTTTCTTGATAGTCCACTTTCTCGCATTTCCATAGCGGCGGCTATCATTATATATGTTTTACCGGCACCGACATCAAAGGCAAGAAGTGTATTTGGAGTTGAGATTATCTTTTTTACTGCATCCTTTTGATATTTAAACAGTGTAATATTAGGATTCATTCCCTTGAATTCAATATCACTACCGTCATATTTAGGTGTTTCATACTCAGCAAACATCTTGTTGTATGCTTTTTCTATTTCAAATATTCTTGCTTCATCCTTAAATACCCAATTTTTAAAGGCATCCTTTAGTAATTCCTGCTTTTCAATTGCTCGAATTGTTTCGATTTCGTTATACTTGGTGCCATCATAAATTTTAATATTACGCAAATTAAGAGTCGCTTCCAATATTTGCATAGCATTATATCTTTGTGTTCCATAGATTGTATATATTTCAACATTTTTTTGCCACTTGCATTTGTCCACATACCAATAACCGGTTATCGGCTCATATTGTACAAGCGCTATCTTTTCGCTCGGAATATGTGTGCGAGAATATTTATCGTATTTATAGTAATATTGCTGATTCGCCTTTAAAACCTCAATAGCAAACTGTGTAATTATCTCAGCACTAATCCAAGGTGCACCAAGAGATACCTCAATCTCAGTATAAGGAATTTTTATCAGTGCTCTTTCTACTTCCTCGTTTGCCTTATCAAGGCTTGTACACTTGCCCTCCTTCATAGCTTGTAAGCTAACTGCTCTTTCATAAATTGACATCCACTTATCAAGCGTAAATGTCGACAAATCAAGCTCGGATAGGTGGTCAACTATGTCCTGCGAGGGCAAAATACTCTCATTATCATCATCACCTCTTATTGTCAAATCCTCTGCATCAAAAATAGAATAATCCCTTGTAAGTAGTTCACTTGTAATTTGCTTACCAAGTCGCATTTTGTCTACATTTTCTACAATTTGACTTATTATATAAGGCTTTTCTTTTTGAGCATAAAGGCTCATATCATTTTTTATCAGTATATTTTTAAGCTCCAGCTTCCAAAGAATCGAAAGCTGACGTGCCCGATCTACCTTTTTATTTTTTTCGGCATCCCTGACCTTTACAATTTTGAGCTCATTAACTGCTAAAATTCCCCATTCCGAAGGAACCTTTGATTCTATACTTTTTACGTGCGACTCACCCACAACCACATAGTTTTCTTCAAAGAACTGCTCATATTCCTTCACCTGTCTTGACAGTCTTTCATAGTTGTCAGTATCGCTTTTTATTTCAAAGCCTATTAATTTATCAGGGGTTACCAACATTAAATCACAAATTGATGAACCGATGCTTTTTTCTTGGAAAATTCTATACTTTTTATGCGTGATTTTTAAGTATTCTATTAATATGCTTCTTATTCCCTTGTCTTTCATTTTTACTCCTCTGTTGTTTTTTTGTAGTTTAAGCATAAAATATGAACAGTTTTTTAATATTTGTTTGCAGAATTATTATATAAAAATTAATGTCCCAAAAATGTCCCTATATTATTGCTTAATAAGAGGAATTTAAGCCATCAGCTTTAATGCAAATTACCATTTTCGCGTGTGCTGTAATAGTTTTGTTATCATTTACATTGTCTATTATTCTTCTCCATCCATACATTTGTCGCACCTATAATGCTCATCATATGCCACTACATATTTTTTTATATAGCATAAATCAGCAATTTTGCTTATTTGCTCCAAACTTATGCATTTATCTGCATAAATGATATGGTCGTTTCGGTTTACATCATATATTATTCTGCCTCTTGGATAAGTAGCAAAATCATCCACAGGATAAGCTTTTTGGTGTAGCTCCCATTCTTTCAAGTGCGACAGAGTTGAGTCTGCCATTATTATTCTCTTGTTTTTTGCATCATTTTTATTTAATGATTCTCTGTGTAGGTACACCTTACCATCTATCACCCAAAATATACCAAACATTACCATTCCAACCCTTTTGTCGTAATCTATATATTTTTTCACCTTTTCAGCAATAAAAGCACCTAGCCTTGTGCTTTTGCAATAATCAAATATTCTCTTGTCAAACTTTATTAGCTCATTGTCTATATTTGATAGCATTGGCAAAAAAAGCTGTATCTTCTTTCCTTGAACACCAAGCTCGTATATTTTGTCAAATACCGTATTCAAAATTTTTTCCGGCTCCGCTTCGCTTACATTTCTTATTGAGCGAACTAAAAAATTTTCTATCTCCTTCACTACCTTTAGGCTTTCTCTTATACCTTCAACCGTGTCATCTACTCTATCGGTCTTCATCTTTTCAATCATTTCTAAATGCTTTTCCATTTTATCTCCAATTTTTCTTTCGATATTGATATTCCCATATCGTAAGTCGTTTTTTAAAGGGCGGTTTCCGCCCTTTAATATTGTGCCTCGCAAAGCTCGTTGTCTGCGTACCTTATTAATCTTATCACCTTAATATTAAACATTTTGGCAAAAGCCTTTACCTTTTCGTTTTCTCTGTATTGATTTGATGCCTCAGTTCGATCAAAAACTGCAACAACCTTCTCTATTTCAATATCATCTTTTAGATTTAAGTCTTTTTTATAATCCTTTATGAGCTTTTCTTTGTCTACAATTTGATAATAGCTCTGTATTTCTAAGAGTGCCTTAAGTATTGACTCATCGCTAGTATACTTCTTTATTTCAACCATCCAAAGCTTACCATTTTTCATTGAAATAAAATCAATATTGCCTGTGCCATCATTTCTTTTGTTTTTTAGTGGAACCTCATAATCTATAAGCTGACCAAAAATATCATCGTGATCTATTTTACCCAAAAACATATTTTTAACAGTCCATTTTTCACTGCACATTAGTTCTGTGCTTACATCACTTGATTCTTGCTCATGTGCTTTAATTCGGTTATAAGACGCGTGTCTTGTTATTTTCTTTGCATCCTTAATTAGATATTCACCATTTACAAGCTCTATTTCATTTTCAAGTATATAATCAATAGCATCATTTATATAGCAAGGAGTAGTTATGTTTTCTTGCTGATAAAGATATGTTTTTCTATTTTTTATATTCTCTATCAATTCACTTTTAGTAAGCTGCATCATTTTTCTCCCTATTTAATAAAATAGCTTGCATTCTTTATGTCTGTTGTCTTGTCGCCAACCCATACGCTTTTTGAGTCTGTGTAGCCAAGACCCGCAAATTTAAAAAGATAGCCAAAGCAAGCTCCAAGCACCAATTTTTCCTTCTTTTCTATTTTATCGTGATAAAGGTCGCTACGATACTTTACATAAGCAGCTATCGGTGGCACGGAAAGATAGTCATTGCAGAAAACAAGATTTTTAATCAACTCCTCGTTTTCAATATCCTTTAAAAACTCTTTAAAATGATTCTCTTCAATATACCATTTTGTACCCTTGTAGGTTTTTGTAAAATTTTCAACATCAAATTTCATTTCGTTTCTCCTTTAATACATATATTTCAATATGCATATTTCCATATTGTACATATATATTAATACCATATTTTTTGTAAAAAGTCAATACTTTTAACTAAAAATCCCAACAAATTTTTATTTCATTCTCATAATCAATAAAAAAGAGCCGAATTATATCTCGGCTCTTTCAGTTCTGTTATATTCAATTTTTGGCTCACCAATTAAGTCAGACATGAGCCCTCTGTACACAACTCTTGTGCTTTTGAGCCTGAAAAAGTCCATTGGCTTAACCACCTTGCAAAGCTCTTCCTTGTTAATTATTCCAAAGCGCAAGAGCACATCTGCAACAAACTCGGAGCAATAAAAATGCTTTTTCCTTTTAAAGCTCTTATTAAAGGACGCTAAAAACACTCCCATATAGTTATATTTGTGCTTTTTTCTGTTCTTATACATTTCTTCGACATAGCTTCTGGCAGAGTCATATTTTTCATTATCTGTTTCGATAGATAAAACGCACGCCTTGCTGTTTGGATATTTACCAAAAACGCCTGTAGTTGGTGTTTCCCTTATAAAGCCACCTATAAGTGGTGTCCACATATGCTTTCTGCCGAATGAATAAAAGGTAGTAAAATCATCCTCAAAGCAAATAGATGAGTGGTTATACTCAGCACGAGTAACTTTTCTTATGAGCCTAGCTGGAATAGTATCCGAGGCTGACACAATAATATAAAGCGTTTTCATAAAGCCACCACTCCTTCTGCCTTCTTTAAAAATATAATATCACAAATCTATGAACAAAATACTCTTATTATGTTAAATTTATATAAAGCAAGGAGCTTTAGATTATTAAAAGCCAAATATGTTTGCTAGAACATTATTTATTGTACAGGTTACCTCGTCGTCGCTGTAAATGTAGTCGAGCAAGCTCTCATCATAGTACTTCGCCATTCCTTGTAGATTGTTTGAAATTGCGAGCTTGTCAGACAAGGCTGTGAAAACATAGCCCTTAAACACAAACTCATCGCCCACTTTAAGTCCCTCAGCCTCTACATCAAGGACTGCTCTTACCCAGGTATTTGTCTCATCCCTGTAGCAATACATCTCGTCCTCAAAGTATTTGCCCTCAACATAAGCCACACTTTCCTCATCACAAGGATCTGTGTCAGCTAACCACCAATATACGTCTACTTTTGGAATAGCTTTTTCATGCTCTTTAAATTCTTCTATCGTCATAAGACGAGCACCGTTAATCTTTAAGTTTAATTCTTCTGATGTTTTAATCATAATTTTCTCCTTTTATTGTGCAAATACACATTCTAATATTGCTTTTATTATATCATATATTGTTTTTTATGCAATGTCAGTTTGCTATTCATAGTCCGTTATAGACAATGAATTATTATCAAGTAACAGCTTTCCGTTTGCAAATTTTCCATCTCTATTTTTGCCAACAGATAGTTCTATTATTGATTTTTCGCTTTTGTTTGGTTTTTCAAAGGCACTCTTTTTATATAGAAAAACTATCTTGTCAAAATCGTGCTCACAAAGTATCTTGTCAAGGTCGCTTAGTGTCGGCATCCTATCTTGATATAAACAACGCCTTGACACATTAGCTGTTACTAAAACAGCAACATTTAACTTTTTAGCTAGCCATTTTAACATTCTTGTTATATCAGTTCCACAGTCGGCTCCAAGACCTATGTCAACTGAAAATTTCTCAAGCCTTTCTTTTTCTATACGTATAATCTCTGTATGGTCTATAATTACCAGGTCTAGCTTTTGCTCTTTTTCACATATTTCCAAAAGGCTATCTAAATACTCTGCATCGTCTATTATTCTAGAACTAGATATATCAGTAACTCCTTGCAAGGCGAGCTGCCTCAATACCGTTTCCTTGTACATTTCAAGACTAAAATATAAGCACCTGTGTCCGTTTTTTATAGCTCTTAAAAAAATGTTATTCAATATCATCGTCTTACCGGACCCGGCAAAGCCAGATACGGTAGCTAGCTCTCCCTTTTTTAGTCCTCCAATCGTTTCATCAAAGTATTTTAAGTCCGTTTTTATTATCTCGTTCATCTTATCCCTCCTTTGCTCTAATTATAAAATAACAAATGTCCCATTTTTAGTACATAGAAAAAAGCAGACATGGGTCTGCTTTTTACAATGTTTTAGTGGCTGCGAAGCAGGAACCAGCGGTTGCAGTTGAGTAGCCGGCATTTGGGCAAAACAAAAATACCATCGTGGATGGTCTTTTGCTTTGGCTCCTAGTAGAGTGATATAGACGAACCAATTCAGTGGTATAGCCAGAGTCAACCTTCGTATATATACAAGCACACGCCTAACTGTCAAAGGGTCATTTATAAAGTTTTTTGACAAAGAAAAAAGCCGTATAGATTTCTCTATACAGCTTTTTTATTATTTAACTATTTTGTTGGTGAAAGAATTTTTATAACATCGTTATATGAAACAAAGCAGTATTTTTCGTTTTCGTCAGGTGTGCCATATTGGAGATAGGAATATTCTCTAGCTTCGCCATCTGTAACCTCTACATAAGCACCCATAGCAAACCTTGTATCCTTATATTCATCTGTGAAGCCTGTTATCTTAAGCTCCAAAATAACATAATCCTTTGGTACCTCAGCTACCAATGTGCTGTCGTTTGTAGGAACGCCGTTTTCGTCCACAATGTCGTCAGTTCCTATATTG
>JAGAMD010000017.1 GCA_017624905.1 Clostridia bacterium | reverse complement strand
GAATGGTGGAAAGTGAATATTTTGACTTGTGCTGCACCTAATTTGAGAGAGAAGCCAAGTAATGCAATGAACCCAAACGCAGGCAGTAAGCAAGCGAAAATAACAACACAAGAATTAGAGAAGTTGTTAGAATCTCGTATAAGAAGAATTTTTGAAATAGCTGCTTCAAATGGAAATGAAGTTTTAATTCTGGGTGCTTTCGGCTGTGGAGCTTTTAGAAATCCTCCAGAGGTCGTTGCAAAGGTATTCAATAAAGTGATGCAAGAATTTGTATATTACTTTGATGTTATTGAGTATGCAGTTTTCCATAGAGAAGGGGAACTCGCAAATTACGAGGCTTTCCAAAAGCATATAAAATAAAAATGAGGATAGGGCATAGCTCTATCCTTTCGTTTTTTATTATCACAAATCAATAAGTAATGTGCCTTAAACTAAAAACAAAAAAGGGACTACTCAATAATGAATAATCCCTTGTATTAAGCAAAGTATGACTAAGTTTGGGCTTATAATCCCGTGTGTTCAACTTAGTCATAGGTGGTCGAGATGATAGGATTCGAACCTACGGCATCATGGTCCCAAACCATGCGCGCTACCAACTGCGCTACATCTCGATAGCAATTTCTTGTTCAATTGCCTTACTATTATAGCAAAGCACTTTTGATTTGTCAATAGTAATTTTTAAATAATTTGAAAAAATTTTTCAATCTCGTACCTTTACACATAAATATCAGTGTGCTATAATATAAAAAAGGCGGTGAGATAATGGCACATAGTGAATATGTAAGAATGGTTGACGGTGCAAAAAGAGCCGTTATCTTTATTCATGGCATTGTCGGCAAGGCGGAGTTTTATAATGAGTATTATAAGCTAGTACCGAATGACGTATCAATCTATGGTGTGCTACTTGATGGACACGGCAAAGAGGTGAAGGATTTTTCCCGCACCTCAATGAAAAAGTGGGAAAAGCAAGTAGAGAAGATAGTAAATGATTTGTCCAAAACTCACGATGAAATATACATGGTCGGCCACTCAATGGGTACACTCTTTTCAATAGAGCAAGCAACCAAAAATCCCAAAGTTAAGGGCATATTTTTAATGGCATCACCTGTTAAGGTGTTTATAACTCCTAAGCTTGTCAAAACAATATTAAGAGTTTACCTCGGCAAAATTAGAGAGGATAGACCTGTTGAAGCTGCTACAAGAAATTATTATGGTTCATCTCCAAATAAAAATCTATTTGCATATATACCTTGGATTTTCAGAATTTTAGAGCTGTTTAAAAAGATTAGACAAACGAGAAGAATACTCAAAAAGCTAGAAACACCAACCTATATATATCAAAGCGTAAAGGATGAGGTTGTTTCCAACAAGTCAATTAGATATTTTAGAAAAAGGGTGCCATTTCCGGTTTACGCACTTGTAAAGTCAGGCCATTGCTATTATGAGCCGAGCGAGCAAGAGTTTTTATACCAAGAATTCAAAAATTTCATAGAAGAAAAAGCACTCAATTGAGTGCTTTTTTTAATAGTTGTATTTTTTTCTTTTTGCTACCATAAATATGATAGTTACAAGAACTGCAAGTGCCTCTGCAATTACAACAGAAAGCCAAATACCATATACCTCTTTGCCGGTAGGGAAAACAAGCGGCAGTGTAAACACCGCTATTACTTGGAAAACAAGCGTTCTTAAAAATGAAATAATAGCCGATACAGGACCATTATTAAGAGCAGTAAAGAAGGACGAGCCAAATATTGCAAATCCGGCAAACAAGAAAGAGAAGGAGAAAATTAAAAACGCGCGGACTGTTTCGCCTTTTATAAAATCACTATAGCTTACAAAAATGTGTGCCAATGGTATCGATAAAGCCTCTGATAGAGCAAACATAGATAAGGAGAGAATAGCAATTATAACAATGCTCTTTTTCAGCACATTTCTAAGCTCCTTGTGGTTGCCGGCACCGTAGTTGTAGCTTATAATTGGTGCAACTGCAACAGTATAGCCGATAAAAGCAGAAATAAAAATAAAGTTTACATACATTAAAACGCCATAAGAAATAATCCCATAGCCCGGTGCGTATTTCAAAAGCTGAAAATTATAAAGCATACCAACAAGCGACATAGAAATATTTGACATAAGCTCACTTGAGCCGTTTAAACAAGCTTGACAAATAGCGCGGCCATTAAATTTGAATTTTGTGAGCTTGAGCAAGCTGGAGTTGGGTCTGGCAAAATATATAACAGGACCAACACAACCAACAATTTGTCCTGTTACAGTTGCGATAGCAGCACCCTCTATCCCCATACCAAGCAAAGGAATAAATAAAGCGTCAAGCACAATATTAGTAACGCCCGATGCAACCGTGAAAACAAGACCGAGCTTCGGCTTTTCAGCTGTGGCAAAAAATCCTTGAAACTCTATTTGCAGCATTGCAAAAGGTGTGCCCAATAGACAGATTTGACCATATCTTAAAGCCAAGCTTAGCATCTCTGAGCCTTCCTTAGCACCGAGTAAAATTGCAACAGGCTTCAAGCAAAGAATACCGAGAGCTGCTATAATTACACCTAAAATTGCAGGCAAATATACGAATAATGAAAAAAGAGAATTTGCCTTATCTCTTTCACCCATTCCAAGATGCTTAGCAACTAAAGCACCACCGCCTGTGCCAAACATAAAGCCAATAACACCAAGAATCATAAGATAAGGCATAATAAAGTTGACCGCCTCAAAGGACGCACCCTTATCGTCTATACAGTTAGAAACAAAAAGGCCATCGACAACACCATAAATTGACGTAAAAATCATCATAATTATAGGTGAAAAAGCAAACTTCAAAAGCTTTTTATAAGTAAAATGGTCAGATAATCGAATTGCTTCCATAACAGCCTCCTTTATGTACTGTTGAATATTATATCAAAATAAATAATAATGTCAATACAAAATAATCTTTTAAACTAACAATTCAATATCAAAAAATAAATTTTACTAAAAATAAATTTTTAGAGTAGAGAAAAAATGCCATGTTGAAATTATTGACATAGTTAATTTTCTGTGCTATAATGTCGAATATCTTGACTTAGGAGAAATACAATGAGAGAAAAAAGAAAAAAGCTGGATAGCTTTAAGGTAACTGAAATAACAGTATTTTTAGTACTTGCTATAGTGTTTCAAATTTTAACATCCTTCAGTGTGCCATCCTTGGATATTTGCCTAGTTCCTTTAACAATAGCAGTAACAATGCTTGGTCTCGAGGGAGGCATTGCCGTTGGCTTAGCCTTTGGTATAACATCTGTTATCGGTGGCTTTGTAGGAAATCAAACAATTGAAACACAATTTTTTGGTCAAAACTGGTTCTTAGCATCCACATTGTTTTTAATTAAGGGCGTTGGTACAGGTGTTGTTGCAGCCATAACACACAATGGACTAAAGAGAATAAATAGATACCTTGCAGTAATATTTGCATCAATAGTTGCACCAATAGTTAATACTTTATTATTGATAATCACATCTGTGATTTTTATGCCATCACTTGACGTACTTGCTACCGCAAGAGGATTGACAATTGGCAAATATATTCTAACAGCTATTCTTTTTGAACGCTTTTTGCCGGAAATTATCATAAATGTATTAGTAACAATATTAGCAATAAAAGTATTGATGAACTTAAGAAAAAAATATAAAAGAAATAAGCGTAAGGTAAAAAGAAACGACAAATATTCAGTAGTATTTTTCGACCTGGATGGTACAGTTGCAGATTCCGGCGAGGGAGTAACCAATTCAGTAATCTACGCACTTAAAAAGTTTGGAATAAGTGAAACAGTAGAGAACACTAAGCGTTTTATTGGTCCGCCACTTGCTCATTCCTTTAAAGAGTTCTATGGCTTTGACGACGAAAAAGCAACCCTTGGAATTCAGTACTATAGAGAATACTATAAGGAAAAGGGAATATATGAGTGCTATCTTTACGATGGAATAAAAGAATTGCTTTCAGGTCTAAAAAGAAGAGGATACAAGGTGGTTCTATGTACATCAAAGCCGGAAAACTATGCAAAAATAGTGCTTGAATACTTAGGCGTTGATAAGTATTTTGACATAGTTTGCGGAGCAACAATGGATGAAAAAACACGCACTACCAAGGAAGAGGTTATGGCGTATGCAATGATGACATCACATGCAACACCAAGCACAACTCTTATGGTAGGCGACCGTCATTTTGATATCGGCAGTGCCAATTATTTTGGACTTGATTCAGTAGGCGTAACCTTTGGATATGGCACAAGAGAAGAGTTAAAGAATGCAAGTGCAACCTATGTAGTCGATAACTGTGATGAAATAATGAAGCTTCTGTTTTAATAGAATAAAGAAAAAGGTGTGATTCAAAAAATCGCACCTTTTGTTGATTAAATAATATAATTGTTATTAAAATGGTTTTTTAAAGTGTTTTTGTCAAAAAATGCTTGTTTCAACAAAGAAAATATGAACAAAACGTAAACAATGTTAATAAAATGATTATAAAATTAACAAAATTATTGACTAAATAAATATAAGGTGATAAAATTTTATATATTATTTTATAGGTTGATGGAGAATGATATGTTATTTGATACACCGCATATTCTTTATATGGTAGTTTCTGGCATTGTTACAGCAGTAATTATGGTTTTGGCATCATTCTTTTTGAAAAGTCAAAAGGCCAAGGATTTTTTACTTAAGTTTTTTGCAGTGATAACAGTTGTAATACATTTTAGCAAAATATATTACGATTTCTTTGTTAATAATCCTAATGAGATTAATCCAACGCTTGAGCTATCAATGTTTATTCCGGCATATGCTTGCAATGTTTGTATGTGGATGCTTGTCATAGTTGCGTTTGGTAACAAAGAGAATAAATTCATACAGCTTCTTTCACATTTTGTTGCATTGGGTGGAATAGTTTGTGGCTTTGTCGGTATTTTTATAAACGAAAATTATGGTGCATTTACACCAACTGATACAATGACAAATGCACTTCAGGATTATGGCATACTAAAAGGACTTTTGAGCCATTCAACGATGCTTGCAGGTGCAATATACCTCTTAGTTGGTAAGTATGTAAAGCCACGAGTTTTCAAAACCGTTTCAGGAGTTATAGTAGGGCTTTTGATTTTCCTTCTTGACGGACTTATATTCAATACAATATATAAAATAGTTGGCTTTGAGCAACTAAATTCTATGTATTTACAAGCACCACCATTTGACAATATGCCATATCTTAACACACTTACAATTGGCATTATCGGCGTTTTGGCGGCATTTGTGATTGGTGTAATAGTTGAACAGTTATCGGTTCAAAAAGGGGATCGCTGGTACAATAAAATTAATGAATACATAAAAGAGAAAAAAGAGGCTAAGCAAGGAGGAGAAAAATGAGAGATTTTCTACATACAATTTTAAAAGATTATGAAGTTTCTAAAGAAAGCTTTTGGCATGCAGATGCCTTTACATCCTTTTGGCATTATTTCTATTTCGGTTTGATAGCAGTATGTATTATAGTAAGTGCAATAATTCTTAACAAGCAAAGCGACAAGGTTAAGAAAAAGGTGCTTGACATACTTCCGTTTATTGTTATTGGATTATATATTTCGGATTTATTTTTAAGACCGATAGCACAACTTGAAGGCGATTTTCAACAATCAATAGGCGGATATCTTGATAAGCTGCCATTCCATATTTGTACAGCTATGGGCGTAGTGTGTGTGTTTGCACAACATTCTAAAAAGCTTAGCTTTATAAAAGGACCATTTGTGATTTTAAGTATTGTAGGTCCGCTTATGTATATTGTTGCGCCTATAGGTGTGTTTGGTGACAGATTTGCACTTTGTTATAACACACTTCAAACAATTGCATTCCATGGTGTACTAATGGCTTGGGGTGTACTCAGTATTACAACAGGACAAGTAAAGGTTACGATTAAAAACTGGTATAAAACTCTTGCATTACAAGGTGTGCTTTTCTTCTGGGCATTATTTGGAAATATAATATTCAGCGATATGACAAACGCTCAAACTTGGGTTGATTCGGGATATGATTGGTTCTTCTTAAAGAGCGGGGCTTTCTATATCGCTTGTGGAGAGCTTTGGTATGCGATTATAGCACCAATTGGTGTTTTCTGTGCTATTTATTTAGTTGCAATTGGCGTTTATGGTTGTGCTCATCTTGGCTACTTTATTGCGGGAAAATGCAAAAAGAACAAGGTTGTCGCAGAAGAAAAGGTTGAAGAAACCGCATTGGTATAGCGAACAAGAGGTGCTGAGGCACCTCTTTTACTTTATTGATTTACTACACTAAAATTTTTTAAAAACTTTTATTGAAAATATTGACTTGTCAATTCTTGTGTGCTATCATATTTTTTATAATAAGAAATTGTAGTATGAGGTGATATACTATGGAAATAAAGATAACAAAAGTAACAACAAAAAAACAAATTCCTGCTGAAAGTGAGCTTGGCTTTGGTCAATATTTTTCAGACCATATGTTTGTAATGGACTATGAAGCAGGTAAGGGCTGGAACAATGCAAGAATTGTACCATTCGGCAATATTTCCTTACATCCGGCATCAACAGTTTTACATTATGGTGCGGAAATATTTGAGGGACTAAAGGCATATCGTACAGAATCCGGTGAGATTCGTCTATTCAGACCAATGGAAAACATTAAGAGAATGAACGATTCTGCCGATAGAATGTGCCTACCCAAAATCAACGAGGACGACTTTTTACAGGCACTTACAACATTTGTGGAGCTTGAAAAGGACTTTGTTCCGTATTCATTTGGAACATCACTATATCTTCGTCCGTATATGTTCGGTAATGATGAAACACTCGGTGTACATACAGTAAAAAGAGCCACCTTTATGATTATCGCATCTCCAAGCGGTAGCTATTACAAGGAGGGCATCAATCCTGTTAAAATTATGATTGAATCAGAGGATGTAAGAGCTGTAAAGGGTGGAACCGGTGCAGTAAAATGTGGTGGTAACTATGCAGCATCTAACCGTGCAGGTGAAAAGGCAGCACAGGTTGGCTATTCACAAGTATTGTGGCTTGACGGTGTACATAGAAAGTACATTGAAGAGGTTGGTGCTATGAATGTAATGTTCAAAATTAATGGTGAAGTTGTAACACCAATGCTAACAGGCTCAATTTTGCCTGGTATTACAAGAAAATCCTGTATCGAGGTTCTGAAGGATATGGGCTACAAGGTTAGTGAAAGACTTCTTTCAATCGACGAGCTTGTTGAAGCTCTTGAAAATGGAAAGCTTGAGGAGGCTTGGGGCTGTGGTACAGCTGCCGTTGTTTCTCCAATCGGCAAATTCCGTTACGATGGCAAGGAATATGAAGTAAACGGTGGTAAAATCGGCGAGGTAACTCAAGCACTTTACGATACATTAACAGGTATTCAATGGGGCAAAAAGGACGATAAATACGGCTGGGTTTATAAGGTATGCTAATAAAAAGGCTGATGCAAATTCGCATCAGCCTTTATTTTATTTCTTTTCAGTTGCTTTTTTCTCTATGTAATTTTTTCTTAGCTTTATAATTAGCTTTGATAGATAGTATAGTCCAAAGAAAGCACCAAATACAAGCACTGCATAGAAGATAGGTGTAACCCAAGTAATACCTAGAATAGGAACATTTTTAAATAGGTGGAAATACAAGTATTTTGCATTATGCTCGGTTAGTGTAGCATTTAGAATAAGTGCTATTGTACCAAGCACACTTAAAAATCCCATTCCCAAGAAAACTCCTCTAAGCTTAGGACGGAAGCCGTGAACAAATACCATATAGAACACAGAAAGTGTAGGGAGCAAATGCTCAAGCCAGAATTGATAGTATCTATAATAAGCAGGACCGGTTGAGCTGATTGCATTGCTTGGAACAACCAAAGCAGCAACACCGGCTGTTAGGCAAACAAAGAAGCAGATTTGGAATAGCCAATTGTTCTTACCCTTCATAAGCATAAAGCAAGAGAAAATACAAGTCCATTCGCATACCTGAAGAGGTAGCTTGTCTAGTAAAGATGTGATTTGACCAACATCGGAGCTTCCTACATAAAGCAAACGCCAAAAATATGACATTTCAATCAAAATCATAACTGCCGCCCAAATAAAACGGAAATTCTCTTCAAATTTCCAATTTCTAAAGAATGCACGGAATTTCCAAATCAAAAAGATTGCAACGCCAAAAAGAATAATTGGCAAAAGGTGGTGAAAATATCCCCATATATCTACGAAATTGAAAGAATGAAAATTGCCACTTTCGCCATAACCGAAAAAGCCATCACTAAAGAAACGACACCAAATTTCGTCTGAATGACGATTAAAGGCAGTGCCGTTTTGAGTCATTTGGCTCATGACCTCACCGGCGTTTTCAGATGAAATGTTACTATCAATGATAATATCAGTGTTTATTGTACTCATCTAAACCCCTCCTTAAAAAAGATAATTTATTATGACACAACGTAAGGACTTTGTCAATAGTTTTGGGAAATTTAGTTCATAAATTGTTCAAAATCCACATTTCTATAATATAATAAAATAATAAAATTTAAAAAATTTCAAAATAAGTATTGACAAATCAACAAAGATACGATAAAATACAATACATATAGACAAAGAAGGGAAATAAAAAGCACCTGTCTTTACAGAGAGTCGCCGTTCGGTGCAAGGCGATAAGATGGATACTTTTGTCTCATCCCGGAGTTTCCAACCCAACGATTTTATCTAGTAGATTTGGACGGGTCCTCCCGTTATTGAGGCGTTTTGTTGATTGACAGAACAAGAGTGGGCGTTTATTCGTCAAGTAAGAGTGGTACCGCGGAGAATATCTTCGTCTCTTTATGCACAGGGATAGTTGCGTAAAGAGGCTTTTTGTTTTTTTGCCCAACGCCCATCTCGAGAAAGGATTAAGCTATGAAGAATTTTGAAAAGTATTCCAAGCAATACTTCACCCCTTGTGGCGTAAGTATGGATTGGACAAAAAAAGACTGTATTGAAAAGCCACCTATATGGTGTAGTGTTGACTTGCGTGATGGTAATCAAGCGCTCATTATTCCAATGAGCCTAGAGGAAAAGCTTGAGTTTTTCAAACTTTTATGTAAGGTCGGCTTTAAGGAAATTGAAATTGGTTTTCCGGCAGCATCTGAAACTGAATATGAATTTTGCAGAACACTTATTGAAAACAATCTAATTCCGGACGATGTTACAATACAAGTGCTTACTCAATCAAGAGAGCATATTATTGCTAAAACATTTGAGGCAATTGATGGTGCTAAGCATGCAGTAGTTCACCTTTATAACTCTACATCAGTAGCTCAAAGAGAGCAGGTGTTCAAAAAGAGTAAGAAGGAAATTATTGAAATTGCAAAGCTTGGTGCTAATCTTTGTAACGAATATAAAGCAAAGGCTAAGGGCAAGGTTACATTTGAATACTCACCTGAGAGCTTTACAGGAACAGAGCCGGAGTTTGCTCTTGAAATTTGCAACGAGGTTATCGATATTTGGAAGCCAACACCTGACAATAAGGTTATAATCAACTTACCGGTTACCGTGTCGCATTCTATGCCTCACGTGTATGCAAATCAGGTTGAATATATGTCAAAGAATCTTAACTGTCGTGAAAATGTTATTATTTCACTTCATCCGCACAATGACCGTGGATGTGCTGTTGCAGACAGTGAAATGGGACTCTTGGCAGGTGGTGACAGAATTGAAGGCACACTCTTTGGCAACGGCGAAAGAACAGGTAATGTAGATATTATCACACTTGCTCTTAATATGTATTCACAGGGTATTGATCCGGGGCTTGACTTTTCAAACCTACCGGCAATTACTGATGTTTATGAAAAGGTTACAAGAATGCACGTATACGAAAGACAACCATATAGTGGTCAGCTTGTATTTGCAGCATTTAGTGGCTCACATCAGGATGCAATTGCTAAGGGTATGAAGTTTAGAGAGGGCACAGACAAAATATGGAATGTGCCATATTTACCAATTGATCCAACGGACGTTGGCAGAGTATATGAGGCAGACGTTATTAGAATCAACTCTCAATCCGGTAAGGGCGGTATCGGTTACATACTTGAAACACAGTTTAAACACGTATTACCACCTAAGATGAGAGAAGCATTTGGCTATCATGTAAAGAGCATCTCAGATCACGAGCACAGAGAATTACAGCCAAAAGAGGTTTATGATATTTTTGTTCGTGACTTCGTTAATGTAAATACATTAGTTGATGTTGAAAAGGCTATTTATACCGACAAGGACGGTGGCATCGAGGCTGAATGTACAATAAAATATAACGGAGTTTCTTATGTTCGAGTCGTTAAGGGAAATGGTCGTTTAGACGCCGTTTCCAATGCAATTAAGGATGTAATCGGTATTGATTACATATTCGATAGCTATACAGAACACGACCTTGAGGGTAAATCAAGCTCCAAAGCATCATCGTATGTAAGTATTAAGCATAACGATAAAGCATATTACGGTGCAGGTATTGATAGCGATATTATCGTTTCATCAGTTAAGGCACTTGTAAGTGCAGTAAATATAATGCTAAGCAAATAATGCTTATACCCCCAAGAAACAAGGAGGAAAACATTATGAAAATGACAGGCGCAGAAATTATTATTAATACACTTATCGAGCAGGGCACAACCGATGTTTTTGGTTATCCGGGCGGACAAGTTATTAATATTTATGACGCACTTTATAAAAACAGTGATAGAATAAATCACATCTTAACAGCACACGAGCAGGGTGCTGCTCACGCAGCAGACGGTTACTCACGTGCAACAGGAAAGGTTGGCGTATGTATCGCAACCTCAGGCCCGGGTGCAACTAATCTAGTTACAGGTATTGCGACAGCAATGCTTGACTCTATCCCAATGGTAGCAATTACAGGAAACGTTCCTTGCTCCCTTATCGGTAAGGATTCGTTCCAAGAAATTGATATCACAGGCGTTACATTGCCAATCACAAAGCACAATTATTTTGTAAACAAAATAGAAGATTTAGCTGACTCGATAAGAGAGGCATTTCAAATTGCAAAATCAGGCAGACCCGGTCCTGTTTTGGTTGACGTACCGAAGGATGTACAGGCTGCAACCTATGATTTTGAGCCACAGGGTGTTGTGGAAAAGATTCCACTTCCAAAAGCAGATGAGGCTTCAATTGACGAGGCAGTTGCTCTTATCAACGAGTCCAAAAAGCCATATATCTATATCGGTGGTGGAGCTGCAGGACTTAAAATGGGCAAGGAAATTATCGAGCTAGCTGAGAAAATTGATGCTCCTATCGGTTGTACCTTTATGGGACTATCCGCTGTTCCTGATGATTATGAAGGATTTCTTGGTATGCAAGGTATGCACGGCCACTTCGCATCGTCAATTTCACAAAAAGAGGCAGACTTAATTATCGGTGTAGGCGTTCGTTTTAGTGACAGAGCCACAGGTAATACAGCAAAGTTTGCTAAGGGAACAAAGATAATTCAGCTTGATCCGGACTTTGCAGAAATTAATAAAAATATAAATGTTGACCTCGGTATCGTTGCTGACGTTCGTGATTCCTTCCTAAGAATTTTAAACAAGGTTGAGAAAAGTGAAAAGCCAGAATGGCTAAAAGAGGTTGAAGGCTACAAGGCAAAGGAGCAAGAAATTGCAGAAAAAGCCGCTAAAATGGCAGGCGACCGTATGACACCTAAGATGATGTTTGATGTAATTAATAAATATAAGTTGCCAAAAACAATCATCACAACAGATGTTGGTCAGCACCAAATGTGGGCTGCTCAATATGCTAAATTTGATACAACAAGACGCTTTGTTTCAAGTGGTGGTCTTGGTACAATGGGCTTTGGCCTTGGTGCCGCAATCGGTGCACAGGTTGCAACAAACGATCCGACAGTATTAATTACAGGTGATGGTAGCTTCGGTATGAACTTAAATGAGCTTGCAACAGCCGTTACATACAATATTCCACTTGTAATTGTTCTTTGTAATAATGGAGTGCTCGGTATGGTTCGTCAATGGCAAAATCTATTCTTTGGCAAGAGATTTTCAAACACAGTTCTTGAAAGAAAAACTGATTTTGTTAAGCTTGCTGAGGCATTTGGAGCAACAGGCTTTAAGGCTAACACAATTGACGAGTTTGAGACTGCATTTAAAAAGGCAATAGCTATAAATGGCCCAGTAGTAATTGATACACTAATTGACAAGGATGAGTTCGTTCTGCCAATGCTCCCACCGGGTGGCTCAATAGACGACATCATCACAGAAAAGTGAGGTAAGCGACAATGGAAAAAACAAATAAATTTGTAATTGCTGTTTACGTTGACAATAAATACGGTGTTCTTACAAGAGTAACAAGTATGTTTACTCGCCGTGGCTTCAACATTGATGCACTCACCGTTGGCGAAACAGAGAGTCCTGATTACTCAAGAATAACAATTTGTATGAGTGGCGATGGCTACGCAAAGGAGCAGTTAATCAATCAGCTTCGTAAGCTTTATAATGTAAAAAAGGTGGAAGAGATTGAGGAAAGCTCATCAATTAAAAGAGAGTTGGCACTTATAAAAATTAAAAACAACTCAGCTACAAGAACAGATGTTCTTTCAGCAGTTGATGTTTATCGTGCAAAGGTTATTGATTTTACAGCGACCGAAATGTGCATTGAAATTACAGGTGATCCAACTAAGATCAATGCATTTATCGAATATATGCTTCCATACGGCATTTTAGAAATGTGCCGTACAGGTATAGTAGCCTTGGAAAGAGGAGAGGGCACACTTCTTTCAAAGGAAACCAAAACAGGTGTCCACAAGCACAACTAATAATTAAATTTGTATATAATTTTAAGGAGATTTTTACTATGGCAAACATTTATTATCAACAAGATTGTGATCTTAACAAATTAAACGGCAAAACAGTTGCAATCATCGGCTATGGCTCACAAGGCCACGCACACGCTCTCAACCTAAAGGAGTCAGGTGTTAATGTTATCGTAGGTCTTTATGAGGGATCAAAGAGCTGGGCAAAGGCTGAAAAGGCTGGTCTTAAGGTTATGACATCAGCAGAGGCAGCTAAGAATGCTGATATGATTATGATTCTTATCAACGACGAAAAACAAGCAAAGCTTTATAAGGAAAGCATCGAGCCAAATCTAACAGAGGGCAAAACACTTATGTTCGCTCACGGCTTTAACATTCACTTCGGCTGCATTAAGCCACCAAAGAATGTAAACGTAATTATGGTTGCTCCAAAGGGCCCGGGTCATACAGTTCGTTCAGAGTACCAAGTAGGTAAGGGTGTTCCTTGTCTTATCGCTGTTCACCAAGACGCAACAGGCGATGCACTTGAACTAGGTCTTGCTTATGCACTCGGTATCGGTGGTGCACGTGCAGGTGTTCTTGAAACAACATTTAGAACAGAAACAGAAACAGACCTCTTCGGTGAACAAGCAGTTCTTTGTGGTGGTGTTTGTGCACTTATGCAAGCAGGCTTTGAAACACTTGTTGAAGCTGGTTACGACCCAAGAAACGCATACTTTGAGTGTATCCACGAGATGAAGCTCATCGTTGACCTTATCTATCAAAGTGGCTTCGAGGGTATGAGATACTCAATTTCTAACACAGCTGAATATGGCGATTACATCACAGGTCCAAAGATTATCACTGAGGACACAAAGAAGGCAATGAAGAAGGTTCTTTCCGACATCCAAGACGGTACATTTGCAAAGGACTTCTTACTCGATATGAGCGATGCAGGTAGCCAAGTTCACTTCAACGCAATGAGAAAGATTGCAGCTGAGCATCCATCAGAGGTAGTTGGTAAGGACATCAGAAAGCTATATAGCTGGGCTGACGAAGAGAAGTTTATCAACAACTAATCAAAATTCAAAATTGTAGGGAGGGACACTCTTCCTTACATAATCGGAGTGCAAAATGATAAAAGATACAATTGTAAATGGTTCACACAATGCACCACACCGTTCTCTTTATAAAGCACTTGGTCTAACCAAAGAGGAGCTAGATAGACCTTTAATTGGTATTGTTAGCTCATATAATGAGATAGTGCCAGGTCATATGAACCTAGATAAAATTACAGAGGCTGTAAAGCTTGGCGTTGCTATGGCGGGGGGAACACCAATTATGTTCCCAGCTATTGCTGTATGTGATGGTATAGCTATGGGTCACGTGGGTATGAAATATTCACTTGTTACTCGTGACCTAATTGCTGACTCAACAGAGGCTATGGTAATGGCTCACGGCTTTGACGGTCTTGTTATGATTCCTAACTGTGATAAAAACGTACCGGGATTACTTATGGCAGCAGCAAGACTAAATATCCCTACTGTATTTGTAAGCGGTGGACCTATGCTTGCCGGTCGTGTTGACGGACACAAGACAAGCTTATCCAGTATGTTTGAGGCAGTTGGCTCATACAAAGCAGGTACACTTGACGAGTGTGGACTTTGCGAATTTGAAAATAAGGCTTGTCCAACCTGTGGCTCTTGCTCAGGTATGTACACAGCCAACTCTATGAACTGCTTAACAGAGGTTCTCGGTATGGGACTTCAGGGTAATGGTACTATTCCTGCGGTTTATTCTGCAAGAATTGAACTTGCTAAGCATGCTGGTATGCAGGTTATGGAGCTTATAAAGAAAAACATCAGACCAAGAGATATTATGACTGAGGCATCAATCAAGAACGCAATCACTGCCGATATGGCACTTGGTTGCTCAACCAACAGTATGCTTCACTTGCCGGCTATTGCAAACGAGTGCGGTGTTGACTTTGACCTTGATTTCGTTAATGAAATCAGCGAAAAAACACCTAACCTCTGTCACCTAGCTCCTGCCGGTCCTACATATATGGAGGACTTATACCAAGCAGGTGGTGTTTACGCAGTGCTTAAGGAGATTGACAAGCTTGGACTTCTTGATACAAGCGTTATGACCGTAACAGGCAAAACTCTTGGTGAAAATATTGCAAGTTCTAAAAACTATGACGAAACAGTTATTCGCACAGTAGATAATCCATACTCAAAGACAGGTGGTATTGCTGTTCTTAAGGGTAACCTAGCACCGGACGGCTGCGTAGTTAAGAGAAGTGCAGTAGCTAAGGAAATGCTCGTTCACGAGGGACCTGCAAAGGTATACGAGAGCGAGGAGGAGGCTATCGCCGCTATTTATGCAGGCGAGATAGTCAAGGGCGATGTTGTAGTTATTCGCTACGAGGGACCAAGCGGTGGCCCCGGTATGAGAGAGATGCTTTCCCCAACATCAGCAATTGCCGGTATGGGACTTGATAAGGACGTTGCGCTTATTACCGACGGACGCTTCTCGGGTGCTACAAGAGGTGCATCAATCGGTCACGTATCCCCTGAGGCTGTAAGCGGTGGTACAATCGCTTATGTTAAGGATGGAGACATTATCTCAATCAATATTCCGGAGTACAAAATTGAGCTCAAGGTAAGCGATGAAGAGCTTGCTAAGAGAAAAAAAGAAATGCCAATTAAGAAAAAGGAAAACCTAACCGGCTATCTTAAGAGATATTCTCAAATGGTAAGCAGTGCCGACAAGGGCGCAATTATTAATAGATAAGCATTATTTCCCACCACCTTGCGTGGTGGGGTATACCAAAGAGCATTATTTTAGGTGCTTTTTGGTATGCTATTTTGAAAGGAGTACATATTATGTCAATGACAATGACTCAAAAAATCTTGGCTTCCCACGCAGGGCTTGACAAGGTAGAGGCAGGACAACTTATTTTGGTTAATCTTGATAGAGTTTTAGGTAATGATATTACCTCTCCTGTTGCAATTAAGGAATTTAATAAAATTGGTGTAGATAAGGTTTATGACAAGGAAAAGGTAACTATGGTTATGGACCACTTTGCGCCAAATAAGGATATAAAGGCTGCTGAGCAATGCAAAATGTGTCGTGAGTTCTGCAATGATAAGGAGGTTACACACTTCTACGATGTTGGTAGAATGGGCATTGAACACGCACTACTTCCTGAAAAAGGACTTGTAGTTAGTGGTGATGTTGTTATCGGTGCCGACTCACACACCTGTACATATGGTGCCTTAGGTGCTTTTTCAACAGGTGTTGGCTCAACAGATATGGCTTGTGGTATGGCAACAGGCAAGGCTTGGTTTAAGGTTCCAAGTGCAATCAAATTTGTTCTCACGGGCAAACTAAACAAATATGTTTCAGGTAAGGACGTAATTTTACATATCATCGGCAAAATCGGTGTTGATGGAGCACTTTATAAGTCAATGGAGTTCGTTGGCGAGGGCGTTTCCTCTCTTACAATCTATGACCGTCTAACAATTTGCAATATGGCAATTGAAGCAGGTGCTAAGAATGGTATTTTCGAGGTTAACGAGCAAACTATCGCTTATATAAAAGAAAGAAGCGACCGTGAAATTGTTTCCTACAAGGCAGACGAGGACGCAGAGTATGACGAGGTTTATGAAATAGATTTATCAACCATTAAGTCAACAGTTGCATTCCCACACCTACCGGAAAACACAAAAACCTTTGATGAAATTGGCGATATCACAATCGACCAAGTAGTTATTGGCTCTTGCACAAATGGTCAATACAAGGATATCGAAGAGGCTGCAATGATATTAAAGGGAAGAAAAATTGCTAAAAATGTTCGTGCAATCATCATTCCTGCAACACAAGATATTTACCTAAAAGCAATCGAAAATGGTCTTGTTAAAATCTTTATTGACGCAGGATGTGTAGTTTCAACTCCAACCTGTGGACCATGCCTTGGTGGTTATATGGGCATTTTAGCCGCTGGAGAACGTGCAGTTGCTACAACCAACCGTAACTTTGTAGGCAGAATGGGACACGTAACAAGTGAGGTTTACCTCGCATCCCCAGCCGTTGCCGCAGCAAGTGCAATTGCAGGTAAAATCGCCGATCCGGCTAAAATATAAGGAGGATAATTATGAAGTTTACAGGAAAAGTAATCAAATATGGCGATAATGTAGATACAGATGTAATTATCCCGGCAAGATATTTAAATACAAGCGACCATAAGGAGCTTGCTTCTCACTGCATGGAGGATCTCGACAAGGACTTTACAAAAAGAGTAGAGGTTGGCGACATTATGGTAGCTGGCGATAACTTTGGCTGTGGCTCGTCAAGAGAACACGCACCAATCGCAATTAAAGCAAGTGGTATTTCCTTGGTAATAGCAAATACCTTTGCAAGAATTTTCTACCGTAACTCTATAAATATCGGTCTTGCTATTCTTGAATGCCCGGAGGCAGTTGCCAACATAAACGACGGCGACAAGGTAGAGGCAGACCTAGACAATGGTATTATTTATAACCTAACAACAGGCAAAGAGTTTAAAACTCAACCATTCCCGGAGTTTATTCAAAAGATTATCACCAATGGTGGACTTATCGAGTCCATCAAAAAGGGAGAACTCAACTAAAACGAGGTAATATTATGACATACAGTATAGCATTATTAAAGGGTGACGGAATAGGACCTGAAATTGTTGACAGTGCTGTAAGAGTGCTGGAGGCAGTTGGTAAAAAATACGGTCACACATTTAACTTCACACCTTACCTAATCGGTGGTGCCGCAATTGATGCAACAGGCAAGCCACTTCCTGAGGAAACAGTAAAGGGATGCTTAGCTTCAGATAGCGTGCTTCTTGGTGCTGTTGGTGGACCAAAATGGGACACTCTACCTGGCAATATGCGTCCGGAAAAGGCACTTCTTGGTATTCGTGAGGCTATGGGACTATTCACAAATTTACGTCCGGCAAAGCTTTATCCCGCATTAAAGGATGACTGTCCACTTCGTGCAGATATCGTTGAAAACGGCTTTGATATCTTAATCGTGCGTGAGCTAACAGGTGGTATTTACTTTGGCGAACGCGGTATGCGTGAAGGCAAATACGGTGAGGAAGCATACGATACAGAATGCTACTCTCGTATGGAAATAGAAAGAATATGCAAGGTTGCATATGAGTCAGCGAAGAAGAGAAACGGTAAGCTAACAAGCATAGATAAAGCAAATGTGCTTGATTCCTCTCGTCTTTGGAGAAAGATAGTTCACGAGATGGAAAAGGACTACCCCGAGGTACAGGTTGCCGATATGCTAGTTGACAATGCAGCTATGCAGCTTGTTCGTAACCCTGCACAATTTGATGTTATAGTTACAACAAATATGTTTGGTGATATTCTTTCCGATGAGGCTTCACAAATCACAGGCTCAATAGGTATGCTCCCATCAGCATCACTTGGCAATACAACAGTAGGACTTTATGAGCCAATTCACGGCTCAGCACCCGATATTGCAGGTAAGAATATAGCCAACCCAATCGCTACAATTCTTTCGGGTGCTATGATGCTTCTTTACTCCTTTAATTTAAAAGAAGAGAGTGATGCAATTGTAACAGCTGTTGACAAGGTGCTAAACGCAGGCTATCGCACAGCAGACCTTGCTCATGGTGGCGAGTACCTAACAACAAAAGAAGTAACAGATAAAATTATTGAAAATCTTTGAGGCATAATATGTCAAAAATAACAGAAATATATTCCTCGCTCTGTCTATTTACAGTTACAAGAGACATACTAAAAACTCCTGTAATTAAAAGCTTTATGGAGTATTGCGAGAAAGACAACAAGCAAGAAAAGCTAAAAAAATACGGTGAGCTTGTTTCACTTATTTACCAAAATGGTGGCAGCCTTTCCTCTTGCGTTAAAAAAGCACTTTTTGAAAACGAAAATGTGTATGTAAAAGCCATTTCAAAGGATGAAAAAATATCTAAAAGTATAGAAAGCTCACTTAATTTTGAGCTAGATACCTTAAACTCACTCGCTTCCTTAAGCAGTGATAGCTTTGCACTTGATATGAAGGTAAACATAAAAATACCTGAGTATGACATTGATAAGGATGACATTACAAAAGCATATAAAAATAGACTTTTGGAAATTCATAAGCACGGCTATGGTATTTTTGCATCATACTGTATGTTTTCTTCAACTGACGATGGAGAAATTATTCCTATTGAAAGTGCTGATACAACAAATATAGATTCCTTTATTGGCTACAAAGAGGAAAGACAAAAGGTGCTTGACAATACAAAAGCATTCCTAGAAGGGCGTCCTGCTGCCAATATACTTTTATATGGTGATGCGGGTACAGGTAAATCCTCAACAGTAAAGGCGGTAGCAAACCACCTATTTGAAAGCGGTATTCGATTAATAGAAATTAGAAAAACTCAGCTACTTCTTTTGCCAAAGATAATGGCTCAAATTTCTAAAAACCCGCTTAAGTTTATCATTTTTATAGACGACCTTTCATTTAATAAAAACGACGATAATTTTAGTATGCTTAAAGCAACGCTTGAGGGCTCGGCTAGTGCAAAGGCAAAAAATGCTGTCATCTATGCCACCTCAAATCGCCGTCATATAGTAAAGGAAAGCTTCGGCGATAGAGAGGGCAGTGATATTCACAGAAATGATACAGTTCAAGAAACATTATCACTCTCTGAACGTTTCGGCTTGACAATCCTCTTTGCAAAGCCACCAAAACCACTATATCTTGAAATTGTAAAGGAACTTGCTATAAGAAACAATTTAAAGATGGATGAGAATGAGCTGTTTATTAAGGCAGAGGCATTTGCTCTCAATCGAGGCTATCGTTCAGCAAGATGTGCCGAGCAATTTATTGATAGCTTAATGTAATTCCAAACGAAAAGGAAGAAAAGATATGTTGACAATAGATAACGTATATCGTGCAAATTATGCTCTAAAGAACGTAATTCGCCAAACTGATATAATCCGTGCACCAAAACTAGCAAAGGACACAGAGCTATATCTAAAAACAGAAAATCTACAAATCACAGGCTCATTTAAGGTAAGAGGAGCTTACTATAAAATGTCTAAGCTAAGCGATAGCGAAAAAGCTAAGGGCGTTGTTGCTTGCTCAGCAGGTAACCACGCACAGGGTGTTGCTCTCGCCGCTCAAAAGAACGGCATTAAAGCGACCATTTGCTTACCGGACGGAGCTCCAATTTCTAAAATTGAAGCTACAAAGAGCTACGGAGCAGAGGTATGCTTGGTTGAAGGCGTCTATGACGATGCCTATAACAAAGCACTTGAGCTACGTGATAGTGAGGGACTCACCTTTATTCATCCATTCAATGACGAGGATGTAATCGCAGGACAGGGTACAATCGCACTTGAGCTTATTGAACAGCTACCTGATATGGACGCAGTTATTGTGCCAATTGGTGGTGGAGGACTTATCTCCGGTATTGCTTATACACTAAAAACATTAAAGCCAAATGTAAAGGTTTATGGAGTTCAATCAGCAGGTGCTCCATCAATGTATAAGTCGGTTAAGGACGGCAAGATTGAGGAGCTACCATCAGTATCTACTATCGCTGACGGTATCGCAGTTAAAAAGCCGGGCGACCTTACATATGAAATCTGTTCAAAATACGTTGACGAGATAGTAACTGTAACAGATGACGAGATTTCAGCAGCAATTCTTGCACTTATGGAAAAGCATAAGCTGGTAACAGAGGGTGCCGGAGCTATCGCTGTTGCTGCCGCTATGTTTGACAAGCTAGACATAAAGGGCAAAAAGACAGTATGCCTTTTGTCTGGTGGTAATATAGACGTTACAATCCTTTCTCGTGTTATCAAGCGTGGTCTACTTATGTCAGGCAGAACTGCTCAGCTAATGATTGAGCTTGCCGACAAGCCGGGACAATTAAAGAATGTTTCACGCATTATAGCAGACCTTGGTGGTAATGTAATTTCCGTTCACCACGAAAGAGCAAACGAGGGCTCGGACGTTACAGGCTGTTACCTACGTATTATGCTTGAAACAAGAAACTACGACCATATAGCAGAAATCAAAAAAGCACTAACCGACTTCGGATTTAAATTGCTCTAAACACAAAATACCCCACCAAGTGTCTAAATTTTGAATGAATAGACCCATTCGACTACACTACGTTTCGCTCAGGGTGACAAAGTGAACTGCCGAAAATAAAACATCTTAATATGTCATTAGACTGAGAACTTGATTCTGTCATTTCGACCGAACACCCAATTCTGTCGTTTCGACCGAGCATAGCGAGTGCAGAAATCCAAAGAGGACAATATATGTACAATGATGTATATATAATTACCAATCACAACAACACAGTGTTGTATGTTGGTGTAACGAATAATTTAGAACGTCGAGTCTATGAACACAAAAATGAATTGATTGAAGGCTTCACTCAAAAATATCATTTGCATAAGTTGGTGTATAATGAACAATATAACGATGTAAATGATGCGATAAGGAGAGAAAAACAATTAAAACGTTGGCGTAGAGAAAAGAAAGACAATTTAATTAAGAGCGTAAACCCTAATTGGATAGACTTGTATAAAAGCTAGTCTTGTCATTTCGACCGAAGTGGAGAAATCCTAAACGGAAAACAGTCTTGTCATTTCGACCGAACACCAATTTTGTCATTTCGACCGAGCGTAGCGAGTGGAGAAATCTTAAAAGGAGAACAATATGCTAAAAAAAGTATCAACAGATAAAGCACCGGGTGCAATAGGACCATATTCACAAGCAATCATTTGTGGAGATATGCTATTTACCTCAGGTCAAATTCCAATCAACCCACAAACAGGAAATATTGAAGCTAGTGATATATCAGCTCAAACAGAGCAGGTTATGAAAAACCTCGGTGCAGTTTTGGAGTCCGCCGGCACAAGCTTTGATAATGTAGTAAAAACAACTTGCTTCCTCGCCAACATTTCTGATTTTGGAGCATTTAACGAGGTGTATGCAAAGTACTTCATCTCAAAGCCGGCAAGAAGCTGTGTAGCAGTTAAGGACCTACCAAAGGGTGCCCTTTGCGAGGTTGAATTAATAGCGACAATAAATTAATTGTCATTCTGTCGCTCATTCACTCTGTCATTCTGGAGCGAAGCGATAGAATCTACAATTTACTGACACTGGCAAGCCTATAACATTTTAATATTAGCCAATTTGCACAAAACAATATTAAAAAGTCGTACACAGAGTGCGGCTTTTTTGTTTTTTGCTCGAAATTAATTGTGCAAAATATAAAAAATAACCTTCCGATTAACTTAAAATTGACTTTTATAGTAAATTATGCTATAATATATTTATAAATTTTTCTTAAAAGGAGAAAATTATGAAAAAGAAACTATTATTAACACTTTTAATTGTGTCAGTTCTTATATGTGTTTTTGCAATTTCAATAAGTGCAGTTACATATACATACAACGATGCAGACGGCAATATGCTGTTTTCTTTTGACTATGAAACAACAGCAACTGATTATGGAAAAACCACAAATGCTTTTATTGCGTCGAACAAGCAAGGAACTGGCTTTGCTAAAGTAGATGACCAAGGCAATGAACTTACTTGGTACATTACCAACACACAAACAGATGATGCTGGCAATAAAACTTTCACAGTGGCAAGTTTGAAAACTGTTGGCGAGGCAGGTACAATTAATGAAAATGGAGCATATAATTTTACAAGCCCAGTTACCAACAAAAATACTGTAAGCGTAAATTTCCCTGATAATGCAGGAATTAAAACATGGGGATTTAAATCCTTTGGTGGATACGGCTCATATTTTAACAATAATATTTTATTTGTTTATTGTCCTAACACCTTAACAGCTTTTGAGAATAATCCATTCCAGAAAACACCTGTTATGGTGGTTGAACTTGAGTTTGAAACTCCTGTTAATAATATTCCACAAAATTTTGCGCATGAAGCAAGAAATCTTACTTCAATAAATATCCCTGCAAGTGTAACAATTATCAATGGCAATGGCACAAATAGCGGAACACCATTTTATAGAAACTATTCGTTGTCAAATGTTAACTTTGCTTCTAACAGTGTTCTAACTACAATAAAAACGAATGCATTTGCAGAATGTACTTCTTTAACTAGCTTAGTATTACCTAACTCTGTAACAACAATAGAATCGAGAGCTTTTGCAACCTGTAAAAATCTTACAACTATAAAGTTAGGTGCTTCATTGATAGAAACAACTGGCTGGAGTGTTTTCCATACTTGCAATAACTTGACGGTATATTATATTCCAAGAACCTTAAAAACAGTAGCACAACATACATTTACACATGATGGAAACGATCCTGATCCTACATATGGTGTATTTTTCTATGATGGTACAAAAGAGGAGTTAGATGCTTTGGTTGAAATAGCTGTAGCTTCCAAAAACAATGACAGACTTACAAACCAATATAAAGCAAGTGATATATCAAATATTATTGAATGGGATCCAAGTAAGCCAGATAGCTATTATATTGATATGGCTACAAACCAAAACAAGAAATTCTATATATATAACTACAACACCTGCGATGCCTTCTATAATAGCATTCACGATATAAAAATAGAGGGCGACAACAAATGCTCCGGTGTTTGTGCAAACTGTGGATTGACAGAAATACTTGAAAATCCTGTTCACACAAGCAATTGGATCTTTAATAATGGTGGTAGTGTAAGCCTAGTAGCTCAAATTACAGCAGAGTACAAGTGTGTATATTGCCCAACAGTTGAAGAAACAAAAACAATCGACGCAATCTTTACAAGCACAGGCTATTCATATGAAATGAATGGAAACGAATACACAGGTATATATCAAAGAACATCTGTTGATAAAGAAGCACTTGCACTATATGCTGAGTTAACGGGCAACAAGGATTCATATAACTTTGGTATTGTAGCAGGTCTTGCAGCTGATGCTAACGATAATCCAATAGATGGCAACCTAATCACAGCAATAAACGGTGAGGCTGACGTGGCAAACGATACAACAGTAATAGGCACATTCCTTAATACTGAGTATACAATAATGGAAATTAAAGTAACAGGAGTAACAAGTGCATCACAGCTTTACTGTGGAGCGTTTATCGTTACAGGAAATGATGTAACATATCTCTGTGGTACAACTCAAAATAACGTAGCTACCAAGGCAACATTCCCACAATAATTAAAAGCACCCACTCGGGTGCTTTTTTCTTTGCTTGAAAATCAAAATATTTATCATCTTTCCTACCTTATTATTTATTTATATAATATTATAAAAAATATATAATAAAATATTGCAAAACAAAAAATAAAATGATATAATAAAGTGTAAATATATGCTCATTTTTCTATTTTTACCACAATATATGGTGTTTGGGCTGTCTTTGGAAGGAGAAAAGGTATGAAAATTGGTCTTTTAGGCTTTGGCTCAATGGGTAGGACACATCTATATTCTGTAAGAAATATACCATTCTTCTTTAATGGTGAATATAACATAGAGGTTGCATCGGTTTGTACAGCACACCTAGACAAAGCAAGGGACACAGCCACTCGCTTTTCTATTCCCAACTATACAGATAATGAGGACGACATAATATATAATTCTGAGATTGATATTATAGATGTCTGTACGCCTAATATCTATCACTATAATACTGTTAAAAAAGCAATTTTAGCAGGGAAGCATGTTTATTGTGAAAAGCCTCTTGCCGTTACTTATGAACAAGCAAGGGAGTTAGCCACCTTAGCGAAAGAAAAGGGCGTTATTTGTGGCATTGTGTTTAATAATCGATTCCTTTCCCCAATTCTAAAGGCTAAGGAATTGGTTGAAAACGACAAGCTGGGTAAAATTATTTCATTTAGTATAAAATATTTACATTCCAGTGCACTTGATACAAACAAAAATGCAGGGTGGAAGCAAGACAGGGACATTTGTGGTGGTGGCACCTTCTTTGACCTAGGACCTCACGTAGTAGATTTGATTTATTATCTATGTGGTGAATTTGATGAGGTTATGGGTAAAGCACAAATCGCATATCCCGAGCGTAAGGGAGTTGATGGCAGCACTTGGCAGACCAACGCAGACGAAGCATTTTATATGCTGGCAACACTCAAAAACGGTGCACACGGCACCATAGAGGTTTCAAAAATCACCACAGGTGCAAACGATGACCTTCGCTTTGAAATCCACGGAGAAAAGGGCAGCATAATGTTTGACCTTATGCAACCAAACTACCTTGAGCTTTACGATGCAACAGTCAAAGATGGTGATTATGGTACAAGAGGCTATAAAACCATCGAGTGCGTAAATAGATATCCAAGCCCGGCTGGTATTTTTCCGGGGCAAAAAGCACCTATCGGTTGGCTACGTGGCCACATCGGTAGCTACTTTGAGTTTATAAAATCAGTATTTGAAAACAAACAATTTTCCCCATCACTTGACGATGGTGCATATGTACAAAAAATACTTGAACGTGCAACAATCTCAAGCAAGGAAAACAGATGGATTAAAATATAGCCGTCATCCTGAGCGTAGACGAAGGAGCTAGGCAATAAAAGCAAGGAGGGAATATGAAGGTCATAGGACTTTGTGGCTCTAGTGGAGCAGGTAAGGGCTATGTCTCAAAAATTTTTGAGAAATATGGTATTCCCTGCATAGATTTGGACCGCTTATATAGAGAAAAAACAACAAAAAAAGGCACTAAATGTCTTGAAGAATTAATAAACACCTTCGGCAAAGAGATTTTAACGCCTGATGGTGAGCTGGACAGAACAAGACTAGCAGGCATTGTCTTTGAGGGAAATGGTGCAAAAGAACGCTTAAATAAGCTCAACAAAATAACCCATCACTATATTAAAATTGACACCGAGGAGCTTGTTGCCGACTACAAATCGCAAGGCAAAAAAGCAGTAATAATCGATGCTCCTGTGCTTTTTGAAAGTGGCTTTAATAAAATGTGCGACCTTACAATATCTGTTGTCGCTCCACTTGAAATGAAGCTTGAAAGGATTATTGAGCGAGACAAAATCAGTCCTGAAAAAGCACTTGCAAGACTGAATAGTCAGCTAAGCAACGAGGAGCTAATAAATCTTTCAACATATTATATCGACAATTCAAATATTGAGCTCAAAGCTCAAATTGAAAATATATTAATAAAAGAAAAAATAATCACAAAGGAGTAAATATATGAAAAAGAATGTAAAGAAAGTTGACAAAAACGAAGAATTAAAGGAGCTTAAGAAAAAGCTTTTCTATAAGAAAGAAAATGTATATGACAACCAAACAAAAAAGGATGCCAAGGCAACAGAAAAGTATGCTAAGGGCTATATGAAGTTCCTTGATAACGCAAAAACAGAGCGTGAGGCTGTACGTGAGGGCATCAAAATGCTTGAAGCAAATGGATTTGTACCATATGTTCTCGGCGGTGAGATTGTAAAGGGCGGCAAGTACTACTACAACAACCGTGATAAGAGCTTATTTGCTTTTGTTGCAGGAACTGAAGATATCGAAAACGGTATTAGAATTTGTGCAGCTCACATTGACTCACCACGTCTTGACCTAAAGCAACATCCGCTTTTTGAAAACGAGGGCTTTGCTTACCTAAAGACACACTACTATGGTGGTATTAGAAAATATCAATGGGTTACAATTCCACTTGCACTCCACGGTGTAGTTACAACTATGGATGGCAAAAATGTTGAAATAGTTATCGGCGAGGACGAGGGCGATCCAATCTTCTGCATTACAGACCTTCTCCCACACCTAGCAAGAGAGCAATCGCAAAAACCTCTTGGTGCAGCTATTACAGGTGAAGGACTAAATCTTCTTATCGGCTCACAACCAATCGATGGCGACATTGACGAAAAGGTTAAATTCAATATGCTTAAGATTCTCAACGAGAAATATGGCATTACTGAAAGCGACTTTGTAAGTGCTGAGCTAACAGCAACACCGGCGGGCAAAGCAAGAGACCTTGGTCTTGACCGCTCAATGATTGGTGCATATGGTCACGACGATAGAGTTTGTGCATATCCATCACTCACAGCTATCATTGAAAACAAGGATAGTGAGCACACAATTATGTGTATCCTAGCTGATAAAGAGGAAATTGGTTCAGAGGGCGTTAGCGGTATGAGATGCCGTCTAATCGTTGACCTAATTGAAGAAATTTCAAAGAACCTCGGTGGCAATCCAAATGTAGTAAGAGCCAACTCGATGTGTCTATCTGCTGACGTTAGTGCAGGCTACGATCCAATGTATCCTGAGGTATATGAAAAGAGAAACAGTGCAATTGTAAACTGTGGCGTTGTTATGAACAAGTACACAGGTGGCGGTGGAAAGAGCTCCACAAATGATGCAAGTGCTGAATATGTTGGCACAATTAGAAAGATCTTTGCTGACGCAGGTATTGTATGGCAAACTGCTGAGCTTGGTAAGATTGACGTTGGTGGCGGTGGAACAGTTGCTATGTATATTGCAAACCACAACATTAACACAGTTGACCTCGGTGTTCCTGTTCTTTCAATGCACGCACCAATGGAGGTTATTTCAAAGAACGACCTATACGAAACACATAAGGCACTCTGTGCTTTCTGCAAATAATTAAATCCACTCATTTTGGAGGACATTATGGATATCATTAAAGAATTACACGATTTTGGATTAGTTCCTGTTATAAAAATCACAAAGGTTGAAAATGCTATTCCACTTGCAAAAGCACTTGCAAACGGTGGACTTAACTGTGCAGAGATTACATTCCGTACAGAATGTGCAGCAGATGCAATCGCTGCTATTACCAAGGAAATGCCTGATATGCTAGTTGGTGCAGGTACAGTTTTAACACCGGAGCAAGCAGACAAGGCTATTGAGGCTGGCTCTAAGTTTATCGTTAGCCCCGGATTTAACCCAAGAGTTGTTAAGCATTGTCTTGAAAAGGGTGTTCCTGTGCTACCTGGCTGTGCAACTCCATCCGAGGTTGAGGCTGCTATGGAGCTAGGCTTAAAGGCTGTTAAATTCTTCCCGGCTGAGGCAGCAGGTGGACTTAATATGATTAAGTCGATGTCAGCACCATATGGTGGTGTTGAGTTTATGCCAACAGGTGGTATCAACGAGGACAATATGCTTGATTATCTCGCATTTGGTAAAATCATTGCTTGTGGCGGCAGCTTTATGGTTAAGGACTCACTTATCGAGGCTGGAAATTTTGAGGAAATTACTCGTCTAACAAAGAACGCAGTTATGAAAATGCTCGGCTTCAAGCTTGCACATGTTGGTATTAACTGTGAAAACAAGGAAGAGGCTACAAAGAATGCAAAGTTACTTTGCACACTCTTTGGTCTAGAATATAAGGAGGGCAACTCCTCTACATTTGCAGGAGCTGATTTTGAGCTTATGCATTCGCCATATCTTGGCAAAAACGGTCATATAGCCATCCAAACTAACTTTGCAGACAGAGCAAAAGCATATCTAGCTAAGCAAGGCATTGAATTCAATGAGGAAACAGCTAAATATGATGCAAAGGGCAAGCTAAAGGTTATCTACCTAAAGGACGAAATTTGTGGCTTTGCAATTCACCTGGTGGAGAAGAAATAATATATGTTTAATAGGCTAAACGAGGCAGAAAAGCGCTATCTTGAAATAGAGACAGCACTTGCCGACCCCGAAACAACTAGCAATCAAGCTGAATTTACAAAAGCAATGAAGGAGTATAAAGGCTTAACTCCTATTATTGAAAAATATCGTGAATATAAAAAGACAATGTCTGACCTAGAGGGCGCTAAATCCATTATGGAAGAGGAAAGCGGCGAGATGTACGACCTAGCAGTTGAGGAATACAAGGACTGCAAGGAAAGAATTGCCGTTATTCAGGAGGAGCTAAAAATTCTGCTCATTCCTAAGGACCCTAATGATGACAAAAACGTTGTTGTTGAAATCAGAGCAGGAGCCGGCGGCGAGGAGGCTGCACTTTTTGCATCTGTTCTTTACCGTATGTATTCGATGTACGCAGACTCAAACGGCTTCAAAACAGAGCTTACAGGCGTTAACGAAACCGGTCTTGGTGGCTTTAAGGAGGTTACCTTCTTAATTTCCGGTGAGGGTGCATATTCACGCTTTAAATTTGAAAGTGGCGTTCACAGAGTGCAAAGAGTACCTGAAACTGAAACGCAGGGCAGAATACACACCTCAACCGCAACCGTTGCAGTTCTCCCGGAGGCAGAGGATGTAGAGGTTGAACTCAATATGGGCGATGTAACAGTCGAAACCTGTAAGAGCAGTGGTGCAGGTGGACAGCACGTCAACAAAACAGAAAGTGCTATTCGTCTAATTCACAAGCCAACAGGAATTGTTGTTGAGTGTCAGGACGAAAGAAGCCAGTTCAAAAACAAGGACAAGGCATTTAAAATTCTACGTGCTAAGCTCTATGATATAAAGTGTCAAGAGCAAAATGATAAAATAGCATCAGAGCGTAAAAGTCAGGTTGGTACAGGCGACCGCAGTGAAAGAATTAGAACCTACAACTATCCACAGGGCAGAGTTACCGACCACCGTATTGGCTTTACAATATATTCCCTTGAAGCATTTTTAAATGGAGACATTGGTGAAATGCTTGATAAATTAGCTACTGCTGATGCAGCAGAAAAATTAAAGGGAGAGCAAGCTTAATCAAGTGAAGAATAGACAGAGGAGGAAAAATGGAAACTAAAATTTTCAAGGTTACAAAAGATAGCCTAGATATTTTGAGAGAAGCAAGTAAGCTACTAAACAGTGGTGAGCTTGTGGCTTTTCCTACCGAAACTGTCTACGGCTTAGGTGCAAATGCCTATGATGGCAAGTCTTGCTCAAATATATTTTTGGCAAAGGGCAGACCAAGTGATAACCCACTTATAGTCCACATCTCAAGCCCTGAACAAGCCGAAAATATTGCATACACCTGCGATTTATACTATAAGCTTGCTAAAGCCTTTATGCCGGGTCCACTTACTGTGATTTTACCTAAAAAGGATATAATACCGAGCGAGGTAACGGCAGGGCTTGCTACCGTGGCTATAAGATGCCCTAAAAACGAGGTAGCAAATAAGCTTATAGAAATATCTAATATTCCTATTGCAGCCCCATCAGCTAACGCATCAGGTAAGCCATCGCCTACGTGTGCTAAGCACGTGTATGATGATTTGAATGGCAAAATACCTATGATACTTGATGGTGGTAGCTCAGAATTTGGTGTTGAATCAACTGTAATCACAATCAAAAATGATGTAATTACAATCCTTCGTCCGGGCTCGATAACTAAAGAAATGCTCGGACACGTGTCTAAGAATGTGCAAATTGCTCCTGCAGTAAAGGAGGAATTAAGGGCGGACGAACAGGCACTTTCTCCGGGTATGAAATATAAGCACTATGCACCAAATGCCAGCTTGTATTTGATTGATGATAAATCTATTGATTTTATAAAGTTCACAAGCAAAATGCAAAGACTTGAAAATTGTGCAGTTATGTGCTATGACGAGGAAATAAATCTTTTGGAAAACAAAAATTTATTGCCCGTTGGAAAAGAAAAGGACATTAAAAAGCAAACAAAAAATTTGTTCAATCTTTTGCGTAGCGCAGATGATTTAGGAGTTGATACCGTCTATGCTCACTTACCAAAGGATGATGGTGAGTCGTTAGCGATATACAACAGAATGATTCGCGCATGTGCGCACAGAGTATTAACAAGTGAGGAACAACACAAGGGAGGAACAAATGGCTAAGATAAAGAAAAAACAGGAAAAAACAGTATATGTTGAAAGCGAACCAATCCTTCAACCTATTACTGAAACAATTGAGACAAACTATATGCCATACGCAGTTAGCGTTATGGTATCACGTGCTATTCCCGAAATTGACGGCTTTAAGCCATCACACAGAAAGCTCTTATATACAATGTACAAGATGGGGCTTATGCACGGTCATCGTACAAAAAGTGCTAACATCGTTGGTGAAACAATGAAGCTAAACCCACACGGCGACGCATCTATTTATGAAACGATGGTACGTCTAACCAGAGGTAACGAATCCTTGCTTCATCCTTTTGTTGACTCAAAGGGCTCGTTTGGTAAGCAATACAGCAGAGATATGGCATTTGCCGCATCAAGATACACTGAGGCAAAGCTAGATACCTTCTGTACAGAAATTTTCTCCGGCATTGACAAAAACGCTGTTGATATGGTTGACAACTACGATAGCACAACAAAAGAGCCAAGACTACTTCCAACAACCTTCCCCAATATCCTAGTTTCTCCTAACTTAGGCATTGCCGTTGGTCTTGCTTCCTCAATTTGTTCATTTAACCTAGCAGAAATTTGTGATGCAACTATTGCAATTTTACGTGCTCCACGTACTGACATAGAAAAAATACTTGATATTGTAAAAGCTCCGGACTTTCCGGGTGGCGGTTATGTAGTTTACGATAGAGAGCAAATGAAAAAGGTCTATGAAACAGGTAAAGGACCAATCAAGCTACGTGCTAAATACAAGTATGATGAAGAAGCAAACTGCATCGAAATTATAGAAATTCCATATTCAACCTCGATAGAGGCAATTATTAAGGAAATTACAGATCTATTCAAGGCAGGAAAGCTTAAAGAGGTTGTTGACTTCCGTGATGAAATCGACTTAAAGGGCTTCAAGCTTGCTATCGACTTAAGAAAGGGCACAGACCCGGAACAGTTAATGCAAAAGCTATACAAATTCACTCCGCTTGAGGATAGCTTTGCTTGTAACTTCAATGTCCTCATAGATGGCTCACCAAAGCAGCTTGGCGTTAAGGACATTTTAGTTGAGTGGATTAAATTTAGACAAAATTGTTTAAGACGAGAGTTTATTTTTGACCTTGATAAAAAATCAAGAAAATTACACTTGCTGTTAGGTCTTGGTAAAATCTTGCTTGATATTGACAAGGCGGTAAAAATTGTTCGTGAGACCGAAAAGGACGACGAGGTTGTGCCAAACCTTATGAAGGGCTTTGATGTTGATAAGGATCAAGCAGAGTATATTGCTGACATCAAGCTCCGCCATTTGAACAGAGAATATATTATGAACCGTCTGCAAGATATCGACCAGCTTGAAAAGGAAATTGCTGACATAAAAGCACTTTTAGATGACGAAATTAAAATGAAGTCATTTATGATTAAGCAGCTGAATGATATCAAGAAGAAATACGGTAAGCCGAGAAAAACTGAGGTTATGGCATCTGACGATATTAAGGTGTTCAGTAAGGAAATGATGATTGAGGATTACTCAGCACACCTATTCTTTACAAAGGACGGATATCTAAAGAAGATAACACAGCAATCGCTACGTGGCAACTCGGAGCAAAAGATTAAGGAAGATGACGAGATTGTTTATGAGGCAGAAATAAGAAACAAGGACGAGGTAATCTTCTTTACAGATAAAGCTCAGCTTTACTTCGCAAAGATGTCAGATTTTGAGCTTTGTAAAGCGTCTGAAATGGGCGTTTATGTACCAAAGCACCTAAACTTTGACAATGATGAAAAGGTTGCGTTTATGAAAATCAACCCATCATATAGTGAAGAGCAAAGAGTGATTTTCTTCTATGAAAATGGTAAGGCAGTGAGAGTCCCAATGAGCCAATATCAAACACAGGGCTCAAGAAAAAAGCTCAAGAAGGCATTTTCTGACTCATCTAAGATTGTTAAAATCGTATATGAAACCAACGATGAATATATTATGATGATAAACTCAGAAAACAAAGCAATTTTAATTCGACCATCGTTAATTCCAATTAAAACAACAAGAACCTCTATCGGTACAGTTGTTTTTGCGATGAATTTGAAGAAAAACCAAAAAATCAAAAAGGTGTTAACCGATTACGAAAAGAAATATCCTGAGGCTAAGGAAAATTACAGAAAAATTAAAATTCCAGCCACAGGTGTGCTTATTTCTAAGAAAAAAGCTAAAGATCCACAAATGAAAATAGATATTTAAGGAGCATAGAAATGAATAAAACACTAGTAAGAATTTTATGCGGAGTTTTGGGTGTGTTAATGCTGGGTAGTGCTATTGCACTTATCGTAGCAGGAGTAGTTCAAGGCTGCACACCACAAGCATAAAAGAAAATCCATACTTAAAAGAGAATAGGGATGCAGATAGCTATTGCATCCCTTTTTCATTTTAAAGTTTTTTGAAAAAATTAAAAAAAGGTATTGACAAACTAAAAATGTTTTAGTATAATATGTTGGCAAGGTTCGAAGGAGCCGTAATATGCGAGAGTGGCGGAATTGGTAGACGCGCACGTTTGAGGGGCGTGTGGTTATGCCATACGGGTTCGATTCCCGTTTCTCGCACCATAAAAAGCAAGCACATCGGTGCTTGCTTTTTTTATGGTGCGACAAGCGCAAAGACACGTCTTTGTGCTTGCACAAATTGGGTTCGCATTTCTGCCAAGGGAGAAGTCTGCTTGTAAGCGTATACTTGGCGGAAATAGCTCACTTGTGAGCCTTCCCGCTTCTACGGTTTAACACTTACACCAAGTCATCGGCTTGGTGTTTTTTTGTGCGAGAAACACGGAATATAGAGCGGCTTAAAATAATTTATATAAATTATGCACGTTACTTCTTGAATATTTTTATATTATATGCTAAAATATAATGTACGCATTTATTTAAGGAGGATTATATGAGTAGCTTTGTTTGTGCAGAAGAAATGCAAAAGCAAAATGAATACATAGCAAAAATCAATCTCCTTATAGGTGGCAAAAGCAAACGTGCCTTCGTTTATACGCTCGGTTGTCAACAGAACGAGGCTGATAGCGAAAAGTTAGCCGGCATGCTTTGTAAAATGGGCTATACAATGACAGAAAATGAGAAGGAAGCTGACATTTTACTTGTCAACACCTGTGCAATCCGTGAACATGCAGAAAAAAGAGCACTTTCAATAATCGGTAGATTTAAGCATTATAAAGTGCAAAACCCTGACATTATAATCGGTGTTTGTGGCTGTATGAGTGCACAAGAGCATAGGATGAACCATCTAAAGCATTCCTATCATTATGTCGATTTCACCTTTGGTACGGGAGATTTGCACCGACTGCCGGAGCTTGTATATAATGCTTTAAATAATGGTAAGCGTAGCTTCAATCTCGATTCTGAAAAGCCACTAATTGCTGAAGGAATTGAACCGCTAAGGGCTAGCAATTTTCGTGCTTGGGTCAGCATTATGTATGGCTGTAATAACTTCTGTACATACTGTATTGTTCCTTATGTAAGAGGTAGAGAAAGAAGTCGTAAAATGGAGGACATTCTAGCCGAGGTTAAGGATTTAGTTTCTCGTGGCTACAAGGACATTACATTGCTTGGGCAAAATGTAAACTCTTATGGCAAGGACTTAGAAAGTAAGACAAGCATAGCTGACTTGCTTTCTCAAATAGCTAAAATAGAGGGCGATTTTTGGATTCATTTAATGACTTCACACCCACGTGATGCATCAATTGAGATGATTAACGAAATAAAAAAATCTCCTCGCACAAACGGGCATTTTCATTTACCACTTCAAAGTGGCTCAGACGTAATTTTAAAGCGTATGAATAGACATTACGATTTAGAAAAATATCTTGGGATTATCAAGGAGCTACGCAAGGAAAATGAAAATATAACATTAACAACAGATATTATTGTTGGTTTCCCGGGCGAGAGCGACGAGGACTTTGAAAGGACAATAGAGGTTATAAAAAAGGTTAAATATGACTCTGTATTTAGCTTTATCTATTCTCCGAGAAAGGGAACACCTGCTGCCACTATGGAAAACCAAATCCCTAGTGAAATTCAGCATCAAAGATACGAAAGATTTTGTCAGGTTCAAAACGATATTTCCAAGGAAATAAATGAAGCTTTGATTGGAAAGGTTGTTCGTGTTTTGGTTGATGGAAAAAGCAAAAATGACGATAATATGTACACCTCACGTACTCAAGGCAACAAAATAGTTCACTTTGAAAGCAAAAAAGACCTAACAGGCACATTTACAAACGTTAAAATCACACGTGCAGATACATTCAATCTGTTCGGTGAAATAATATAAACACAGGAGAAAACAAAATGGAAATTATGGAACTTGCAGCTCAGCTGGGACAAGCTATTAAGGCTGACGCTCGTATTGCCAAAATGGAAGAAGCAAAGGTAGCATACGAAAAGGATGAAGATATTCAAAAGCTAATGCTCGAATACAACACTCAACAAATTGCTCTTGCTGAGGAATACAAAAAAGACCCGGTTGACGAGAAAATTATCGAGGCTATTGAAAATAGACTCAACGAGATTGTAGCAGCAGTTACAACTAATCCAACATTCATCGCTATCAACGAGGCACAAGAGGCTGTTCAAGCTCTTATGGAAGAGGTTAATGGCGAGATTGAATTCCAAATCACAGGTCAACGTCCTTGCTCACACGACTGCTCAAGCTGTGGCTCAGACTGTGGACATCACCATCATTAATCATTGACTTATAGTCAAAATCATCGAATTTTAGGAGGTAAGACGGTATGACGTCTATGATGCTTCAATATCTTGAGATAAAGGAACAATACAAGGATTTTATACTGTTTTACCGTCTCGGTGACTTCTACGAGATGTTTTTTGGCGATGCTATAACTGCCTCTCGTGAGCTTGAGCTTACACTAACAGGCAGAGATTGTGGCGAGCCGGAAAGAGCACCTATGTGTGGTGTACCTTATCATAGTGTAGAGCCATACATTGGTAAACTCATTGGAAAGGGCTACAAGGTAGCCATCTGTGAGCAAATGGAGGACCCAAGCGAAACAAAGGGGATAGTAAGACGCGAGGTAGTAAGAGAAATTACACCCGGTACAGTTGTTGAGGCATCGCTCCTTAACGAAACAAAAAACAACTATCTTTGCTCTCTATATTTTGAGAGAGGAAAGGTTGGTATTTCCTTTGCTGATATATCCACAGGTGAAATTTCAGCAACCAGTATTGAAAGTGAGCCAAGCAAAATTTTAAATGAGCTTGGTACATATGCACCAAAAGAAATCATTACAAACTTAAATTCCGAAAATGGTGCATTTTTATATGACTTTGCCAAGGAAAAGCTTGGCGCACTTGTTGAATTTGATATGCAATCATACTACAACTATGCAAATTGCAGTGAGCGTGTGATTACTCAATTCGGCGAGGATTTTTATAACAAAAGCTTGAATGATACAAGTGTTGTTCTTGCAACAGGGGCAATACTTGATTATATAATTAAAACTCAAAAAACAGACATTTCATACATAAACACATTAAATATTTACGGTGAAGGGCAATACCTTGAAATGGATCTCAATACTCGTCGTAATCTCGAGCTGTGCGAGTCAATGAGAAACAAGGAAAAAAGAGGTAGCCTATATTGGGTGCTTGATAAAACAAAAACCTCAATGGGTGCAAGAATGCTCCGTAACTATATAGAGCATCCGCTTCTTGATGTTAAAAAGATTCTTGAAAGACAAGGTGCAGTTGACACACTTACTAAAAATATAGTCCTAAGAGGTGAATTAATTAACCTTTTAAGCGGCGTATTAGACCTTGAAAGACTTATGACTAGGGTAGTTTATTCAACTGCAAACGGCAAGGACTTGAAGGCTATTGCATCAACCCTGTCCGTCATTCCGGAGGTTAAAAACCTTCTTTACACAGCCGAGGCTCGTGAGCTTGTAAACATTCGTGAGGGACTCGATAATCTAGAGGATGTAACCTCACTTATAAACGACGCACTTATTGATTTACCACCATTTTCAATTAGAGAGGGTGGATTTATAAAGGACGGATATAGCCCGGAGGTTGACCGCCTACGTGATATCATGACAGACGGCAAGGGCTGGATTGAAAAAATTGAAGAGGATGAAAGAGAAAAAACAGGCATTAAAACCTTAAAGGTTGGTTATAATAGAGTTTTTGGATACTATATAGAGGTAACAAAATCACTCATTTCTCAAGTTCCTGAAAGATATATTAGAAAGCAAACGCTTTCCAACTGTGAAAGATACATAACTGAAGAGCTCAAGGATATGGAATCAACTGTGCTTGGTGCTAAGGACAAGCTTTGTAGCCTTGAATATGACTTATTCTGTGAGCTAAAGGATAAGATAGCAAATGAGTTGAGACGTATTCAGCGTAGTGCTAATATGCTTGCACGTCTTGATGTGTATTTATCTCTTGCCGAGGTAGCAGTTAAAAATTCATATGTTTGTCCGGATGTTGATTACAGCGATATAATTGATATCAAGGACGGACGCCATCCGGTTGTTGAGCAGTTCGTGAAGGATAGCTATTTCGTTCCAAACGATACATATCTAAATACAACAACTGACAAAATGGCACTTATAACAGGACCTAATATGGCTGGTAAGTCAACATATATGCGTCAAAGTGCACTTATTGTTCTTATGGCTCAAATCGGCTCATTTGTTCCCGCAAAGAGTGCTAGAATAGGTGTAGTTGATAAGCTATTTACACGTGTAGGAGCATCTGATGACTTAGCCTCGGGACAATCAACATTCATGCTCGAGATGACAGAGGTAGCATATATTCTTGAAAATGCAACCAAAAAGAGCTTTATAATCTATGACGAAATCGGCAGAGGAACGTCTACCTTCGATGGTATGAGCATAGCTCGTGCCATTGCTGAATATACAGCAGGTAAAAAGATAGGCGCTCGTAGTATGTTTGCAACACACTATCATGAGCTTACTTCACTTGAGGACGAGATAGATGGTATTGTAAACTACAACATCGCAGCTAAAAAGCGTGGTGAGGAAATTACCTTCCTACGCAAAATTGTAAAGGGTCCAACGGATGATAGCTATGGTATCGAGGTTGCTAAGTTAGCAGGCGTTCCAAACGAGGTTGTAAAACGTGCAAAGAGTGTTCTTTCCGAGATGGTAGAGAATGGCATGGTTGAACCAAAGATAACTAAAAAATCACCTGAAGCAGACCAAATGATGAGCTTTGAGGATATGGCAATATATGAAGCTGCAGATAAGATAAAAAAGCTAGATCTCAACACTATAACGCCAATTGAGGCTATGAACTTTATCTTTGAATTAAAGAAATTATTTAATAACTAGCCTTCCTTGTAAAGGGAGGTGTCGCAAAATGCGACGAGAAATTTACTTTTGCAATTACTAAATTGATTCTACAAAGGAGGACAAAACGGTGGGAAAAATTAACGTGCTTGGCTTCGATGTTGCAAACCTAATAGCTGCCGGTGAGGTTGTTGACCGTCCGTCCTCGGTAGTTAAGGAGTTGCTTGAAAATGCAATTGACTCAGGAGCTACAAGCATAATTGTTGAAATAAAAAAAGGTGGCAGTGCCTTTATAAGAATAACCGATAATGGTTGTGGTATTGCTTATGATGATTTGCCTGTTTCGATATTGAGACACGCAACAAGCAAAATAAAGGATGCCTCTGACCTTGATTCAATTATGACACTAGGCTTTAGAGGTGAAGCTCTTGCAGCCATTTCCTCGGTTTCCAGAATGCGTATTATGTCTAAACAGAAGAATGACGAGCTAGGCTCGCTTCTCGAAGCACACGCAGGAAAGGTAGTAAACCATATAAGGACAGGCTCACAAGATGGCACAACAGTCATAGTTGAGGACTTGTTTTATAATGTTCCGGCTAGAAAGAAATTCTTAAAGCAGGACAAGACAGAGGCACTTGCTATTTCCTCTATTGTTGAAAAGGTAGCACTATCAAGACCGGATATATCATTTAGATATATAGCAGACGGAGAGCTCAAGTATTTAACAGCGGGTGATGGCAGCCTATCAAATGTAATTTACGCAATTTTAGGCAGGGACGTGTCTAAAAAGACCATAAAGGTTGACCGTGAGGATGGTGGAATTAAGGTTACAGGCTTTATATCAACCCCTGAGCTATGCCGTGCCAACAGAAATATGGAAAACTTTTATATAAACTCTCGCTTTGTTAAGAGCAAGACGGCTATGGCAGCTCTTGAACAAGCCTATAAATCATACATACCGGAGGGCAAATTCCCGTTCTGTGTGCTGGATATAACAGTTGATCCATCACAAGTCGATGTCAATGTCCATCCTGCAAAGCTAGAGGTAAAATTCTCAAACGAGAATGTGATTTTTAATGCAGTGTATTATGCTGTACGTACAGCGCTTTCTAGCAGTATAGATAGACCTAGCCTCTATAATGAGGAAAAGGATTTGTCTAAAGAGGCAAAGAACTTAATAAATACTGTTTTTCAAGTGCAAGACAAGGAAAATAACGAGTACAAGGGCTTACGCATAGCATTTGATACTAAAGCAAATGTTGGAGTTGTGCGTCAAAACAACACGCTTGATTATACCTCACTTGATAAAAAGGATACCGCAAAAGTTGATACACAAGCAACCACAAGCACATATGCTGACGAGGATGCTTTTTCACTTAAATTCCCAAAAAGAGAAATTAAAAAGCAAGAGGAAATCTTGCTTGAATCTTCACCGATAATTCCTCATCAAGCTACAAGAGAGCAAGTGAAAATTGATCTTGAAATTGAAAAAACAACCACACACGTGGCTGAAATTCCACAAAGTAATGGGGAAGAGGTCAAGGTCGTTCCTGACTATAAAATCATCGGTGAGCTATATAATTCATATGTAATAGTTGAGCTTGGAGATATTGCGTATATTATTGATAAACACGCAGCACACGAGCGCATTATATTTGAGGATTTAAAAGCAAAGCTGAGCGAAAGTGAGCCTAGCTCGCAAATATTACTGTTCCCACAAGAAATCAAGCTAACTCCAAACGAGCTATCAGCTATTTACGAATGGGAAAAGGATATAAGAAAAACAGGCTTTGGTTTTACTATAAATGATGATGTTGCTTCAGTTTCGGAAATTCCGGCTGAAATTGAACCAAGTGCACTTGAGGATGCTTTTGTTACATTACTGGAAAAGCTATCGAGTGGCGAGGCAGATGCATCAAATACAAGATATCAAAAATTTGAAAAGGCTCTATATCAATGCTCTTGTAAGGCAGCAATAAAAGCCGGAAGAGTGTACGAAAAGGAGCATATAAAGTGGATTTGCGATAGAGTTTTGACTCTTGATAATATTAAATATTGTCCACACGGCAGACCAATCGCCTTTGAAATGACAAAGCACTTTTTGGAAAAGCAATTTGAAAGGAAATGATAATGTTCGAATTACTTAAAAAAGAGGGAAGAGCTAGACGTGCTAGGCTGCACACAGTACACGGCACAATAGAAACACCTGTTTTTATGAATGTTGGCACTTGCGCCGCAATTAAAGGTGGCGTATCAACTACTGATTTAAAGGATTTAAAATGTCAGGTTGAGCTGTCAAATACATATCACCTACATATAAGACCCGGGGATAAATTAATACACGATCTCGGCGGTATTCACAAGTTTTTTAATTGGGATAAGCCGGTTTTGACTGATAGTGGAGGATTTCAAGTATTCTCACTTGCTCAGTTGCGTAAAATCACCGAAGAGGGCGTTAAATTTGCCTCTCATATAGATGGTAAGCGCATTTTTATGGGACCTGAGGAATCAATGCAAATTCAGTCTAATCTCGCCTCTACAATAGCGATGGCGTTTGATGAGTGTATTGAAAATCCGGCACCATATGAATATACTAAAAAATCCTGTGATCGTACAGTTAGATGGCTGGTTAGATGCAAAAATGAAATGGCAAGACTCAATTCCTTGCCGGAAACAATTAATAAGAATCAGTTGCTTTTTGGTATTAACCAAGGCAGCACATATGAGGATTTGCGTATCAATCATATGAAAGAGATTGCAGAGCTAGATCTTGATGGTTACGCAATAGGTGGTCTTGCTGTTGGCGAGTCAACTGAGGATATGTATCGTATAATTGATGTTGTTGAACCACATATGCCGGAAAATAAGCCAAGATACCTAATGGGAGTTGGTACTCCTTGCAATATTCTTGAGGCTGTACATCGTGGCATTGATTTCTTTGACTGTGTAATGCCATCTAGAAATGCACGTCACGGTAATCTATTTACATGGCATGGTAAAATGAATATAATGAACGAAAAGTATCGTGATGATTCTCGTCCTATTGACGAAAATTGCAATTGCCCTGCTTGTCGTGATTATTCACGTGCTTATATCAGACACCTAATTAAGGCTAAAGAGGCTCTTGGTATGCGTTTGGCAGTATTACACAACCTCTATTTTTATAACGAGCTCACAGAAAAAATCAGAGAAGCACTTGATGGTGGTTACTTTGAGAGCTTCTATCAAAAGTATAGAAATATTTTAGGAGAAAGAAGTCAAAACTAGACACGTGGCAACACTTTTTTGAGGAGAGAATATGTTTATGAATAACGATTTTATGCTATATCCCGGATTTAAGGTTAAAGCAATTACCTTTAGCTATGACGACGGACCAAAGGAAGATAGACACTTTATTGAACTACTAAACAAATATGGCTTGAAGGGTACGTTTAATTTAAATAGTGGACTAATGCCTGAAAAGAAAAATGAAAATGACAGAGTTTCCCTTGAGGAAATCAGCACACTGTACGAGGGGCACGAGGTTGCTGCTCATACAGTAAATCACCCGTTCCTTGAAAAAATGCCAATTAGCGTTGTTACTACAGAAATACTTGACGATAGACGCAATCTAGAAAAGCATCTAAATTACCCGGTTCGCGGTATGGCATATCCGTTTGGTACATATGATAAGCATGTTTTTGATGCGTGTCGTGCTTGTGGCATAAAGTACTCAAGAACAGTCGAGGCACACCATAATTTTATTCTACCAACAGAATGGTTAAAGATGCCTTCAACCTGTCATCACGCAGATGAAAAGCTATTTGAACTTGCTGAAAGATTTGTAAACAGTGAGCCTAAAAAGGAAAGTCGTTTCACAACTCACGGATGGCTATTCTACGTTTGGGGACACACTTACGAGTTTAGAACGAATGAGGATTGGGAACGTATTACAAAATTCTTTGAATTGATATCTAATCGCGATGATGTTTGGTATGCAACAAATATAGAAATATACGAGTATATTGAGGCATACAGAGCACTTGAATATTCAGTTGATCTTGATAAGGTTTACAACCCGACAGGCATTGATGTTTACGTTATACATAATGAGAAAAAATATAAAATTCCGGCCGGACAATCGGTTGTGTTTTAATAAAAAAGGAACGGATTATCCGTTCCTTTTTGTTTTGTTAAATTGTACCTGTAACAACTAATGTGCTTGTTCCGGGAGTTATACTCCATTGACCGGTTGTTGGATCCTGCAAGTAGGTTCCGGCGGGAACAACAACTTGACCGGCAACGGTTTCAAAAAATCCTGTAGCTTGATTGTAGTTATATTCAGTTCCCTCAGACCAAGCAGTACCATTAAATGTGGCAGTAACATTTGTTAAAATTGGGTCAAACAGGTCGCTTATAACTGCATTGTCAGTAGCAATTAAAGGAGTGTTTCCTGTGTTCTGAATTAAGAAGGTGTAGGTTACAGTTTCGCCCTCTGAGACAGGAACCGGACTAATCGACTTTGTAATTGATAGGTTAGGCATTGCCTCAGCACTTACTGTTTCCTCAACTAGAACAGGAGTGATACCCATTCCGCTAATGGTGGCTGTGTTTGTAATTTGACCATCAGCACCAAGAGGTGCATAAGCATTAGTTGAAACCTCATAAACTAAAATAGCATTACCATTAGCTGGAACATTAATGCCATTTACAACTATAGAATCTTGGTTTACAGTAACGCTGGGACTTGCCTGAAGTACGCCGTTTACATAATAACGTAACGTTCCCTCTGTATAGTTAAGAGGAGTTAGTGTGCCTGTTCCAAAATCATAGGTGCCCAAATTGTCAGTAAGAGTTAAATTGTTGAAGGCTGAGGAGCCGGAATTTAAAATGCTAATAATATAGGTTATAGTGTCATTTTGACCATAGGTTGCATTAATTGCTGTTTTGGTTGCAGAGATAACCTCTAAAATCTCACCAACAGCAACATTAGAGTTTGTAACGGTGTTGCCGTAGGTCAATGTGGCTTGGTTTGTAAATTGTGCCATATAGTGTCCTTTCTAAAAATGTCTTGCGTGGAGAAAATCTCCATTATTTATAATATGTAAAAATTCGACTAAAAGATACTGTTTTATCTATTATTATATGAACATATGCACAGATAATAACACAAAATGCGACAAAATATGTTTTAATCACATAAAAACTTAAGCTTTTATATTGTTTGATAATTGCTAAATAAAATAAAAAGTGGGAGATTATCTCCCACTTGATAATTTATTAAATCTAAATAACCCTGAAACTAACACTATCTTTGCCTCCTTTGTGCAAAGGGAGGTGTCACACGTGATGTGTGAAGGAGGGATTGAAGTTGCAAATATCAACTCTTTGTAATAAATTTAAATGAGCCGGAAATCAACACCGCACCATTTTTGTCAACTGTTAAAAGACCACCGTCAGAATATGCCTCTTTAGGCGTGTCATCATTAAGCCAAACTCTTATGGGTGCACTTTTAATTGATGTTACAAATGGAATGTGTCCTGCCATTATAGCAAGCTCACCCTCAACTCCACGAACATCAAGCTTGTAAATATCACCATCGAAAATGTTACCATCGGGGGAAGAGATAGTTAAATGAAAAGCTTTCATAATTAACCTCTCTTTGCTTTTTCGACAGCCTCGTCGATAGTGCCTACAAACAAGAACGCACTTTCAGGTAGGTCGTCATGCATACCCTCAATAATTTCCTTAAAGCCACGGATTGTTTCGCTAACCGGTACATATGTTCCCTTAATACCTGTGAACTTTTCAGATACATCGAATGGTTGAGAGAGAAAACGTTGTATTTTTCTTGCACGAGAAACGAGCAATTTATCATCATCAGAGAGCTCATCCATACCCATAATTGCAATAATGTCCATAAGCTCATTATAACGCTGAAGTATTCTTTGAACCTCTTTAGCAACATAGTAGTGCTCCTCACCAACAATGTCAGGAGAGAGAATACGGCTAGTTGATTCAAGCGGATCAACAGCAGGATAAATACCTTGAGAAGCTATGCTTCTTGCTAAAACGGTAGTTGCATCGAGATGGGCAAAGGTTGTAGAAGGAGCAGGGTCTGTCAAGTCATCGGCAGGTACATAAACTGCT
>JAGAMD010000005.1 GCA_017624905.1 Clostridia bacterium | reverse complement strand
TTACTAACAAAAATCGGTAAAAGGTTGAAATTTGAGGACAAATTTCTCCTTTAATGTCAGCTTTTAAATGCGTTTGCTACTCTGATGTACACAAGTACACCGACGACTACGCAAACACACTTTCTTCGGCGTTTCGTCTACCTAAAAATGGCTGCAACACCAAAGAGCAAAGCTGGCAAAAGTTATTACTAACAAAAATCGGTAAAAGGTTGAAATTTGAGGACAAATTTCTCCTTTAATGTCAGCTTTTAAATGCGTTTGCTACTCTGATGTACACAAGTACACCGACGACTACGCAAACACAATTTCTTCGGCGTTTCGTCTACCTAAAAATGACTGCAACACTAAAGAGCAAAGCTGACAAAAGTTATTACTAACAAAAATCTGGCAAAGGAGAGGAAAATGAGCGATTTTACAACCAAGCTGATAAATGTAGCTAACAAAAATGACATAACAGCGGGACTTATAACCGAGGAAAAGGCTACTATACTTGAAAATCTTTCCTCTCATATGCTAAGTGTAAACGAGCATCTTAATCTAACGGCTATAAAGGACGAGGACGGCGTTATATTAAAGCACCTAGTTGACTCTGCCACCTGTGTGCCATACATAAAAGAAAATGCAAGGTTGTGTGATGTTGGCTGCGGAGGTGGCTTCCCATCACTTGTGATTGCGATTTTACGCGGGGACGTGTCTGTTTTAGGTGTAGATAGCGTTGCAAAAAAGGTTAAATATGTTGCTGACACAGGTGAGCTTTTAGGTCTTGAAAATATAGCAGTTTCCTCAAGACGAGCAGAGGAGCTTGGACACGATAGTGATTACCGAGAGAGCTTCGATGTAGTAACTGCAAGAGCTGTTGCAAGGCTAAATGTTCTTTGTGAGCTTTGCTTGCCGCTTTTAAAGCTTGGCGGCACATTTATAGCTATGAAATCACAGACCACAGACGAGGAATTAAGTGAGGCAGAAAATGCAATTTCCTTGATGGGCGGCTCACTTGAAAAGGTATCGAGAATTAAGCTAACCGATGGAAATGAATCTCTTGACAGAACCATAATCCTTATAAAAAAGGTGAAGCCAACACCGGAGAAATACCCTAGAAATAATTCACAAATATCAAAAAAGCCTTTGTAAAACAGGCGTTTTGTGACGAATATATAAAAATATAGTAAAAACAATAAATATTTTTTGAAAATTCACAATTTGTTCACAATCGTGTGATAGAATAGACTATATTTTTATTTTATTGCTTTAAAGTGCTAAAGCATAATTGTTGAAAGGAGGGCTTCAAATGCCAACCGCAAAAAAAGAATTAACAAAAATCACACCTCAGCTCGTATCATATGTTGCTATGTGTACATCAAACACAACAATCGAGCCTGAGCAATATATTAAGTTTGACGTTAAAAGAGGCCTCCGTGATGTAAACGGAAAGGGCGTTGTAGCCGGTCTTACTGCTATTTCTGAGATTAACTCATTTGAGAATCTTCCTGATGGAACAAGAATTCCTAAGGATGGTGAGCTTTTCTATCGTGGAATTAGCATTAACGAGCTTGTAAACGGCTTCTTAGACGACGACAGATTCGGCTTTGAGGAAACAATTTATCTGCTTTTGTTTGGTCAGCTTCCAACTAAAGATGAGCTTGATGAGTTCTGTGAGCTGCTAACAAAATATCGTTCACTTCCTAAAAACTTCGTTCGTGATGTTCTTATGAAGGCAACAGGAAAGGATATGATGAATATTCTTGCTCGTTCCGTGCTTACTCTTTATGCATACGATGACAAGGCAGACGACACATCTATTCCAAATGTACTCCGTCAATGCTTACAGTTGATTTCAGAGTTTCCGCTTTTGGCAGTTTATGCCTTTAGAAGCTACGAATATAATGAAAAGAAGAAGAGTCTTATTATCAGACGTCCAAAGGCAGGGCTTTCCATCGCTGAAAATCTTCTTTATATGCTTCGTAAGGACTCAAAGTTTACTCCACTTGAGGCAAAAATCCTTGACCTTGCACTCGTTTTACACGCAGAGCACGGTGGTGGTAATAACTCATCATTTACAACACACGTTGTAACCTCATCAGGAACTGACACATATTCAGCAATCGCTGCATCCCTTGGCTCACTTAAGGGACCAAGACACGGTGGTGCTAACATCAAGGTTGTTGAAATGATAGATAACATTAAGAAAAACCTCCGCGACTACAATGACGAGGAGGAGGTTAAGGAATATCTTACCAAAATACTACGCAAAGAGGCTTTTGATGGCAAGGGCTTAATTTACGGTATGGGACACGCAGTATATGCACTTTCCGACCCGCGTGCAAAGGTATTCAAGGGATGGGTAGAAAAGCTGTCCAAGGAAAAGGGACTCGAAAGGGAATACAACCTATGTGCACTTATTGAAAAGGTAGCACCGGAGGTTATTGCTAAGGAACGTAAGATATACAAGGGCGTTTCTGCAAACGTTGACTTTTATAGTGGCTTTGTTTATAATATGCTTGGTCTTCCAACTGAGCTTTATACACCACTCTTTGCAATAGCAAGAATAGCAGGTTGGAGCGCACACCGTATCGAGGAGCTTCTTCTCAATGGTAAAATCATCCGTCCGGGCTATGAAAATGTATGCGAAAGAAAAGAATACATCAAGCTTGATGACAGAAAATAATAAAAACAGACACAGGGTAGCATTTTTCCTGTGTCTTTTTTAATAGCACAAGCCACCGATTGCTCGGTGGCTTGTGCTATTGAGTTATGGAGTTTATAATAAGAAGACTAGCTTCTTGTTATCCTATAAGTGGTAATATGATTACTGCTCCAATTAAAAGTATAGGCGCAAATAGAATTAATAGCGGAACTACTATAATTGTGGTGCACACCATACAAATTAGCATAATTGGCAAAACGATTGGTAAAAGCACCATTGCTAAAAGTGCTAAAATAATTGGGACAAATGTCATAAATCTTCTTACTCCTTACTTCCTAGTATCTCGTCGCTAAGGGCAATGATTTGACTTGCGTATTTCTTCTTGCGTGAATTTAAAATTCCTCTGAAAATCGGGTAGTTTACGGACACCATAGCAATACCGATAACACCGATTACAATTCCAAGCACCATAAGTGGAATACCTGAGCCGATGACTTGCATAGCAAGGCACATTCCAAGCCCTAAAATAAGTGAAGCAACAACACCGAAGCTATAAGCAAAAATATAAGCCGGTAAGGAAACACGATTGTTTAGCTTTATAAGCTCATCTGTTTTTGTTGCTTCCTTTTCTGTGTAGTAAGCTTTGATTTCTTTTACAATTTTTTCGTTTTCTTGCATAATTCTTTACCTCGTTTCTTAATTTTACGAGTAGATTATACATATCGGTTGTTAGAGTATAAACAAAGAAATGTTAAAGTTTTGTAAAACTAATTATTTTTTTAGTAGTTTCTCGGAAAGCTCCAAAATCTCATCACCGTATTTTTTCTTGTTCTTTTGTAAGAGTGATTTGTGTAAAAATGGGGCAATCCCCATAGGAATAGCACCGACTATGGCAACTAAAACTCCCCAAGCTATTAAGTCCCACTCAAGCACCATAGTAAGACCGAGACCGAAGATAAGTAGACCAATAACGCCCAAGGTTATAGAAAGAATGGTTGGCAAGACTCTTACCTTTTTGTCAAGCTTTACAAGTCTTTCATAGTCGCCCTCTGCCTTTGACTTTTCCTCGTATTGACTGCGTATGCTTTCGATAGTGCGACGCTCACTTTCGGTAGGAGCCTTGTAAGTAAATTCAAATTTGTTTTCGTTCATAAATTAATCCTTATTTTTGTTTTTTAAGTCGATTATCATTTTTATTCCAATTGCAAGAGTAAAAAGGCAAACAGCTCCGCCTGTTGCTCCGTTTAACGCTCCCTGGTTTACGGTTGCGTCAGAGAATGTATAAAGAAGAGCAGTTTGTAAAGATAGAATAGATACCAAGGCATCGGCAAAGCCAATATACTTTGTTGATTTTACGGTTAGCGTCTCGTTTCTTGTTTTAACAAGGCTGATAATTGCCGATATGATTTTATAAAACGCAAACGCAGCAAATGCGTAAATTGTAAGGCTCGGATACTTAAAGGATAGACCGTTTGCTATCATTTGCCAAATTGCAAGGGAAAGGAATATTGACAAGACAATAAGCAAAATACCGCATCTTAGGTAGCTAGCGCGTGGCTTTTTGTTCCTTGAAAGAATTGTGTCGCTACGCAATGCTGTAAGCAGTCCGTTGTAAATGGCAAGTGCTCCAAACCAAAGGGAAGAGGATAAAATGCCAATTACTGCATTAAAAACCGTATAAGCTATATTAATAAATAATGAAACAGTTGCAAGTACAATTGAGCGAAAGCCATATTGGTCCAAGAATCTTCTTGTAAAGCCAAATGAGCGTAGCATTTCGACAATAGCATTTTTTACCTTCGGCGCAAATTTAACAATTGTGTAAACCGAGTAGGCAAGAGTTATACCTGCAAAGCCATAAATTATATAAGTCCAAACCTCAGCCTTGCCAAGAATAGCAAAAACAATCGAGGCGGAGGCAAAGACGATAGTTAAAAAATATACAATAAATATTAGCCAAACAGGTGGCTTTTTAAAATATTCCCAAAATTTCTTCATTTTATTTTAACTGTAAAGGTTGTCCCCTTTCCAAGCTCACTACTAACAGAAATTTCTCCACCGAGAACGTCAATAACCTTCTTAACAAGAGCAAGGCCAAGCCCGTTGCCCTCACCGGAGTGAGAGGTCTCACCTTGATAGAATTTGTCAAAAATGCGTTTGCCTGTTTCTGCATCAATACCACAGCCGGTATCACGCACGATAACAACAGCCTCGCCGTCTATCCATTTAGTAGATACATATACCTTACCGCCGGGCTCGGTAAATTTAATCGCATTTGAGATAAGATTGTTCCAAATGATTTCAAGATAGGATTTTGAGCTTGATACTACAACCTCGTCAAAATCGCACTCAATTTCAAGCTTCTTTTCCTCAATTATCCTTTCAAAATTGATAATTGAGTCAGCAAGCATATCGTCAAGCCTTATCATTTTGTATTCTAGCTTTAATGCTTGATTTTCAAGCTTGTTTAGTTGCAAAATGTTAGTTACAAGCTCGGAAAGACGGTTGGATGCAAGAGCAATTTGGTGTCTGTATTCAGCGCGCTTTTCTAGGTCCGCTTCCTTCTCAAGCAAAGAGGCGTAGCTCTTAATTATAGACACAGGGGTCTTTATTTCGTGTGAAACATTGGAGATAAAGTCGGTTTTTAACACCTCGTTTTTCTCAAGCTCCATAGCCATAGCGTTTAAATTTTCCTTAATCATATCGTACTCGTTGTACTTGTCGTATGAATGCTTTGGCTTTAACCTAACGGAGAAGTCTCCCTCGGCTATCTTTTGAGTAGCTGATAAAATTTCCTTAACAGGCTTGTCTATCATTATTTTACGACGGATGATGTCCGCAACTGTAAAAAATGTTGCAATAACTACAATAGAGCATAAAATAGCAATTGCTATTGCGGTGTTTCCCTTATCTTCAACTGCACTAAAGGCAATAAATGCGCCCGTTACAGCGATGGCAGTTGTTATAAAGAAAAGCACATAGCCCATAGTATTCATGAATTTTGATCTACTCATTTAAGCACCACCTTGTAGCCAAGACCGTGAACTGTGGCAATCTCAAAGCCATCACACGCTTGTGTCTTATCGCGTAGCTTAGCCATATAAACATCCACTGTACGAGAGGTTGCCGAGGAATCATAATCCCAAAACTCCTCCATCAGCTTTGAGCGAGTAAAGGTTTTCTTCGGGTAAGAAAGTAGCTTGAATAAAATATCAAATTCACGCACAGTAAGAGGAATTTCATCCTCACCGCAAATAGCAGTACGCTCCTCTGTGTTCATTGTGAAGTTGCCAATCTTGATTTCCTTGTCGCTCTCAATCTTTGCACGGCGTAAAATAGCTCCAACCTTCATAACGAGCTCGTCAATGTCAAACGGCTTAGTTATGTAGTCGTCAATTCCAAGCTTGTAGCCGTACATCTTTGATGGCTTGTCGTCCTTTGCACTCATAAAAATGATGGGCGTTGTCTTGTCCGTCATTCTTATTCCCTCGGCAAGCTCAAAGCCGTCAACCTTAGGCATCATAATATCGGTAATAATTAAATCAAAGGTAGATTTTTCAAGAGCCAAAAGCCCCTCCTCGCCATTTTGGCAAGAGGTAACCTCGTAGCCGTTATCACCAAGATAGCTAGTAACTAGCTTGTTAAGTGATTTGTCATCCTCGCAAACTAAAATTTTAACCATAGCCCCTCCTTGAACAATACATATCATATCTATTATATACTAAAGCACACTCGTTTTCAAATTGTTTGTAAAATGTTAATTATTTATGAATAAAGCCACCCTTTTGGGTGGCATATCTTATTTTTTATTTATCATCTCATTTAAACAGTCAAGAGCATCACTAAGACTACCAAAAGCCTCCTTTGTGCAAAGGGAGGGGGACCGCTGGCGGTGGAGGGATTGCTATTTTTTATTTATCATCTCATTCAAGCAGTCAAGAGCATCACTAAGACCGCCAACAGCATCGACAAGTCCACATTCAACAGCCTCGTAGCCGTCGATTACAGAGCCGGTGTCCGTCGCAATTTGGTCAGTTGCCATCATAAGCGATTTGAATTTGTCCTCGCTAATTTTAGAGTGGTCGCAAACAAAGGACACAATTCTACCTTGCATTCTTTCAAAGTAGTAGTAGGTTTGAGGTGTGCCAACTATTGTACCGCTAACTCTTACAGGATGTATGGTCATTGTGGCAGAGGGCACAATAAATGATTTTTTAGCAGAAACGGCAAGGGGGACACCAATAGAGTGTCCGCCTCCAAGAACAATAGAAACGGTTGGCTTTTTCATACTAGCGATAAGCTCGGCAATAGCAAGTCCGGCTTCAACATCTCCACCCATTGTATTTAATATAATAAGAAGACCTTCGATTTCTGTGCTTTGCTCAATCGACACTAAAAGAGGAACAATATGCTCGTACTTTGTTGCCTTTTGTCCGTCAGGCAATGCGTAGTGCCCCTCAATTTGCCCAATTATGCTCATACAATGGATTTTTTCAAGCGAAAGACCGCCGCTTTTTTCTATAATTTCAAGCTCGTCAAGCTTTTCGTTTTCTTTTTCTTCCATATTTTATTCCTTATTTATAGTAATTTATATAAATATTCTTATCAAAATAGATACTAAATATACTAATAAATATCAATATTTGATACTATATTTAGAAAAGAAAAATTTTTTCAAAAAAAGTTTAAAAAAGTACTTGACAAAGAGGGAGTGGTTTGATATAATAGCAAGGCACTCTGCGGAAAAGAGAGTGCGAGAAAGAAACAGAACCCAAGGGAACGAGGGTTTGATGCTCTAAAAAGATCC
>JAGAMD010000016.1 GCA_017624905.1 Clostridia bacterium | reverse complement strand
TGTTAGGCGTGTGCTTGTATTGGCGAGGCGAAGCCGAGCCACTTGTATATATACAAGCACACGCCTAACTGTCAAAAGTTATTTTTTGATTTTTGATATTATGCTGACATCAAAAATTTTTGGGCTTACAAAAACCTTACATTTGCTAAACAAAAATATGATTGCTGAAATATTTGCATTGAGCTACAATAAGGGTGCAAAATATGAAAAAGGAGATTTTGAAAATGAAAAAAATTTTTGCACTTATACTCACATTCACAATCATCATCTGCTCTCTTGGAGCTCTCACCTCTTGTGGTGGTTCTAAGTTTGATGAGAACAAGAACATTAGCGTTGTTACACGCGAGGACGGAAGTGGAACGAAATCCGCATTTATGGAGATTATCGGACTTAAGGGTAAGACTGATGTTTCAGGTGTTATTGTTGCTTCAAATACTGCCTCTGTTCTTCAAGAGGTAAAGGGCAACCCTCTTGCAATCGGTTATGATAGCCTTGGCTACATTACTGATGAGGTTAAAATGCTTAAGGTAGATGGTGTTGAAGCTACAATTGAAAATATTAAAAATGGCTCTTACAGAATTTCAAGACCACTAAATATAGTTTTTCAAGAAAGCACCATTAATGATGAGGTAAATAAAGCGTTCTACGCATTTCTTCAAAGCTCGGATGCACAAAAAATTATTAGCGACAACGGGTATGTTTCAACTAAAGATTCTACTACATCATATGTGGTAGTTCCCGGTTTAACAGGCAAAATAGACATTTCCGGTTCAACATCACTACTTCCTCTTATGGAAAAGCTCGCTGCAAAATTTGAAAGCATCCAAGATGGTGTTAAAATTACTGTTGCCGGTGGTGGAAGTGGAACAGGCTATAACAATGCTAAAAATGGCGTGTCAGACTTTGGAATGATTTCAGAAAGCTTCAATCCATCAAAAGCGGATAATTGCACATACTATGAGGTTGCAAAGGATGGAATTGCGGTAATTGTTAATAAAGAAAACACCTTTGATAACATTTCCCTTGAAGACCTTAAAAACATTTACAATGTAGATGCAGGCGACTCCGCTATCAAGACTTGGTCAGACGTTTCAAAATAACATGAAAGGTCTTTACAAATTTATAAATGCACGAGAAAATGTCATGCGCGGCGTGTTCCTTTTCTCTGCGATATTTTCCATTCTCGCGCTTGCGACGATAACGGTATTCCTATTTGTGAGCGGAGTTCCGTTCATTGCAAAGACGGGATTTGCTGAATTTTTATTTGGAAGCAATTGGGCACCTGTTGCCGATAATCCAAGCTATGGAATTTTCCCAATGATTGTAGCCTCATTATATGTTACGGCTCTTTCGGTAATTATCGGTGTAGGAGTAGGCCTTTTTACATCAATTGCATTATATAAGTTTTGTCCTAAAAGTCTTGTTTCCCCAATAAGACAAATGATAAATTTGCTTGCAGGTATTCCTTCCGTTATTTTTGGTCTTTTTGGAATGACTATTATTGTTCCATTCGTTAGAGATTATATTTCGCCTACAGGCGTCGGTTATGGTATTCTTTCATCATCCATTGTTCTTGGAATAATGATTTTACCAACCATTGTAAGTGTAAGTCTTGATGCTTTGAATAGTGTTCCCTCATCCTATTATGAAGGGGCTTTAGCTCTTGGTGCAACAAAGGAGCAAGCAACCTTTAAGGTTATGGTCCCATCAGCAAAGAGTGGAATTCTTGCAGGGGTGGTTCTTGCAATTGGACGAGCTATCGGAGAAACCATGGCAGTTATTATGGTAATTGGCGGAAGCCCTGAAATGCCTGAAAGCTTATTCCAAAGTGTAAGAACATTAACATCAAATATAGCAATGGGAGCCTTGGAGCTGTCAGGAGATGCGCTATCTGCACTTATATCAACGGGTGTTGTTTTGTTTGTCTTTACTCTTATTTTAAATGTAAGCTTTTCATTGCTAAAGAAAGACAAAAGAGACAAGCCCAAAAATAAAGAAAAGCGAGGGGAGAGCAAATGAGAAAGCTATATTCTATTTTGAAATATGTTTGCATAATTGCTCTTGTTTTTTCGCTAATTTCGCTTATAGCAGTTGTTGCTTATGTTTTAATAAACGGTGTTACCAAGCTTTCCTTTAATCTTTTGTTTGGAGATTATACGGCTTCTCCATCTATATTTCCTGCATTTATAGGAACACTTCAGCTTGTAGGAATTGCTGCTATTATTGCTGTTCCTATAGGAATTGCAAGTGCTATATTTCTTGTAGAATACACTAACAATAAGGGTAAATTTGTTAAAATCGTACAAGTGGCAACAGAAACTCTTGCCGGTATTCCAAGTATTGTTTATGGCCTATTTGGATACTTGATATTTGTCGTTGCCTTTGGGTGGGGATATTCTATGCTCGGTGGTGGAATAACACTTGCAATCATGATACTTCCTACCATCGTAAGGTCTACACAAGAAAGCTTGTTATCTGTTCAAGACGGACTTCGTGAAGGCTCATATGCGCTTGGAGCAAGTAAAGTAAGAACTATTTTTAAAATTGTTCTATCATCTTGTGCGGGTGGCATAGTTACCTCTATTATTTTAGCTATTGGTCGTGTTGTTTCTGAAAGTGCAGTTTTGATATTAACCGTTGGAATGGTTGTCAACAAGGTGCCTGAAACATTGATGGCTCCGGGCACAAGCCTTGCTCTTGATATTTACTATTTCGCAAGCCACGGTTATCCCAATGAGGCGGCGGCAACGGCAGTTGTTCTTCTAATTTTCGTAATTTTTCTCAATCTTTTGGCAAGCTTTATTGGTAAAATGATTAAAAAATCAACTTATGGAGATACAAAATGAATGAATTTATAGGTAATATGGATATTGTCGCAAAAAACTGCAATCTTTTTTATGGTGATTTTCAAGCCTTAAAAAATATAAATATAGAAATTCCAGAAAAACAAGTGACAGCCTTTATTGGTCCGTCAGGTTGTGGAAAATCAACCTTTCTAAAAATATTCAATAGAATGAATGATCTTGTTGAAGGATGTCGCATTGAAGGAGAGTTTAGAATCGGCGGTATTGACATTTTTGATAAGGAAACAGATGTAAATCTTCTGCGAAAAAATGTAGGCATGGTTTTTCAAAAGCCTAATCCGTTTCCTATGAGTATATATGACAATATTGCCTTTGCGCCGAGAACCTTTGGTATTACTAAAAAAAGTGAGCTTGATAATATAGTCGAGCAATCTTTACGTCGTGCCAGCATTTGGGATGAGGTCAAGGACCGACTTCGAAAGAATGCACTCGGTATGAGTGGTGGTCAACAGCAAAGACTTTGTATTGCTCGTTCTCTTGCTGCAAGCCCAAAGGTTTTACTTATGGATGAACCAACCTCTGCTCTTGACCCAATATCAACAGGCAAGATTGAAGAGCTTATGGAAGAATTGAAAAAAGAGCTTACCATAGTTATTGTAACTCACAACATGCAGCAAGCAACTCGTATAGCAGATAAAACTGCATTCTTCCTTCTTGGAGAACTGGTAGAATACGGAAACACGGACGATATTTTCACATCTCCTCGCGATGAACGAACAGAGCGTTATATTACAGGAAGATTTGGTTGATTTGACAACAAATACATGTTATAATAGGAGATAGAATATGTCAATTAGAAAAATATTCGAAGAAGAGCTTGCCGAGTTAAAGACTCAGCTTGTAGAAATGTGTAGACTTACAGAGCAAATGATTAGTGATGCCATTACGGCTCTTGTAAATAAAGACCGTGAGCTTGGCAAAAGCATCGGTGTTATGGATAAAAGAGTGGACGAGTATGAAATGGCAATTGAGAAAAAATGTATGCGAATTCTTTTAAAGCAACAGCCTGTTGCAAAAGATTTTCGCGAGGTGTCAACTGCTCTTAAGATGATTACAGATATTGAACGCTTTGGCGACCAAGCCGCCGATATTGGTGAGCTTGTTTAT
>JAGAMD010000001.1 GCA_017624905.1 Clostridia bacterium | reverse complement strand
CAAGTAGCTTCCTTACAATATTGCCAACAATATTTCTTGAAAAGCACATATATAGGTAACCGAGGTTGGTGCCTATGCATATTGCCCAAATAATGTAGTTTGTTGGTATTAGTTCGCCTTCTGCGAAAAGAAATGGTATCATATTACTCTATAATGCCCTTGCCACAGAGCTTAACCAAAATGTCCTCGAGGTCATCATTTCCGTAAAAATCAATTTCAACGGTTGAAACCTTGCCCTTTGTCTTGATTTTTACACGTTTGCCGGTGATGTGCATAGCCTTTTTCTCTAGATCCTTAATGTAATCAACCTTTATCTCGTCGTTGTTTTCCGGTGGAGTAACCTCTCCGCGCTCAAAATCCTTGTTAAGCTTCTTAACCAATGATTCAGTATCGCGAACGGATAGGGAGCGAACTAATATTTGTTCAGCTGTATCAACAATAATATCTTTGTTTTTAAGACCGAGCAAAGCACGTGCATGACCTGCGGAAATATCGCCGGTTTTTAGCATTTCAAGCACGTCGTCAGGTAGGTCTAGCAAACGCATTGAGTTTGCAACAGCACTTCTTGACTTGCCAACCTTTTCCGCAACCTCCTCTTGAGTGAGGCTATATTGCTCCATAAGTGATGCATATGCACTTGCTTCTTCATAAGCATTGAGGTCTTGACGTTGAATATTTTCGATAATAGCAATTTCGGCAGCCTCTAAAGCATCAGCTTGCATAACAATTGCAGGGATTTCAGTAAGACCTGCAAGCTTTGATGCACGCCATCTACGCTCGCCGGCTATAATTTGATAATAACCCGCAGAGCTTTCACGTACGATGATAGGTTGGAGCAGACCGTGTGCTTTGATTGAGTCGGAAAGCTCTAAAAGAGCTTCTTCGTCAAAGTGCTTTCTAGGCTGGTCAGCTTTTGGCTCGATTTGTGATATTCTTAATGTTTGAATGCCCTCTTCCTTTGAAGCAACCTCTATGTAGTTGTCGGCAAAAATTGAATCTAATCCTCTTCCAAGTCCTTTTTTCATGTCATTCTCCTTTAAAATCCTTCTAATCTTTCAACAATTTCTTTAGCAATTTCTAAATATTCTAAGCTTGACTTAGAGTATTTAGCATAGTAGTACAGTGGCTCTGCATAGCTTGATGACTCGCCAATAACTACACTGCGTGAGATTTTTTGATTGAAAATAATATCAAAATAGTATTTTTCAAGCTCACTAAGTACCTCTTGAGATAATTTGTAGCGAGGTGTGAACATAGTAATTAATATTCCGGTGATGTTTAACTCAGGATTATATCTAGATTTAATTGCTTTTACACTCATCATAAGCTGAGTGAGTCCTTCTAATGCGAAATACTCGCATTGTGTTGGTATTATCAAGCTGTTACTTGCAACGAGTGCGTTGACTGTAATCATACCAAGAGAAGGGGGACAATCGATTATTATGTAATCAAATAAATCTAACGAGTCTATCCTTTCCATAATTCTTTTTAAAAAAACCTCACGTCCAAACTGTGAAGAAAGTTCTGCCTCTATACTAGCTAAAGACATATTTGATGGAATTATAGATAGGTTTTTATATTTTGTTTGGATAATAGTTGAACTAACATCCTTTGCTTTGCCTGTGATCGCCTCGTAAATCGAAAGCTTGACTGCGTTTTTTGATATTCCAAGCGCACTAGTTGAGTTTGCTTGTGGGTCTAAATCAATTAGTAAAACTCTTTTGCCGAGCACACCCAATGATGTTGCACAGTTTAGAGCAGAGGTGGTCTTACCAACGCCACCCTTTTGGTTAGCAAACGAAATAACCTGCACACTTAAAGTTCCCTTCATATTAATTCTAATAAAAGTATACCACGTAAAATGCACAAAATCAATAGAAAAATGTAAAATTTTGATGTTTCACGTGAAACGTTTTCCTGAATGCGCGACCAAAAATACATTTGCCGTATAAGCTGAGTCTTGTACAACTTGCGGATAAAGTTACTTTTCCAAACCTCTCAAAACGCCAAATTTTTAAAAACTTAAACGAACTAAAAAGAGAAAAACGATAGAGAAGAGAAGCGAAGCCACCTCTAATTTGGACCTACAAAGTCAAAAGCGAAGCAGAGAAGGGGCGGGGAGAACTCCGCCTTGCTTGGTATAAGCCGTTTGCAAAAGTGAAAAGAGTTACTCTTTTTCTTGCTTTGTCAAACGAATGAGTGCCTCTCTGCTCTTACAAAGCGTCTCACATTTTTAGCACTTCTCTGCTCTGCTGGAGTGCTCACGCTTTGACTTCCTGTTCGTTCTAATGGAACACCACTGCTTTTGATACACACCTTTGCTCCACTAGAACGCCTCTGTTTTGACAACCTATGCATTCTGTTAAGAAGGCCTCTGCCTTTAACTGTTTATCTGCCCTGCTAGTGTGGTGTCCACCCTTCGGCTCCCTTCTCTATTCCAACACCTCTATTACAACTGTTTTCTCTGCGTGTTGCCCTTAGGACGTCGCTAATTTTGATTACTTTTTACTCTGCTTAAAACCGCTTCTTGCTTTCCTGTTTCTCTTCCCCATTCTCTTGGTTAAAACGCCAACGCTCTGCTTTGCTCAAAAAACGCCAACGTTTCCCTCTTTTTATAGCTATGCCGTTTTCCCTACCTCATTTGCGCCAAAGCTTCTCGTTTGTTTGCATTTTGTAAGGCTTTTTGCTTTTCTTGTGTTATGGCTCGTTGTATAAATTGTTTCACGTGAAACAATGAAATAGAGTCTAGAGAACTTGGGCTACAACACCTGCATGCGAAATTCTCATATGTGAAAATGGTAACCTTTGACTGCACCGCCTCTTACAGAGATGGGTTGCACCATGCGTTAATAAACGGCTTAGCGCCCCCCCACTTTTTGCTGTCCTGCAAGCGTGCTTTAAACATCTTACAGACAAAGTGCCTCTGCCCTGCCAAACAAGGAGCGCTCCTGCGCTGTCTCTTTTTTTGTCTTGGCGCACTTGACCAAAATATAATCTTTAGTAAGTAAAAAACGCACTTTATAACCCATAGATTGCTTGATTGCTTGCTTTTGAATGAATGTTTTTCGCTGTTTTGATGACACAACATAAAAAAGCGAATGTTTCACGTGAAACAATTCGCTTTTTTGTCTGTATTTCTCTGTTTGCAAAGAAAAATAACGCCTTTTCGCCCCCCCTCCTTGTTTTACCATTGTTGTGTTGCTCTCCTGTCTTGGTTTGAGGGTCCCGACATCTGACACAATCGTATGCTTTTTGCGAAAAATGAGTGCTGTATTTGCTACCTACCCCTACACTGACACTAAATGTTTTTGATACACGCGACAGGAAGCGGGGCTGTGAAACTTGTTGTGTTTCACGTGTAACATATGTGGTTTGCTGCGTCTCGTGGTTTGTTACCCTGCACTCGCGTCTTAAGATTTGGCTAAACATTTTAATAATCACGGATGGGCGTGACTGCTAATATGAACAATCGCAACGATGCTTGGTGTCTTGGCTTGTGTTTGCTTTGTGTTCCATTCCTTGTACACAATTTTGCATACGCAACTCGAACAATGTTCGTGTTTTACGAACACACGTACGTTTCAACACTACGTTGATAAACTAGTGGAAAACTGCGAATGTTTTGTCTTAATTGGGGGAATATGTAATTTATATGTCGGATTCTGCCTCGCTGCTTGATGATTTACTATCAATTTTGGGTATGATGACTACGATTTCTGTGTAATCGTCGTTTTCGACCTTGCGAGTTTTGATGTTCAAGCCGCTGCTTGATGCACAATTGATGGTCTTTGTTAAAGATTCGCAAAAGCTTGATATACTTTTGAAGCTTTTTGAAATGCTTGGTTGAATTTTTTCACCTTTTGACAATAGTTTTTCAATTAGCTCCTCGGCTTTTGACACGTTTAAAGAACTGTCAGTAATGACCTTCAGAGCCTTTTCTCGTACCTCGTTGTTGCTTATTCTTAGCAACGCTCTTGCGTGTCTTTCTGTAAGTTTGTTTGAAATGATTAACTCGCGTTCTTTTTGAGAAAGCCTTAAAAGCCTGAGCTTGTTGGCGATAAATGATTGGCTTGTTGAAAGCTTTGTTGCAATCTCTTCTTGTGTCAAATTGTAAGTGTCGATAAGAGCTCTGATTGCCTCGGCTTGCTCAAATATTGTCAAGCCCTCGCGCATTAAATTTTCGATTATTGCCATCTCGGCGCTTGCTTGATCGGTTGTATTTACAACGATGCAAGGCACCTTCTCGAGTCCCAACTCCTTGGCTGCACGTAGCCTTCTTTCGCCTGATACAAGCTCGTAATCGACGCCTATTTTTCTTACATTGAGAGGCTGCATTATTCCATATTGCCGTATACTGTCGGCGAGCTTGATAATTGCCTCCTCGGTGAAATATTTCCTTGGCTGGTTTGGATTTGGCACGATTTTGGCAACATCAATAGAAAAAACCCTTCCACATAATACCTCTTGCTCTTT
>JAGAMD010000015.1 GCA_017624905.1 Clostridia bacterium | reverse complement strand
TTGCAAAGCATTCTTCACTAAAACAAGCATTTGAAAGTATATATGCATAAACAGCCAAAAAATCAGTCCCTTGGTTTAATTGCTCATTTTCTAAAAACATTCTTGGTATCATTATAAATCCGTACACTCTTCCACCTCTTTTCGCTTTCATTATAAAATAAAAAAAGCGGGACTAACCGGTACAGTTTTGTATTTTTGTTATTTTGTAAAAAAATAGACACAGGTTGGCAAAAATTGTTCAAATGTAACATCAAATGTTACATATTTTTTTAAAAAGCAACTAAGATTTGATTGATTTTTTGCTCTTTAAGGTATATAATTTTATTGTAAGGATTTTCAAATGGAGGTACAATATGAGTTTTGGTGAAAATATAAGCTATTTTAGAAAAAAATGTGGTCTTACACAAGACGAGCTAGCTGAAAAGCTATCGCTATCACGTCAAACAGTATCAAGGTGGGAAAACGGCTCCTCTCTGCCCGATGTTGATACGTTAATTAAGCTATGCGACCTTTTTGGTTGCGATATGGACACACTTGTAAGAGGCAACCCTCAAAGCAAGGATGAGCCGAGTAAAGCCAAAGAGCCTTATAAGTCGGAGGAAAAGCAAAGCTATTTAAACGGTGAAAAATACGGAAGCTCTGTTCCTTTTGAATACGACAGACATATGAACCTATTCGCTTTGATGATGGGACTTGGTGTTTGGCTAATACTCTTTGGTCTTTCTGCTATGTTTATGATATATGCCTTTACAAATTTAGAGGCTGTTGGTGTTGCTACATTTCTCTGTTTTGTTGGAGTAGCCGTTGCCATCTTCATTACAAGCGGAATTAAGCATAGCAATTTCAAAAAGGACAATCCAAAAATTGCTCCTTATCCTAAAGATGAAATTGATAAATATAACAAAAAGCACCCTATTTTTATCTCCCTTGCCACCGCTATTATAATTGCCGGTGTTAGCATGATAGTTCTCTGCTTGTACGATGAAAGCTACTATCCAAGCTTTTTTGCAACTGTTGAAAAGTGGGACTCCTTTGTTATGAGCCTTTTCTTCTTACTCTTGTCAGCCTCGGTATTTACTTATATTTATTCAAGCATTTTAAAATCAAAATACAGTGTAGAAGAATACAACAAAGAGGTAGCCAAGGAAAAAAGAGAAAAAACAGAAAAGGAAAAGCAAGAGGAAAAGATAAAAAACCTTGTTTCCTCAATAATTATGGGCACTGCCACTATGGTATTCCTGATTTTAGGCTTTACTCTTGATTTATGGCATCCTGCTTGGGTTGCGTTCCCTATCGGCGGAATACTTGCAGGACTAGTGAACAGTATTATTACTACTGTGAGAAAATAAATTCTATGTCAATCCCTCCGTCAACATTAGCAGTTTTCCCCCCTTGCAGGGCGCAACCCTTTTGTCGCTTTGCGACATTTCCCCTAATAGGGGAATAACCCTTTGCACAAAGGAGGCTAGGCGGAATACTTGCAGGAATTGTAAACAGTATTATTACTACTGTGAGAAAATAAAAAAAGCACTCTTTTGAGTGCTTTTTTAATTATGATCGTGTGTAGATAATGGGAAAACATCTACATTGCCCGATACTGTTTCGATTTCAAAGTGGTTTATTATACCATTAGCCTCTGTGCCTTTATAGATATATTGCCCCATTGTTTGTTGCACTGCAACCTCACTTTCAAATACGCCTGATACTGTCTCACATTCTAGTACAAAGCCGTTTTCTTTTCTAACAAACAGCTCAACATTGCCCGAAACAGAGTCAATTTTGCAAGGAGCTGCACAGCTATACAGTGATAGACTTACATTACCACTGACTGTTTCAAAATCCATTGTATTTGAATGATTTATATTTATTCTCGAATATCCCGATACTGTTTCAATATCAACCTCGCTAAAATCGTTTTGAGCGTCAATATAAATATCGCTTGATACTGTTTCAACATCCAAATCATACACGTTGTCCTTTGGTATCATTACAATAAGCTTTTTTTCACCAAAGCCGGCTGTGGTGCTTGTGATTCCGGATTTAGCATATTGAAGGTATAGTGTTGTACCATCGAGAAAATAGTGGAGCTGTCTTTTTTCCTCAAGCTCGTTTGTTGTTTCCTCTCTAAATGTAATTACATCACCATCATATGCTTCTATTCTTACCTCACCTGCAACCCAACCGATGTCAATTCTTGTAACAAGCTCACCAATAGATGCACCACCCGCCTTATATCTGTCGCCATTATCATAGCGATAAATACTAAAGCAGGATGAACACAAAAGCACAACAGAAATTAACATAACTACTGTTAATGTTATAGAAGCTACTCTTTTCATTATCTAAACTCCTTTAAATCCGAGTCAAGCATTTTCTTACGCATAATAGAATAATGCTCACTTGGGCTATCTGTGTTTAAAATACCAATATTTTGCTTTATTGCTTCAATTAACAGCTCAGGATTTAAATTCATATCATTACCCGCCGGTAAAATTGTGTGAATATACAGGGTATTTTCCTCACATTTTAGCTCAAGGAGCTTAATATATTCGCTTAAATTGATTTCCTTTTCGCCACTTTTTGTCTTTTTTACGATTTTACATTCGTTTGTAAACAGCGACTTTATCTGCTCACCTAACGCTTCATTTACTTTTGGTGAGGTAATGCTTATATCATAATCAATATAGCAAAGCTCCTTAAACTTGACCTCCGGATTATAAACCTCAAGCACTCTCATTTGTGTCGGGAAATTATCATTAATTCTTTGCATAATTTCCTCATTTGACATATAAGAGTTGATTTTTATATCCATTAGCTCACACTCGCTCTCAACTCCGACAGGAAGCGGAACGCCAAAAACCATCTTTGGCTGAGGATTAAAGCCCTCACTATACCAAATATCAATGCCTGAGCGTAAAATTATCCTTTGCATAGTACGTGCAAGGTCGAGGTGTGAAATATACATTAAATCCCCTGTTTTAGAGAATTTAATTCTTACCTTTATTTTTTCTTCGGGCACCATGTATGCTCCTTTCCAAGCTTATTAGCACCACAGCCGGAGCATTTCTCCTTGCAGTTAGGAGTTGTTTGGCTCTCGTACGCTTTTTTGCTTTCACTAATTAAGAAGCTCTTGCTTACACCAATATCGATAACATCCCAAGGCAAAATCTCGTCGTATGACATACGGCGATTTGCATAGAAATCGGTATCAATATTGCACTTATCAAATACCTCCATCCACTTTTCATAGTCGAAGTATTCATCCCATGCATCAAATCGCATTCCATTTTGTTGAGCGACATATATAGCCTTAGACAAGCGTCTGTCGCCTTTAGAAAATACCGCCTCTAGACGAGAAACCTTAGCCTCGTGCCAATTATAGCGTATTTTTTTGTCGGTTATTTTCTCAGCGAGGAACATTTGCTTTGAGCGTAATGACTCAAGAGAGTCCTGTGGCTCCCATTGGAATGGTGTATGTGGCTTAGGCACAAAGCAAGAAACGGAAACTGTTACGCTTGGCGGACGCTTTGGACGACCATCGGTTTTATAGTACTCGTCAATGACAGTGCTTGCAAGTGTTGAAATCCCCTCTATATCCTCATAGGTTTCAGTTGGTAAGCCGTTCATAAAGTATAGCTTTACTTGGCTCTTTCCACCCTCAAAAGCTAATCTAACCGCATTTAGTAGATCCTTTTCATAGAGGTTTTTATTAATTGCATCACGTAGTCTTTGTGTTCCCGCCTCAGGTGCAAAGGTTAATCCGCTTGAGCGTACGCTTGATACCTTTTGCATAAGCTCACGAGTAAAGCTGTCTGCACGGAGCGACGGCAAGGATAAATTTACCTTTTTATCGTTTGTCCAAGCAAGTAGCTTGTCAGTTGCCTCGTGTAAGCAGGAATAGTCGCTTATGGAAAGCGAGGTAAGTGAAATTTCATTATAGCCTGTGTTTTTGTATATTTCCTCGGCTTGACGATTTAGTACCTCTGCACTCTTTTCACGCACAGGACGGAAAACCATACCTGCTTGACAGAAGCGACAGCCTCTTATACAGCCACGGAAGGTTTCAAGCATTATTCTATCGTGAACCGTTTCAATATATGGCATAACAGGCTTAAGAGGGAAATAAGAGGTGTTTAAATCGCTTATAACTCTCTTGACTACTCTTTTGGGAACATCGTCATATTTCGGCTCAAATGAGGCGATAGTACCGTCATCCTTGTAGCTTACCTCATAAAGAGAGGGAACATAAAAGCCCTCTAGCTTACAAGCCTCACGCAAAAACGTGCTTTTTGTATATGTTCCGTTGTCCTTCATTTCGGTATAAAGGCTTGCAAGCTCACATAGAGCCTCCTCGCCCTCGCCAATGCTGAAAATATCAAAGAAATCAGCTACCGGCTCAGCATTATAGGCACAAGGGCCACCACCTAGTATAATCGGTGCATTCTCGTCCCTGTCTCTTGCGTACATAGGTATACCGGCTAAGTCTATCATATTGATAGCTGTTGTATAGCAAAGCTCATATTGCATTGAGATTGCCATAATGTCAAAGTCCTTTATTTCATCCTTACTCTCAAGCGTGAATAGAGGAATGTTATGCTCTCGCATCTTCTCTTCCATATCAGGCCAAGGTGCAAAGGCTCTTTCGCACCAAACATAGTCAAGCTCGTTTAATGCACCATAAAGGATTTTCATACCGAGGTTTGACATTCCTATTTCATATGTATCGGGAAAGCAAAATGCTATCCTTGTTTTTATTTTTTGTTTGTCCTTTACGATTTGTCCAAACTCTCCGCCTGTGTATCTTGCGGGCTTTGAAACGGACTTTAAAATCGCACTAATATCCTTTTGCATTATTTTTTGTTAGGCAACATAAATATTGTAACTAAATACATAATCAGCACAAATACAAGATAGAATAGGACAATTGCTCCTGTAACAGGTATAGGAACAAGCCCTGCTATGCAAAATCCTGCATATGTAGCGCCAAGAAGCGATGCTAATATTTTTATTGCCTTAATGACCTTTCTAGTTTTTACAATCCTTTTACAGGTAGGAATAGCACTAAGCAGTGCACTTGATGTACCCTTAGATACAATCTTACCGTCGCATCTTTGAGTTGGTGCCGGAATATCCGCCATTGAGGTGAGCTTAATCACTCTTATGTCCTTTTTGCCAATACCGGATAGCTTATTAATAAGATCGTTATTTATGTTAGGATCAAAGGTTCTAACTCCTAAAACCATATTCTTAGCGTTCATAGTTTTGGTAGTTTTTACAAATTCATCATTGATTTCATATTTTATGTACATCTTTGAGCATAAAACTCCATCAATAGCCATATACATAACGCTTACATCTGTTTTGTCGTCTCTTTCGCTACCTACCTCTATGCCCTGTGCTGTCATACCATATTTATCAGCGAAGATAACACTATGGCCATCAATTCTAACACTTAGATAGCTACGGCCTGAGCAAACAAACTTAGCACGTGAGCTCTTTGGAACGGAATTATTAAGCACAGCGTCAAAAACGTCTGCCAGTGGTCCGCCAACAACAGAAAATCCACTTGCTGCATAATATGTAATCTTTTCAATATCATAGTCGTTATAGCCCATAATATTTCTGATTTTTACATTCTTTGGCGGAAATGCGGTTGTATCATTAACTACTATTGCATCAATACCTGCAAATTCCTCAATTGCCTCCTCACCTATGATAGAAACACCTGTTTCATATAGATTATCATTTGCAACAAGGAACGGAATACTGTATGAAAATAAAATTCCAATAGGCAAAACCACAAACAGTCCCAAGAAGAAATAGATAAATGCAAGATATGGCTTTACCCACCAAATCTCGTCTGATGGTAAAAATGCGGATGTTATTGCTATTACAAACGGAACAACTAAAGCTACTATATAATAAATCTTTAGGAACTTTCTTGTATCAACGCTTGTATTTGTGTTAGCAAAATAGTTCTTTACAAACGGTGTTTTTGTTACACGGGCTATTTGACCTGCAAATTCACCATTTGATGTTGTAGTAAATGTTTCAAACTCTGCCTCAGCATTGCTCTCCTCTACCTTTTCAAGCACGAATTTCGGTTGCTTTGAGCCAACGACACCAAAGCCGTATCTTTCTCTTTTTACATTAAAGTATGTGTAAACAAGTGAACCGAGTAAAACAATTGATGAAGGGAAATTGAACAAAACCATCTTATTTGCAAACACGGGCGTATCTATAAATAGGAATATTAATGTAATTACTGAATGTAACAGTGAGGCTATAAGCGTTATTGTAGCAACAGACTCAGGTGAATAATCCTTTTTAATAATTGAACGTGCACCGTGATATAGCTGTTCTCTTGCACAAATTGCACAAGCTATTAATGCAACTAATCCCGCTATTGTATGTATATACGGATGCTTAACCATATTGAAATAGCTAAAGCCGGGAAAATTAAAAAGCTCAAGCTGGAATATGTTTTCCTGTAAAAACAAAAATACACAGAAAATTGAAGCTATTATAATCTTTCTCAGTATGCTTTTTTTGGCATAGTGATACATACCGATAATTTCTCTCTTTTGAGCTTGGTCGGTATATTCATAATCATCTGAATAAATATTGTCCTTGGCAAAGTCCGTTGTCTTTGTTTTTTCAAGGTTTGAGATAGTTTTATGTGAGCCTGTTTCACTAAGTCCAAACGCCTTCATAAAATTCTTATCTGCATTTTGTGTACTTGCATAAGTCTCGTTCAGCTCAAAGCTATCCTGCTCATTTTCCTTGCCGTGCCAAGTAGCTGCATAGCCCTTTGGCTTTTCAGGCTTATTTAATCTTTCTGCAACCTGTGTAAATATGGCCCTGTCCGGTGAGACAAGCTCATCATCTGTATCTTCAAGGTCAATACTGTTGTTTTCAAGTTCGTCATTCTTTAGTTTATCGTCCATAATTACTCCTTTCTTTGCATTCTCGCAACGTGGCAAAGTATAACTGATGCTGCAGTTGAAACATTAAGCGAATTAACCTTGCCATACATTGGAATTGAAACTATATAATCACTATTATCCTTTACAATTTTAGAAACACCATTTCCCTCAGAGCCAAGCACAACAGCACAGGCACAGTTAAAATCCGTTTCATAATATGGTGTACCTCCCGCCTCAGAGGTGAAAATCCAAAGTCCTTTTTTCTTTAATTGCTCAATTGTAGTAGCAATATTGGAAACCTTAGCAATAAGCATATGCTCAATTGCTCCTGCGGAGGATTTATATACAGTTGGAGTTATACCAACTGCACGTCTTTTTGGTATAATAAGACCGTGTGCTCCTGCACACTCAGCACATCTTATAAGAGCACCAAGATTGTGTGGGTCCTCAATTGAATCAGCAATTACAATAAGAGGCTTTTCTCCTCTAGCGCTTGCAAGCTCAAGCATATCATCTATTGTAGAATATTCCTTAATAGATGCAATTGCCACAATGCCTTGATGGTTTGTCCCTTGAGCAAGTGAATCAAGCTTTTGTCCCTCGATTTCAACGACAGGAATTCCTCTCTCGATAGCCTCAGCTACCAAAACAGTAATTGAGCCCTCACGGCTTGTGCCCTTTTTAACATAAACCTTTTCAATGCCACGCTCACTTTTAAGTAGCTCACGCACTGCATTACGACCGACAACGACTCCATTGTCCTCACCCTCTTCATATTCACTTGAATATGAACGATAAGGCTTTATATATTCAGCTTTGCTTTCGCCTTTTTTATAATTACCCTTAAATTTGTTTTTAGAATTGTTAAAAGCCATTATTTACTCCATTTTTAGAATAGTTATATTTATTTTAACATATAATATTAAATTTGTACAGTATTTTTTGAAAAAAGGCAATAAAAAAAGAGCCTCAAACGGCTCTTTTTTAAATGCATATATTATTCCTCGCTAGTTCTTTTTGCAAAGCACTCGCTACAATAAACAGGCTTTTCATTGTTGGGTTGGAAAGGAACCTTTGCTTCTTTTCCACACTCAGCACATACAGTTGTAAACAACTCTCTTGGCGCCTTAGCAGCATTTTTCTTGGCGTCTCTACATGCCTTACATCTCTTTGGCTCGTTTACAAGTCCCTTTTCAGCATAGAACTCTTGCTCTCCTGCTGTGAAAACGAACTCCGCTCCGCAATCCTTGCATGTTAAAGTCTTGTCCTCAAACATCTTATTTCTCCTCTAAATAAATTTTATACAAAGCTTTCGCTTAGTAAATACCCTTAAGCTTGGACCTGATTCGAAAAACAGCATTGTTTACGGACTTTTCATCTTTGCCAATAAGTAAAGAAATTTCTTTTGCCTTGTGTCCACTAATCAACATAGAAAGCACGTTTCTTTCGTATGGAGAAAGTAAATCCTCCACTTTTTTCATAAGCTTTTCACCAAGTTCACGCCAAACAACCTCGTCCTGTGGTGTTGCATTACTAACGATTTCCTCATCGCTTATTGATTTTGAGTCCATACGTTTTCTCTTTTTTGAGTTCATACGGCGAACTAAATCAATAAGTCTATTGTTTACTACTCGCTTAGCATATGCACCAAAGGTGGTTGTGCCATTGAAATTATATGATACTATGGCTTTATGAAGAGCAATTTGAGATTCCTGCAAAAACTCATCAAACACACCGTCCTTGCACATAGCAGAATATTTATTTGCCATACTAATAAGCAATGGCTCATACTGCTGACAAAGCTGAGTGAATGCAATTTGATTGTCGTTTTTAGCTTGAAGAACTAGCTCGTTTGTCTCCATATTACCTCGCATCTCGCACAAATGTTAGTTGTCTAACAATTGTGATAATTATATTATAGCACTATTTTTTAGTTTGTCAAGAACTTTTTGTAGATTTTGACTAATTTTTAAATTTTTCAGTGATTTTTTTGTGCATTTTAACAAAATCACTTTTCAAAAATATAATTTCTTTCACCGGAAACAAGTGCCATTGTGCCTTGATAGATAACCTCCGGACGACGTCTAAAGTTGAACAGCATTGTATCGGCTTCCTTTTCTGTGTCGACATCAATGTTGATTTCAAGCACACGTCTGCCCTTTTCCACTATCTCACAATGTACACTGTATTTGCCACTGTCAAGCCTTGTTTTGTGGCAATTTACAATAGCTCCTCTTTTTTCAAAGGATAGGTATCTAATTGCACTGCGATAGCTTGCTTCCTTTATAGAGCTTGATATTTGGTCTCCCAAAACTGATGCTATTGTTCTGCCGGAGTCAGTAACCAAATACGTTATTTCTCCCTTTTCATCCGGCTCACCCGAATCAACAATATGACCTGCCTCAACAAGCTCTGTAAAGCAATCTCCACACTCAAAATATCCTGCGATGTTTTCTTGTGAAAGTATTGAGCAAATATCATTACAGTTGACCTTATAGCCGATTCTGTCCATCAGGTGAAGGATAAAAACCTTAATTTCACTTTTATCTGTCATTTTATTTCTCCTATATTTTCGTGTCAAAATTATGATATCACATTTTTTTAAAATAAGCAAGAATTTTTTATTCAAGAGGTGAATATATGAAAAACACGATAAAAACGGATCTCGCCTGTGAATCGTACGAGGCTGAGTTTGAGAAAAATTCGAAAAACGGACTTGTTTCCTCACTTTACGAGGTGAATGATTATAGTATAATTGAAACTAAAATTTTAAACGGCGTTGGTGAAAAAATAACAGGCAAAAAAATGGGAAAATACCTAACCCTGTATGCAAAAAACGTGTGGAAATACAACCCATGTGAGCAAAAAAAGGTTTGCTCTGCTCTCAGCTTTTGTATAAAAAGCTTACTAACGGATTTCAATTTAAAATCGCCCTCGTTTTTAGTTGCGGGGCTTGGCAACAGACAAATAAAGGCTGACGCTCTTGGTCCTCTGTGCATCGATAGGCTGATACCGACACATCATTTAAAAAAAGAGTCAGAGCTTTATGGTAGCTTCGGCTACGACCTTTCCTTAGTTAAACCGCTTGTCCTTGGTGAAGGTGGTATTGAAAGCTCTCTTATGGTTAAGGGAGCTATTGAATGCTGTGGTGCCTCTTGCTTGATTTTAATTGACGCCCTATCAACAAGCAACATTGACAGGCTATGTACAACATTTCAAATAAGCAACACGGGCTTAACCCCTGCAAGTGCCATAGAAGAAGGACGACAGGAAATATCAAGAGAAACAATGGGTATCCCCGTTATATCGATAGGTGTGCCCTGTGCTATTAGCATAGATTCAATATTAAGCTCATTTGCGTCTTGTAAAAATAGTACAATAGCGAATATCAAAAGCTCTTTTCTTGTTGCCCCAAAGGAGATTGACATAATAGCTCCTGTGCTTTCAAAAATAATCGCCGATTCTATAACAGATGCAATAAAGGATAACTAGTTATATTTGTCCATTTTTCCTCATATATTCTAACAAAAAGAATGGAGGCTAAAATGGAAGAAAATGATATTATTGCTCTTGAAAACGAGCAAAGAGAATCGTTTGTTTTAGTAGAACGAAACAAAAGGCGAGAAAGAGCGAGATTTCTTTCTTATTTTAAAAGGGGGCTTGTTCTTCTTTTGCTTGTTGGTGTTTGCTTTGGTGTGTATAAGCTGTTTCCTCACATTAAAAGCGTGTGGAGTAAAATGCCTTGGGCAAATTCCACTCAAAATACTGACACAAATACCGATAACACCCCGCCAATAGAAAACAACACTACCTCTCCACCGCCTAATCAAAGCACAAGCACGGACGCCGGAGATGTTACAGGTGAATACAAAATCAACTCAGTCGGCACTCAAAATTACAAGGCTGTAAACGAAAGCGGTTGCGAATTTGATTTTTCAACAAAGTATTCATCTAAAGCACTTGCCGAAATATATGGTAAATACGGCAAGGAGGCGCCGGTTGTTTTAATAACTCACAGTCATATAAGGGAAGCGTATTCTAACGGAGAGTATTATTCAAGCGACAGTGAATTTTACAGCGACAACGAAAATGTAGCAGATATTGGCGAGGTAATTTGCAGTGTACTTAACGAATGCGGGATTAACGCAATACAAATAAATGAGCTTTATGCCTCAGGTAGTATATATGGCTCTCAAAACGAATATGAAAAAGCAATTAGCGATGCTTTAAAAAAGTATCCAAGCATAGCTTATGTCTTTAATGTATCAAGAGGCATTAATATTTCTGACGATATGACAATGAACAAAACAACAGTAAAAAACGGTGAGTCCACCTGTGCACAAATCAGCATCACAAGTGGAACAAGCTGGGACAAGGCAACAGAAAACCAAAACAACAATGTTCTCTTTGCATTTGATTTTGCAAAATATGCAAACGAAAACATAAACGGAATAATTAAAGAAAACAAAATATCAAGATTTTCTCTTTCACAGGATTTTGGTCCTATAATGTCAAATCTTGATATTGGCGAATATTCAAATTCCTTTGATGAGGCAAAAAGCAGTGCTGAAGAATTTGCAAAGCTCCTTAGTAGCTACTTAAAGGAGGCGTGATAAAAGCTCAACTGCATTGTTCTTACATATACACTCAAAATTATCCTGTAAATACTCTACTTGATTGCCCCTTATAAATTTTGCGAACTCACCTATAAAAGCATAATTTAAATCTTTTTTAGACACGTCCTCAAGAATTATGTAATATTTTTCCCTATCAAAATCATAGTAAAGTGAGCTTTTTCCCTGATAAATTGTCCTTTTCAGCCTTGCAAAAATTTCGAGCACGTTTTCTAAGTTGTCGACTAAAAATATTTGCTTTGTTGTCTTATTTTTGCTCTCACCCTTTTCCTTATACATTTTCTCCCCCGACTTAAGATAGCTAACAAATATTTCATATCCTCCGTCCTTGGCGCAAAAGATTTCCGCTACTATATTTTCACCGGCAAAATTAAAGCCGACCTCTTTTTTGGCTTTCAAAAGAAGCCTTGAAAACACCTCCTTCATTTCTTTGTTATCAAGCTCTAAGTCCTCTTTTAAGTCGTATTCCTTTGCCTCGCTTGGTAAAAGAGTGATTTTTATTGAGGTGTCAGTAATTTTCATTATTTCCATAAGAGTCTTTTTGCTCCTTTCTTTGGTACTACTTACATTATATAAATAAACTGATTTTTCGTGCAAGGAGCAATTTTTTACAGCTTTGACAAAAACTTTCATAGACATTGGATTTTTTCATTTTTTTAACTTTTTTACAAAAAATTAATTAATTTTGGAGGCTATATGAAAAAGATTTTTTTCTTTTCCTGCGTTTTTATTTTCCTTTTTACACAAGGCATTTTGGCAAGTAATAAAATTTCACCGGCTATCGATGTTATAGCAAGTGAAAGCTCTATGGTAAAAAGCAGTGTTTTGGCTGATGGCGAGTTGAATTTTGATATTGATGATTTTGACAATACGGTCGGCGTCAATGTAAGTGAAATTAAGATAACAGCCTTGCCATCAAGTGAGGTTGGCAGACTAATGCTTGACAACCTTTATGTAGTTGAAAATCAAGTAATTAAGCGTGAGGACTTCTCTCTTTTAAAGTTTGTCGGCAAGAGCGAAAGCTATGATGCAACCTTTAAATTCAAGCCAAACGGACACGATTACGAAATAGAATGCAGTCTTGTTCCGCTATCGAGCGTAAATCTATCCCCTGTCGGCTCAAACGGTGCGACGGTTTCAGCTTTAACTATGAAAAATCTTTCTTGCTTTGGCACTCTACTCGCGTATGACCCCGAGGGAGACGAATTAGAATTTGAAATAGTTTCATATCCAAAAAAGGCACTAGTTTGCATCACAAACAAGCAAACAGGCGACTATATCTACACACCGTACGAAAATGCAAGAGGAAAGGACTCATTTTCATATAGAGTTCATGACTCATATGGAAATTACTCAGAGGTTTGCAGTGTTGAAATAAACATAGAAAACAAGAAGGCTAACTTTGTATTTTCGGACGTTGACAAAATAGATTTATATGCTGTAAATGTAGTTTGTGAGGTGGGCTTAATGGATAGCGTTAAAAATGCCGATGGTAGCTTTTCCTTTAATCCAAACGAAGAAATAACAAGAGAGGAATTTATAGCACTCATTATGGATGTTATGGGTGCTAAGGATGTACCTCAAATTGAGAAAACTCGCTTTGCCGACGACAAGGACATAAGTCCAAAATATAAGGGCTATTTGGAAAGTGCGTTTTCTCTTGGAATTATTACAGGCACAAACGAGGTTGACGGCGTACATATAAATCCAAAAAGACCGATAACTCTTGCCGAGGGAGCTGTAATTATAAACAACATAATCGGTGCAAAAAAAGACACGTGTCTAACCGTTTTTGCAGATGACGACGATATTCCAGGTTGGGCAAGAGAGTCAATTGAATCACTTACCGAGGCGGGAATACTAAAGAAGGATGAGGGTAAAATTTCACCTAATCAGACGCTTACCAAGGCTCAGGTAGCCACTATTTTAATGTCGCTGTTAAAATACAAAAAATAAGGGGATGTTGCAATAAGCACAGACCAAAAACAGACGTTCCTTCCAATAAAATTCTTGTTTTATCGGGTTTTAAGATTAAATAAAGTCGGGAACTTGCAAAATTTGCAAGTTCCCCTCTCTTTTTAGTGTCTGTTTTTTACCCGCGATCTCGCCCGCCCCAAGGGGCCCTCGTAAAATCTGTTAAGATTTTTGGGGAATGGGTATACCGTACCAAGTACGCCGACGTGTACGAGTTCACGGCTTCTGCACTCATTTCACTATCCCCTAAAAGAGCCGTCGCTTAATGCGACAGCCTCTTATTTTGCTTTTATTTCAAGCTCAAACTCACATTTTCCCTTAGGTAAAATGTAATCAATTATATAAACATTGTGTGGACGATTGCCGACGTGTGCTAATACCTCCTTTGTTGTAAGGGTTGGTAAAATATTGTCCCTTTGAGTAAGCACAACATCGTCAATTACAACTACGTTTCCATCGATTTTAGGCTCTACAAGAGATATAAATCGTTCAGTTACCTGTGAGTCCCTTGTAAATGTATATTTATCGTTTAATGTAACGCTATAATCATCAAATGTAAAGGATCTATCAAGAGATTTTAAATAATCAAGTGCATATGCAGGAGCTATGTCCATATATACCTTTGATTTTTCGCTATCGTAATGAACTATTACATCCTCTCTTCTATACTGATTTTGTGGTGTATCGTTGATTATAGGCAGGTTGTGAGCGTATGCACTTGGATGGAAATAAGTATATCTTTTATCTCCGTGATAGCCATCAAGGTAAGGGCCTGAGCCTATATCGGCAATTATTTGCTTATCACCTCTTGCAAGTATAAATGTGCCAACGTCAATATGGTTATGACTTTCACCATTATTTCCGCCCTTACAGGCAAAGCCAAAGCTCTTTGTCCTCTTAACAAGATAAGCGGAATCTTCAACCGTATATGTAACATCCGTTTTCATTTTGTCAGTAAAGTTGTCCTCACTGTAATACAAAACCGAACGTAAAATAAAGTTAAAATGAGTGTTGTTTTTAGCAATTATTGCTCTATCCTTAGGTAATCTTTCAACCTCGTCGCCATAGATGTGACGTAGCATAGCCGGTAAGCCGATTGAATAATACTCGTTTACGCTACAATCACCAAAGCAAACAATAACGTCCTTAGTCAAGAACATTTTTTGTACATACTTTGCTATTTCCTTAACCTTAGGTATCTTAAACCAATCAACCTCGCCATTTGTAAATTCTCTTTCAAGCAAGGCAAAAGTTGTAAAGAAGCCAAAGCCAAAGCCCCAATAGCCTACGCCCTCAACGCACATTCCGTCGTCCTTATAGCTATCAAGATAGCACCACATTGATTTGTGTAGCCTTTCCTTGTTTTCATAATAAAGCTCCGGTGCTTCATACATAAGAACGCTACCAACAGCACCCGCACAAACAGCAGTCCAATTGTTATCGTGCTTTTCCCAAAAGAATTTACGGCTAAGATACGGCTCAATTGTTCTGCGTCTTATTTCATATGATATTCTATCAGTAAGTAGCTTAGGAAAGCGGTCTATAAACAGATTCTTTATCTCAGCAAGAGCAAGTGAGGCTGAAGAAGCAAAGATGTCAATCAGACCATAGTCAAAGTCCTTTGGTGTTCTTTGATAATAGTATTCCGTATAGTGTCCAAGAGGTGCCCAGGTGTACTCGTTTAGGTATGCCCAAACTATCTTTAATAGATTATTGTAATATTCCTCGTTATCAGGGTATATGAGTGCCATTAAGGCTGACGACTGTAAATGGTCGAACTGTAAACGCCATAATCCCTTATCGTCATTACCCAAAATGTCCTCTGCACTATGTGACCTCGGCTCTGTCTTAAACGCCTCATCATATAGCTCCTTTATTTCTTCTCTGTGCCACTTAAATTTGTCACTTGTTCTAACATTTTCCCAAAAGGACTTATCTTTAGCAAAATCTAACATTTTAACCACCCTGTGCCTGTTTTTTAAATTTATTTTATTTGCATTTCTTTGATTTTCTTCTCATTTGGAGATACAATAGCACTCCAATTTACGTGATATATCACATAGCCTGGCTTTGAGCCTGCAGGCTTTTTCACGTGCTTAGCAAGTGTATAATCCACCTCGATATTGTTGCCCTCAGCTTTAGAATAGTAAGCAGCAATTTCACAAGCCTCGGTAAAGTCCCTTTCACTTGGCTCTGCCTTGCCGTTTGATTGCATTAGCACGTGTGAGCCCGCTAAATTCTTTACGTGAAACCACCAATCACCCTTTTCTGCCACCTTGGTAGTAATATAGTCATTTTGCGTGTTATTTTTGCCGCACAAAACTGTATAGCCGCCACTTGTAATAAACCTTAGCGGCTTTGGTGCTTGTGATTTTTGCAGACTATAATTTTTCATACGTGATGCATAGCCACTATGATATAACTCGTTTCTTATTTGTGTTAAGTCAGCTTCACCCTCAGCCTTTGCCAAGGAGTCAAAAACTGTGCTTATATACTCAAGCTCCGACTTAGCAAGGTCAATTTGCTTAGCCAATTCGATTTTTGCCTTTTTGAGCTTGGCATATTTTTTGTAATACCTTTGTGCGTTTTGCTGTGGTGAAAACTTAATATCTATCGGAATTCTTATAGTTGGCATATTCTCGTCATAGTAGTTTATAACCTCAACACAATCTGCTCCTTTTTTGATAGCATAAAGGTTAGCGGTTATAAGGTCAGCCATTTGACGATATTCCTCTGCACGTTCAGTTGTGTTTAGCTCCTCTGTTTGCAGAGCGATTTTTTTAATAATTCTATTTTCCGCATTAGTAAGAAGTCTGAAAATATCGCCCGACTTTTGACGAATTCTTTCATTTGTACCCTTTTTTGAATAGTATTCATCAACCAAGTGGCAGAAGGAATCAAGCTCCCTTATTTCAAAGCCCTTGCCATAAAAATGAAGCGGAATATAAGAAAACTCTTGCATCTCTCCGTTTTCATTTAAAATCAAATACGGCTTAGCATTTCCGCTCCTTATATCGCTGACAATTTTTAAAAAAATGCGACCAAGTGTACGTTTTTCAACATTTTTTATCGGTGCATCTATATCGCCTGTCAAGGAATATGCTATTTCTCTTGCTGTTGACATAGCAATTCCCGAAAAATTAGATGTTATAAATTTGTCTATTTTAGCTTCAGGCGTTGCTCTATCATATGCACTTATTACATCATCCTCACATATAAGGTCGGTATCTAGTTTGTCCTGCTTTGGCGGTAACTCATATTTCATACCGACAAGAAGCTGTCTTTGCATACTGACAGAGAAATCAATAGGCTTTAACAGTGCCACTATTTTGTTGTCAGCATCGGTCAAAATTATATTGCTGTATTTGCCCATTAGCTCAACGATTAAGTGCTTTGTTGATTTAAAGCCAAGCTCATCATATGCTTCAAATTCAAGACAACACACTCTTTCAAAGCCGAAGGTATATGAGCAAAGGAGCTTACCGCTGTTCAAATGCTTACGTAAAAGCATACAAAGCATAGGTGCCTTTTGTGGGTTTTCTTGATTTGACTCGGTTATGGTTATTCTTGGATAATTTGAGCCGGCATTAATAAGAATTTTGCCCTTTTTAGTGGCTGAGTGAAGCAATATGACTATCTCGTCATTTGATGGCTGATAAATCTTTTCTATTCTTGCTTCCTTCAGCTTATCTATTTCTTTCATAACGCATTTAAGCATTCCCGCATCAAAAGCCATAATATACCTCCATCTTTGATTTTCTACACTACTATTTTACTATACATCTGCCTATAAGTCAAATAATTTTTATAATATTAAAAATAAATGTGGAAATTTTTATATACTTGTGTTATAATGTATGATAACTAAGTATGTCCGTGGCGATTTACCACTAAGAAAGGAAACAAAATGGCAATTACACATCAAGAAAGATGCGAGAGCTTAACACTCCCCTTCGTTCCTCTTGCGGGCGCAGTTTTCGCATTTCCAAGCATTTCAATTACTGTTGATGTTACTAACCCTGTTTTATATGGTGCTATTGAACACGCACAAAAAACAGGCTCTTATGTTTATATTGCAACTCAAAAAAATCCCTTCAGCGAAAAGCCTGAGGTTAAGGACCTATACAAGGTTGGTACAGTTGCAAGAATCAAACAGCTTACAAAAAGAGGCGACAAAGCAATTTTAGCAACAATAGAGGGTGTTGCACGTGCTGAGCATATCAACATATTTATGGCGGGTGGCTATTATAGTGCCGACATTGTTGTTAAATCTCTCGATTATGAGGGTGTGAGCGAGGAATATAACGACGCACTCCTACGTGCATTACAGGAAAAGGCAAAAGCAACCGTTTCCCTCTTCTCCTCTCCATCTAAGGACCTTATGATGCAGTTCAATCAGGTTGACGATGTTGAGCTTCTTGCCGACCTATGCGGTGCTTTAATCCTTACAAGAAATGAAGATAAGTATGCTCTTTTACACGAGTATGACAAGTTCAAAAGAGCTGAGCTTGCTATCACTCTTATGGACAAGGAAATCAAGGTTATCAAACTTGAGGGCATTATTAAAAGAAAAACCAATGTCAAAATTGAGGAAAACCAAAAGGAATACTATCTGCGTGAGCAGTTAAAGGTTATTCAAGGTGAGCTTGGTAACGACTCACAAAGTGAAAGTGAGGAGCTATACGATGAAATTATGGCTAAGCACTTCCCTAAAAGCGTTGAAGACAAGCTACTCAAGGAGCTTGTAAAGTTTAATAAATCTCCATTCGGCTCTCCTGAGTCAGCTGTTTTACGTACATATATCGAAACCTGTCTTGAAATCCCATTCGGTAAGTATTCCAATGATGAAACAAGTGTTGTTAAGGCTAGAAAAATCCTTGAGCGTGATCATTATGGGCTTGAAAAGGTTAAGGAGCGTATTTTAGAGTTTATCGCCGTTAAGGAGCTAAATCCTGAGGTTAAAAATCAAATTATATGTCTTGTTGGCCCTCCTGGTGTTGGTAAGACATCTCTTTGCTCCTCGGTTGCCAAAGCATTAAAGCGTAAATACGTACGTGTTTCCTTGGGCGGTGTTCGTGACGAGGCAGAAATCCGTGGACACAGAAAAACCTATGTTGGTGCTATGCCGGGTAGAATTATAAACGCACTTATCGAATGTGGAACATCAAATCCACTTATGGTGCTTGACGAAATTGACAAAATGAGCTCTGATATGAGAGGCGATCCTGCCTCTGCTATGCTTGAGGTGCTAGACAGTGAGCAAAACAAGTCCTTCCGTGATCATTTTGTTGAAATGAGCGTTGATTTATCTCGTTGTATGTTCATTGCAACTGCAAACACTCTTGACTCCATCCCTACTCCGCTTATTGATAGAATGGAGATTATTGAGCTATGCTCTTATACAAGAAACGAAAAATTCCATATAGCAAAGAATCACCTAATCCCTAAGCAATTAAAGCTACACGGTATGAATAAGCGTATGCTTAAAATCACCGACGAGGCTTTATATAAAATAATAGATTGCTACACTGCCGAATCCGGCGTACGTAATTTGGAGCGAGAAATCGCCTCATTATGCCGTAAAGCCTCCAAGACTATTGTAGAAAGCGATGTAAAGAGCGTTACAGTTACCGAAGAAAACCTTTCCTCGTATCTTGGCACACTCAAATTTGAGAGTGAAAAAATCGACGAGGAAAATCAAGTTGGTGTAGTTAACGGAATGGCATACACCTCTGTTGGTGGCGATTTACTAAAGATTGAAGCATCTGTTATGAAGGGCAACGGCAAGCTACAGCTTACCGGTAAGCTCGGCGAGGTAATGAAGGAATCCTGTGAGATTGCTGTCAGCTTCATTCGCGAAAATGCTGTCAAACTTGGCATAAATCCCGATTTTTATAAGGATAGCGATATACACATTCACGTGCCTGAGGGTGCTGTACCGAAGGATGGCCCAAGTGCAGGTGTTACTATGACTACTGCTCTTGTTAGTGTATTGACAGGTAAGCGAGTTCGCAACGATGTAGCTATGACAGGTGAAATCACCTTGCGTGGTAAGGTGTTACCAATCGGCGGACTTAAGGAAAAGACTCTTGCTGCTTACTCAGCCGGTGTTAAAAATATTATAATTCCTAAGAAAAACGAAAAGGATCTTGCTGACATTGACAAGGAGGTTCTTGCAAACGTCAACTTCATTCCTTGCTCAAACGTTTTTGAGGTTCTTGATTTCGCTATTTCAAACGAGGAAATTATAGCAATTGTAAAGACAAGCCCAGCGGTTTGCTCAACTACACAATGTAAAGGAGCTTCCAAGAATGAAAGTAAATGTAAATAACGTTTCACTTAAAATCAGTGCCGGACTTCCATCACAATTTGTTCGTTCTCCTTTGCCTCAAATCGCATTTTCCGGCAGAAGTAATGTGGGAAAAAGCTCTCTTATTAACACGCTTTTAAACAGAAAAAGCATGGCTAGAGTCAGCTCAGCTCCCGGAAAAACCATAACAGTAAACTTCTATGATGTTGATAATAAATTGTTTTTGGTTGACCTTCCGGGCTATGGCTATGCCAAGCGTACACTTGAGGACAAGAAAAAATGGTCGCTTCTTGTTGATGGCTACTTTACAAACAACCCAAACATTGACCTGCTTAAGCTTGTTGTTCAGCTTGTTGACTCTCGCATTGGTCTTACCAAGGATGACCGTGATATGGTAGAGTTTTTAAACCAAGCAGAGATACCATATATTGTAGTTGCTACAAAAACCGACAAGCTAAACAAGACAGAAAGAGAAAAGTCAGTTTATAGTCTTGTAAATGACTCCTCTTTGCTCCCGGGAACACCGATAATTCTTTTCTCCTCCGAATCCAAGGAGGGAAAAAACGATGTTTGGGATACTATTCTCAAATATGCAGAATAAATCATTCATTCCATAGGCACAAGACTTTCATATTTTTCAGTTTCACTAAAAATTTTTTAAAAAAGGTGAATTTTATGTTTGAAGAACTAATTGAACTCTTGCGTTCAAATGCCCAATTAATACTGTCCTTTGTCCTGAAAATTCCTTGTGTTATTATTGCATTGGTAATACACGAATTTGCTCATAGCTTTACTGCTTATAAGCTTGGCGATCCAACCGCTAAGGCTGAAGGACGTGTAAGCTTAAATCCGTTCAAGCATATCGACCCTGTCGGTGCTGTTTGCTTGTTCTTATTCCAAGTTGGTTGGGCAAAGCCGGTACCTATAAACCCTAAGTTTTTTAAGAACCGTCGTACAGGCGTTGTTTTAACGTCCTTAGCAGGCCCATTAGCGAACTTTATTGCAAGCTATATTTGTGTAATTTTCTTTGTAGTATTCTTGGTTATAGCACAATTTAATACATCCTTATTTTTCTATTACGTAATTAGTGTTTTAACACAATTTTTCTTGCTACTTGCAGGATTTAATTTAGTTCTTGCTCTTTTCAACCTATTGCCTATCTTTCCGCTTGACGGCTCAAGAATTTTAATGACATTATTGCCAAGAAAAATCAGCAAGCCTATTTTGCGTTATGAAAAATACATAGCTATCGGCTTTATACTTTTATTAATTATTGATAACTTCACTACAAAATTTATTCCTTCGGCACTTGAAATCGTATTCGATTTCGTAATAAATACTATATTCTTGTATCCACTACAAAATTTAGCAAACTATTTGCTATTTATATTCATTTAAGGATTTAACAATGGAACAAATCATCTATAAAATGGAGCTTTTTGAGGGGCCACTCGACCTTCTCCTTAGCTTAATTTCAAAAAACAAAATGAGCATTGAGGATATTAAAATATCTGTCATTTGCGACCAATATATGGACTATATCAAGACTATGCAGTCTCTTGATATTGAGCTTTCAAGCGAATTTATAGTTATGGCATCTCAGCTTATGCTAATTAAAAGCAGAACCTTGCTCCCACGTCAAAACGACGAGGAAGAGGAGGATCCGGCTGAGGAGCTAGCTCGTGCATTGCAGGAATACAAACGTGCAAAGGAAGCTTCCTCAAAGCTCGGCGGTCTTTATTCTCAGTACAGTGGTAGATTTGAGAAGGACACAGACGAAATTATGCCCGACCGCTCTTATGTAGCTGAGCATAGCGTTAATCTTCTCTCCTCAGCTCTACTCAGTATTATGAGCAATTTTGAATCAACCGATGAGGCAGCAAGTGAGAAAATCAAGCCACTTATCAGCACAAAAACCGTTTCAGTTGGTGAAAAGGTCTATGCTGTTCTAAGAATTTTAGTAGTAAACGGTGGGCATGTTAATGTAATTGACTGCTTTGAGGGAATACACACAAAGCACGAGGCAGTTGCTACCTTTATGGCACTGCTTGAAATGCTTCGTGCAGGTAGAATTACACTTGAGGAAGATTTACTCAGCGATGAAAATGGTGTAATTAATCTTGAAAATAATGTATATATTAATCTATTTTCAGGCAAAATAAGACAAGCAAGCGAGGAAAACAATGGATAACAATATTGAAAAGCTTGATATTAAAGACGTAGAAAGTGCTATTGAAGCTATTCTATTTGCTGCAGGTCATCCGGTTACCTATGAAAAGCTAGGTGAGGTTTTGGACCTTTTTGAAGCACAAGTAAAGAAAAAGGTTAAGGACTTTGCCGAAAAATACAATGCAGACAAATCACGTGGTATTATGCTTTTAGCCTTTGAAAATTCCTGTCAGCTTTGCACAAAGGAAAGATTTTTGCCATACATCAAGGAGACGCTTGGAATCAGACGTGGTGGTAACCTCTCCAACTCTTCTCTTGAGGTACTTGCAATTATCGCATATAACGAGCCTGTTACAAGAGCCTTTATTGACACTGTAAGAAAGGTTGACAGTGCATATGTTGTGAATTCTCTTTGTGAAAAGAATCTTATTGAGGCTTGTGGTAGACTTGACGTCCCCGGTAGACCAAACCTTTATAGAACCACACCTACATTTTTAAGATGCTTTGGCATTGACTCACTTGAGCAATTGCCATACATTGACATTCCACGTGCACCGGCAGAGGGTGAAATTATTCCTCTTGATATAGTAATTCCTGAAGTGCCAAGCACCGAAAACGAATTACCAAACAGCGACACAGAGTCGCCAAAAAGCGAGGAATAAGGCTTTTTAACGCTCGAATATAAGGAGCTTTATGCCAATACTGTTTTTCGTTTATTTGGGCGTGTTTTTAGCTGTATTTCTCTTGCATCTAATAAGATTTAAAGTGATAATTAAGTACGACCGTGTTCTTCTTATCACTTTTAAATTGCTATTTTTCAGTTACACATTTAAGCCTATAAAGGAAGAAATAGATTTTGCAGGAATTTTCTCTCTTGACGGGCTACTTAACGAGCTTGATGATATAAAAAGCTTAATTGAATTTATTTTTTCAAAAAACAAATACGTTCATTTAGCATATAAGGAATTTATTTCTCATCTTAACTACAAGCTTGTTTATCTTGATATTTTAGTCAGCACAGACTCACCATCTAAAACAGCTCTTGCCTACTCTTATACAAACTGCCTTGTTTCACTCGTTATTGTCTATTTAAAAAGCATTTCAAGGCTTAAAATTTCAAGTGTATCTAGTATTAATGTACAGCCTAGCTTTTTTGATGCTAAGCCGTACATTAAATTTATGATTAGCTCACATATTAGTGTAGCTTCCTTGATTTTGGTGTGGGCAAAAATAGGATATAGACTACTTTACTCTTTGATATCATCACAAATTAGGGAGGTAAGGTATGGAACAAAGCAAACAAAGTGAGCTTATGAAAACAACTCTTGAAAATGTCAAAAGTATGTTTGATGCAAACACAATAACAGGTACACCTATGGAGCTAAAAAACGGCGTTTTAATCATCCCTGTGTCTAAAATTTACGTTGGTGTGGCAAGTGGCGGTATCGATTATTTTGGCAAATCAACACAAAAGGAAAGCAATTTTGGCGGTGGCGGTGGCACAGGTGTTACTGTTTCTCCTGTTGGCTTTTTGGTCGTATATAATGACTCAAGAGTTGAGTTGCTTGATTTTAACAAAGGGCCAAAGGATTTAACTACACAATTAATAGAATTTATTGGTAATTCACCTGAAATCTTTGATAAATTCAGATCCTTGTTTTCTCCAAAAACTGATGGTTCTGTAACAAATTAACTTAGAATTACTGTATGTTTTTGAGCATAATAATAAAAAACTCATAAAAGGAGTTATTTATGCTTAGAAAACCTAATTTCATATATTTTGCTTTAGCAATTTTGTTCGCATTTGCCTCTTTATTATGCCCATCCTACGCACTGGATATTTCGGGCAAGAGTGCTGTTTTGATTGAGGCAGACTCAGGCGAGGTTATATACGAAAAAAATGCTGATATAAGGCTCCCAATGGCGAGTACAACAAAGATAATGACCGGTATAATCGCTATTGAAAATTGTCCCTTAGATGAGGTGGTAAAAATACCCAAGGAGGCTGTTGGCATTGAGGGCTCAAGCATTTATTTAATTGAGGGCGAGGAGCTGACTGTTCGTGAGCTTTTGTATGCTCTTTTGCTTGAAAGTGCCAATGACGCATCTGTCGCTCTTGCTATAAAAACATCAGGGGATGTGTCTGAATTTGCCGATTTAATGAACAGAAAAGCAGACGAATTATGCCTTGAAAATACTCATTTTACAAACCCACACGGGCTTGATGATGACGAGCATTACACAAGTGCCTCTGACCTATCTAAAATCACAGCCTATGCTATGAAAAATCCTGTTTTCAAAGAAATAGTATCTACCTATAAAAAGACTATACCGCTTAATAACGGTGAAGGTACTCGTGTTCTTATAAATCATAACAAGCTGCTTCGCTCGTATAATGGCTCAAATGGTGTAAAAACAGGCTATACCAAGCACTCAGGCAGGTGCTTTGTTTCCTCTGCCCAAAGAGATGGTGTTAATCTCATTTGTGTTACCTTAAATGCACCAAACGATTGGCACGACCACTCTGCTCTTCTTGATTACGGCTTTGAAAAATACGAATCGGTTGACTTAGCAGAGGCAGGAGATTATCTACTAGAATTAAACGTGATAGATGGCAAAAAATCTACGGTTTTGGTATCTAATACCGAGCCACTTAGTGTTACTCTAAAAAAGGATAATATAAATATTTCAGCCAAGGCTGAATATAATAGACTCCTTTCTGCTCCTATCTCCAAGGGGGACACGATTGGCAGGATTGTTTTTTACAATAATGACGAAAAAATCGGAGCTATAGACCTTGTAGCTCTTGAAAATATAAACGAAATAAATTATAAAAACTTTTTTGAAAGACTATTTACAAATGGAAAAGATTAGACTACAAAAATTTTTTACTGATATGGGCATTATGTCCCGTAGAGCCAGTGAAAAAGTTATTCTGGCAGGAAACGTTAAAATAAACGGTGTTACAGCTAAGCTCGGCGACAAGGTAGACCCCGAAAATGACACCGTTGTTTATAATGGCAAGGTTATTAAGCCACAAACGAGCAAAAAGCGTTATATTATGCTTAATAAGCCTCTTGGCTATGTAACAACAGCAAATGATGAAAAAGGGAGAGAAACTGTCTTCTCTCTTCTTACTGACGTTGGTGAAAGAGTTTATCCTGTCGGCAGACTTGATATGTACTCCGAGGGGCTACTAATTTTAACCAACGATGGTGAATTGACCAATCATTTAACCCATCCAAAGCACAATATAAATAAGGCTTATAGCGTTATTTTAAAGGGAGAAATTTCTCCCGAGGTGCTACATAATCTAAACTCACCTATGGAAATTGACGGATATAAGCTAAAGCCTGTTAAGGTAAGAGTTGTATCTACAAAGAACGGAAACACAAACACCTTATTCACTCTTAGTGAGGGACGTAACAGACAAATAAGAAAAATGTGTGAAAAATGTGGGCTAACAATTATGCGACTCACTCGTATTTCAATAGGTAAATTAAAGCTTGGTGAGCTTGAAAGAGGAAAATGGCGTGAGCTTACACCAAGCGAGGTTGCATACCTAAAAGGCGAAAAGGACAATATTTAAGGAGATAATTATGTTAACTGTTTTACCGGTACAATCAAAGGATGAACAAAAAGAGCTATGCCAAATATGTGGTGCAGAATATGATATTGAATCATTTTGCTATCGTGCTGATGATGGAGATTTTATAGGAATTTGCCAATTTAAATTTCAAAACGGAGTTGGCTACATAAAAAATTTAGCTTATGCACCCAATATGGATGACACCGAGGCAATGATAATAATGCTAAGAGCAACTATGAGCTTTATGCATAGATGCGGACTTGAAACATCCGAGCTAGCCGAGAACTGTATGCCTGAAAATTTAAGAAATATGTCCGGCTATATTAAAAATGATGACGGAATCTATACTGTAAATCTACAAAAATTCTATGGTGGGCACTGCCATTAATAAAAAAGCACGTAAAAACGTGCTTTTTTAATCATTTTTACATTATCGTATGCTCATATGTTGATATATCAATATATTTTCCGGGAAATAAATACATAAAAAACGGACACGAAAAATCGTGTCCGTTCCTTTGTTTATAAGGGTTTATCGTTAGTTTGAGCGGTTGCATCTAAAAGAGATATTAAAAGGAGATAATTTGCAAAATGCAAATTATCTCCTTATTTTATTATTCTATCCTCTTGCCACTAAAGAGATAGCGAAAGAGGTATAGAAGGCGTGAGCACGATGCCGTCTGGCGTACTTTGTACGGTAGTGCGAGTGGTCGCGACTAAAAACAGATATAAGAAAGGAGAGAATTTGCATTTTGCAAATTCTCCACCTTATTTTTATTTAATTAGGTTTGTCTGTTTTGTTCTATCCTCCTGCAGCATCTCTTATCTTAGTACATACCGCCCATTCCACCCATTTGTGGTGCCGGTGCAGGATTTTCTTCCTTCTTATCAGCAACAAGTGCTTCAGTTGTAAGTACTGTTGAAGCTACACTTGCGGCATTTTGTAGAGCTGAACGAGTAACCTTAGTTGGGTCAACAATTCCGGCTTCCATCATATCAACATAAACCTCGTTGTATGCGTCAAAGCCATAGCCGATTTTTCCGCTGTTTTTAACCTTGTCAACTACAACTGAACCATCAAAGCCGGCATTTTCTGCGATTTGACGGAGTGGCTCCTCAAGTGCTTTGAGAACAATCTTAACACCTGTTTTTTCGTCGCCCTCAACTGTGTCAACAAGCTCTGCAACCTTGCTTATTACATTAATATAAGCTGTACCGCCACCTGCAACAATGCCTTCCTCAACGGCTGCACGTGTTGCATTGAGTGCATCCTCAATACGAAGCTTCTTTTCCTTCATTTCAGTTTCAGTAGCTGCACCAACCTTAATTACTGCAACGCCACCTGATAGCTTAGCGAGTCTTTCTTGTAGCTTTTCACGGTCGAAATCAGAGGTTGTAACCTCAATAGCTGTCTTAATTTGTGCAATTCTTGACTTAATTTCAGCTGTATCGCCGTAGCCACCAACGATAATTGTGTTTTCCTTATTTACCTTAACCTGTCTAGCTCTGCCAAGATGCTCAATTGTTGCATCCTTAAGCTCAAGACCAAGCTCCTCAGTAATTACTTGACCACCTGTCAAAATAGCGATATCACGGAGCATCTCCTTGCGTCTGTCTCCAAATCCGGGAGCCTTAACACCTACAACAGTAAATGTACCTCTTAGCTTGTTAAGTACAAGTGTTGTAAGAGCCTCGCCCTCGATATCCTCAGCAACGATAAGTAGCTTTCTGCCTGTTTGAACTACTTGCTCAAGTAGTGGTAAAATATCTTGAATATTAGTGATTTTCTTATCTGTGATAAGAATTACAGCATCGTCAAGCTCTGCCTCCATCTTATCCATATCAGTTGCCATATAAGCTGAGAGGTAGCCTCTGTCAAATTGCATACCCTCAACAACCTCACAATAGGTTTCTGTTGATTTTGACTCTTCAACTGTGATAACACCGTCGCTTGTTACCTTTTCCATAGCATCAGAAATGAGAATACCAATGTTCTCATCACCTGCAGAAACTGTACCAACACGAGTGATGTCCTCTTTACCATTTACCTTCTTGGAATTAGCAACAAGACCGTCAACCGCAACCGCAACCGCCTTCATAATTCCCTTACGAACTACAATTGGATTAGCTCCTGCTGCTACATTTTTCATTCCCTCACGGATGAATGCTTGTGTTAGAAGTGTTGCTGTTGTTGTACCATCACCGGCTGCATCATTTGTCTTAGAAGCAACCTCACGTACAAGCTGAGCACCCATATTTTCGGCACTGTCCTCAAGCTCAATCTCCTTAGCTATTGTAACACCATCATTAGTGATAAGTGGTGAGCCGTATTTCTTATCAAGAACTACATTTCTGCCCTTAGGACCAAGTGTGATTTTTACTGTGTTTGCAAGCTTATCAACGCCTCTTAGCATTGCATTTCTTGCATCTATACCATAAAGAATTTCCTTTGCCATATCAGTATATCTCCTTATTCAACTATTGCCAAAATATCTTTCTCGGAAACTATAATATAGTCCTCGCCATCTAATTTTACATTAGTGCCGGTGTATTTAGCGATAATAACCTTGTCGCCAACCTTAACGCTTACAGGAATTAATACGCCATTTTCATTCTTTTCGCCCTCGCCAACTGCGATAACCTCAGCAATTTCAGGCTTTTCCTTTGCTGCGCTTGTTAAAATGATACCGCCCTTTGTTGTTTCCTCAGCCTCGAGGTTTTTAAGAACAACTCTGTTTGATAGTGGTTTTATTGTCATTTAATTGTGCCTCCATTTGAATTTTTGCAAGTTTTAGCACTCTTTTGGTTCAAGTGCTAATTACAAAATATATTCTACCCTCTATTATATTAAAAATCAAGTGTTATAGTACATTGTTCACAAAATGTTAACAAATTGCAAAAATGCAAGTAATTACAAGGCTTTTTAGCGAATATATTTATAATAAGAGGTGATTTTGTGAGCGAAATCAATAAGGTTTTGTGTGGTGTAATTTTGCCACTTTTTTTGCTTGGTGCGGGACTATTTTTTGCTATTAAATTGAAATTTTTCTATATTTTCAAGCCGATTAAAGCTATTAAATCAATGGTTGGTTGCAGGGGTGGATTTTCTTCTCTTTGTGTGGCTTTAGCAGGCACGCTTGGAGTTGGAAATATTGTTGGTGTAGCAAGTGCCATTTTAGGTGGTGGCTACGGCAGTATTTTTTGGATGTGGGTAAGTGCAATATTTTCAATGAGCTTAAAATATGCTGAGGTAGTACTTGCTATGAAGCATAGGAAAATAAAAAGCGGAAAATATTATGGTGGTGCACCTTATTATATATATGAAGGCTTTTTAAAAAAATGTGGCAAAAAAGCTTCATTTATTCTCGCCTCTGCTTTTGCTGTTTTATGCACTATAAATTCACTTACAACAGGAAATTTGGTTCAAGCAAATGCAATTTCCGGCATCTTTAAAATCCCTAAATTCATTTTAGGACTACTCTTTACTACATTTGCTGTTTTAGTTGTGTGCAGAGGAATAAAGAGAATCAGTAAATTCACCTCGGTCTTAATACCTGTTTTGAGTGTTTTTTATATATGCATATGCACCATAATTTTAATAAAAAATATAAGCTCTGTTCCATATGCATTTAAGGTTATTTTTGAAAGTGCCTTTAATTTAAAAAGTGCTTCCTTTGGCGTTCTTGGCTTTGGAATATCAAGAGCCATTCGATACGGTATTAGCCGTGGACTCTTATCAAATGAGGCAGGTAGTGGTACAGCTCCCTGTGCACACGCATCATCTAATGCAGAAAACGCACACTCCCAAGGCTGTTTAGGTATTTTTGAGGTGTTTTTTGACACGATTGTTTTGTGTACCTTAACTGCTCTTGTTATTATAATTTCGGGTGTATTTTCGAGTGAAAATGCGATGGATTTAGTTCTTGATTCATTCGAATTAAATTTAGGTAGCATTGGTAGATACGGGGTGCTAATTTCTTGCTTACTTTTCTCGTTTGCCACTGTAATCACTCAATATTTTTACGGCAAGGAATCTCTTTCATTTATATCAAGGTCAAAAATCTTTAAGATTGCTTTTACTGTTTTATTCTTTTTAGTTACCTTTGTCAGCTTTTTGATTCCTATGTCGGTAATGTGGGAAATAGCTGACCTTGTCCTTGCTATAATGACAATTTTCAACCTTGCTTGCCTTTTGCTTTTACATAAACAAATTTAAGGGATGCTACAAAAAAAGTCGCACTTTGGTGCGACTTTTTATATAGATATATTTATTATAATGTTACCTTTTGAGCTATTGCATTCTTAGCTTCGCTTGTGCCAAAAATATATGTTATATCTGAGCCACTAACTACATATGCGTTGCAATAAACATCAATTGTTTTATCAATGTTTGTCAGCTTTAGCTCTAAAATTGAATAGCTTGTTCCTGTTACATCAGCTATAAGTGAATTTTCCTTTGATACGACATTATCGCTTTCGATACCAACGAGTGTACCTGTTGAGGTCTCTGTTTTAATACCTGCTACAACGCCGTATTTTAATGTGATACCGCTTAATTCCTGATATCTTGTCAATGCAGTAATATTAACTCTTACCTTGTGAGTAACAGCACCAAGTGCGCCCTCGCCCTCTTGTACAGAATAGCCAAGTGACTCAAATATCGGAGCTATTGTTTCGCTTGTAACACTCGTATTGCATACTGTACATTTTTGATGAACGTATATTGTGTTTAGATAAGAAATATCATTTCCGTTTACATCTGTAAAGGTATTTGTGAAATTGTGCTCAGGGTTTTCCTTCATTACAATCTTATCACACCTCTCACATTTTTGATAACAGGAGTTATATGCGTTATAGCTGTGTGAGGTGTAAACATATTCTGTCTCACCTGTTAAATCCTTGAAATAGATGTTTTTACCGGTGTAGCTTGCAAATGTTGTAACACCGCTTTTTATGTCTTGATTTTTTTCATGAGATAAAATTATGCACTCAAGATTATCATAAGCAGTTCTACCGTTTCCTTGACCGGTTGGATTATATGGCCCAAAATAAAACGCACCTGTTGTAGTTGTAGCATCTGGTGAAACTGAAAAGCTTGAAGAGAGTTGTGTTACATCACATTGAAACTCTATATATTTGAGTGCAAGACCATCTTCTTTTACCTTTGTTTGCAAGTCGGATGGAAGCTCTCTTATCAACACCGTGAATGATTGTGTAGCTGCACTGTTAAAATTAGGACCGAAAACAAGACCTGTTACATTTGACATTGCATTGTTGAAAGCACCTGCACCAACTGTTGTTGCGTTAATTACAAGCTCATCATGAAATGCATAGTAACAGCAGTTGAACGCAGAGCCATCTATTGCTTGGAGATTTTTAGTTGGAAAATTGTCAACTTTTGTAAGCTTTAATGCATTATTGACAAAGCAATACGGAATTTTTGCAATTCCATTATCCTTACCAAAGTCAATGTGTCTTAGGTTGCCAACCCTTTCGTTTATATCACTTACTTGTGTGATTGTAGATGGTAAAACTATAGACCCAACAACATTAGAAAAATATGTATGTCCCTTAAATGAATTGAAGTTTATATATGTAACGGAATTCGTGTTAACTGTAGATGGAAAAACAAACTTGGTAAGATATTTTGTACCAATTTCGCTTGTTTGAATATTAAGTTTAGAAAGCTGTGACTCAATATTATCGGAATTTAAGCCATTTATTTCCGTTCCTCCGGTATAATATTCCTCGCCCTCAAATACTACAAAATAAGAAACAGTGTCTCCATCATAAAGCCACTCAGATGGGATTTCTTCCAGATATGCATCCTTTGCAAAAACGCCTACTGCAAAAACACATACAAACGTAAGCACTAAAAATAATGATAATAAAAGCTTTTTCTTCATATTCTCTCCTAAATTGTTATTCATATTAATAATATCATAATATGTTAAATTTGTCAATAGCTTAAGTACGCATAAGGTGTGACTATTTATAGAGTATTCTTAAACGCTGTTAATGTGTTTTCGAGTAGCATTGTAATTGTCATAGGTCCAACACCACCGGGTACAGGTGTGATATATGATGCAACCTTTTCACAGCTTTCAAAGTCAACATCTCCTGTCAGCTTACCATCTGCACGTCTGTTCATACCAACGTCGATAACGACCGCACCCTCTTTTACCATATCTCCGGTTATAAAATCAGCCTTGCCAATTGCAACAACGAGTATGTCAGCACGGCGAGTAACCTCTTTTAAATTCTTTGTTCTTGAGTGGCAAATTGTAACCGTTCCATTTGCTTGTAAAAGCAACATAGCCTGTGGCTTGCCAACGATATTGCTTCTGCCGATAACAACACATTCCTTGCCGGAAATATCTGTTCCTGTTGACTCAATCAGCTTCATAACACCCGCCGGTGTGCAAGGTAAAAAGCTGTGATTGCCTATCATTATTTTTCCTGTGTTTACAGGGTGAAATGCATCAACGTCCTTGTTTGGATTGATTGCTAAAATTACCTCCTCCTCGTTTAGATGCTTCGGAAGTGGTAGTTGACACAAAATACCGTTGATTTTATCGTCATTGTTTAGCTTTTCTATAAGAGATAATAGCTCAGGCATCTGTGTATCCTCGGGTAATCTGTAAAGCTCGGAGTAAAAGCCTACCTCTTGGCAACCCTTTTCCTTGTTTGCTACATATACCTTAGATGCCGGGTCCTCACCAACGATTATAACAGCAAGACCGGGGCGTCTGCCATACTTACTAAATAGCTCCTCTGTTTCCTTTGTTATTCTTTCTCTTTCAGCAAGTGAAACTGCTTTTCCGTTAATTATTTGTGCCATTTTCCTCTTTCACCTCTTGTGAGTTTTTCTTTGAAAATTTCTTTTTTATAAAGCTCTTAAACATTGTCCAAATGTCAATATTCTTTTTTCTTTGCAAGATATTGCGAGTTACCAAGAATGCCATTAAAAGTACACCGATAACCAATGTTATTATAGCTACCAAAACAGAAACTCTGAATGGACCGAGATACAAGCTGTCTGTTCTTAATGTTTCGATAATCATTCTTGCAGAGCCATACCAAATCATATAGAATGAGAAGAAAAATCCCTCAATGCGTCTTTCCTTTGAAACCTTTAAAATCTTTGTTGTGATTATGAGTGTTACAATCATAATTATAACACCAAGCAGATTCCAAAGTGATTCATATAAGAATGTAGGATGTACACCAACATCGGTGCTTGTAGGGTCAAAGCCACCGGCAGTAATTGCTGATACATATTCTCTATGACTAAATCTTGCAAACGCACTCTCCTTGTCATAGTCAACCATACACATTCTAAATATGCCTGTTGTTGCCTCGCCAAACGCCTCAAAGTTAAAGAAGTTACCCCATCTACCAATACATTGTGCAAACATAACCGAAGGTACTGCTATATCAATAATTTTGAGTGGGTTTGTTTTCTTTATAAGTGCTATTACCATAATAGTTAGACCGCCTAAAATAACACCACCGTAAATGGCAAGACCGCCCTCCCATACAGCAATTACGTTGTAGCAGAATTTCCAAAAGCCTTCACCAAGGTAATTATCAGGGTTCTTCATCATATCAAAAATAACATAATAAAGACGAGCACCGACAATGCCGATAGGAATTAGCCAAACGGCGTAATCAAGAACAGTGTCAAGCTTTAGTCCGTTTTCCTTAAATCTCCAAAAAGCATAAAGAACGGCAAGAACCATACCAAGTGCTATTATTGTTGAATAAAAGCGAAGGTCAAACCATCCAAAGACGGAAAACGAGTCGTTTATTACAAACGGACCTATATTCAGTCCGGGAAATGAAACAGTAAACATTACTTGTCCTTTCTCAATGGCTCTACAATACTCATAGCATAATACTCTTCCTTAAAGCCCTCGTTTAGTAGCTCTGTTACATAGTCGATTGTAATTGAGCTGATTATGTCGGGTGTGTCAAGAATATCAGAGTCATCAAAATAATTAAAAATAAAGTTGTTACCAATGTCCTCAACTGAGTCAAAGGACTTAATATTTGATGCGTAAACTGTTCTCTTTGATAATTCAAAGGTCTCCTTGTCAAGCCCTTCTTTTTTGGTCTTATCAATATACTCAAGAAACTTTTGATATACCTTATCAGGATCGCTTGATTCAGAGGAAATAGCATTAAATGAATAATTTCTGCCAATCTCACAGCCACTTGACAAATCCTGTGCGATTAGATTCTGTGAGTAAAGCTCATTATAAAACTCTGAGGATTGAGAAAATAGCATTTCATCAAGAATTTCAGTAGCATATGCCTTCTTTGCTCTTTCCTTGGCGTCCTTAGGAATATTTGAGTCCTTTATTCCAATAGTGAAAAGTGGCTTAGAAACATCAAGCTGACATACAGTTCTCTTTTGGTAAGCCTCTCTTGGCTCGTCCTCGTCCTCTGTATCTCTTACTATTTCAAACGCAGGTGCTTCCTTTAAAACCTTATTGCAAACCTTTTCCACCTCGTCTATATCAACATCTCCGCAAACACAGAGTGTCATATTGCGTAAATTGTAGAAAATATCATAACATTTATAGAGTGTTTCAGCCGTAATTTGAGCAATTGACTCAACCGTACCTGCAATATCTACACGCATTTTGTTCTTCTTGTAAAGAGCCTTCATTAACTCTCTGTGCATGCGAACGCCAGGATGATCCTCATACATTTTGATTTCCTGTCCGATAATGCCTTGCTCCTTTTGTACAGTTTGCTCTGTAAAATAAGGATGTGTTACAAAATCGAGTAAAATCTCAAGTGAATCATAAAAGTTTTCTGTGCAGGAGAAAATATATCCGGTTAAATTATTTCCGGTAAACGCATTTGCGTTAGCACCTGTCTTTGCATATCTTTCAAAAGCATCAACACCGTTTTCACACTCGAACATTTTATGCTCCAAAAAGTGTGCAATTCCATCAGGAACTACTGTAAACTCAGTATCGTTTATATGCTTGAATTTATTATCTACTGCACCATATCTTGTAGCGAAAATAGCATATGAGGTTGTCATTTTCTTTGGAAAAACAAAGACCTCAAGTCCGCTTTTATGGTTAAACTTATAATATTTTTCGCCAAGTGTTTTGTTTTCTTTAACTATTAAGCCTTCCATTATGCGTCCTCTCCCTTCAAGAAATATACAGTATCAAGTGTCATTTTGTTTGATACATCAACTATGTCCTTTATAGTAGTCTTATTGATTTTTTCAATTTCAAGCATAGGAGTGGTTGAAATACCGCAAAGACCTCTATAGAAGGACCAAGCCTCCATAGCCTCGGCACCATCATAAACAGATAGATATCCATTTTTAATTGATTTCTTTGCACTTGCAAATTCTTCCTCGGATATTTCTCCGTTTTTCATCATATCAAGCTGAGCCAAAATAGCATTTTTTGCTATTTCCTTGTTCTTGGACTCAATACCTGAGGAAACAACCATAATGCCTGTCTTTTGGTTGACTGCAGAGCGACAATAATAGCAAAGGCTCATTTTTTCTCTTACATTTGTAAATAGCTTTGCTGTTGGTGAACCACCAAAAACCTCATTAAACAGTTGGATTAGATGATACTCATTTTGTGAATAGTGATAGCCTGTTCTAAAGCCCAAAACCAGCTTGCCTTGATTAACCTTTTCAGTGTCGACAACCTCTTTAGCTTCATCGGCCCTCATTTTAATCGCAACAGGCTCTATTTCAATTGGTGCTCTTTCAACACCTTCAAAATAAGCTTTGAATTGATTTGCTACGCTATCAATATCAGCACTGCCTACAAAATAAATCTCTATTTTGTAGCTTTTGAGTGCATATTGGTATGCTTCATAAAGGGATTTAGGCGTGATTTTTTCAACGTCTGCAATTTCTCCCGTTGATGATATGCCAAAGACCTCGTCCTTGCACATTTCACTCATTAAACGCTTTATAGCATATTGTCCCTTGTTGTTTACCTCTGCCTCAATTGTATCAATCAGGTTTATTTTCTCGCCCTTTGTAAACTCACTGTCAAAAGCACCATTTACAAGATAAGGCTTGAATATCATTTGACATAGCAAGTCAACCATCTCATATGTTACATCTGTATCAGGTGTAAATCTGTTGTTTAGCATATTTGCCTTCATACCAAATATTTGATATTCACCAAAATCGCTGTTTTTTGCACAAATATCTCCGGAATATAGATATTGAAGACGCTTATTTAAAAGTGCTTGAGATGGATATTTTTCACAGGCTCTCATTAAAATTAGCGGAAGCATAGCATTAAAATGTGCTGTCTTTTTGCTACGTGGAGCTATGAAATTAAATGAAAAATAGTTTGTTTTAAATTTGTCTGTTTCTATATAGTTAAGCTTAACACCTTTTGCAATCTCAAAGGATTTGTTTATCATTTTCTTCTCCTTTTTGGTAAAATCTTGATAAATATATTTATATTATTATAATTTTACTACATTCTTATTTGTTTTTCAATATTTTTCTTTACTTTTAATTTTCTTTATGTTAAAATAAATTAAATGCAACATTGTCTATTGCTTTTTTTATTAATAGTATTTTTAAGGAGTTTAAAATGGACGAAATCAAAAATGTGGTTAAGGCTTATTTGCCAAATGAAAATTTTGTTTCTTGTGCACCACTCGGAAACGGTCATATTAATTCTACCTTTCTAGTTACAACTGACAGAAATCAGTATACATTGCAAAAGGTAAACACAAGCATTTTCAAGGATGTTGATGGCCTTATGGATAATATACAGGCTGTTACTCATCATATAAGAGCTAAGGCTCGTATGCAAGGCATAGATCCTGCTCGTGCTACTCTACACTTTATGCTTACACCTGAGGGCAAAAGATACCTAAATTACAACGGTGATGTATATAGAATATATAAATATATCGATAAGGCTTTCTCTATTGAAAAAATGGAAAATCCTCAGCATTTTTACGAGGCAGGTATTGCTTTTGGTAAATTTGCAAACGACCTAAGTGATTTTGACGCCTCTCAGCTTTCTGAAACAATTAAGAATTTCCATAACACTGTATCAAGATATAATGATTTTGAAAAGGCTGTTAGTGATAATCTTTCAGGTAGAGCTAGTGAGGTAGCTGATGAAATTGCTTTTGTACGTGCAAGAGAAGGCTTTACACATATGTTTGTTGATAAGCTTGCTGACGGCTCATTACCTGTTCGTGTTACTCACAACGATACAAAGCTAAATAATGTTCTTTTTGATGAAGAAACCAACCTTCCTACTACTGTTATCGACCTTGATACTGTTATGCCGGGCTCATATCTATATGATTTCGGCGATGCTATGCGTTCAGGCTCTACTCACGCAGCAGAGGACGAAAAGGATTTGAGCCTTGTTGACTTTGACCTTGAGCTTTATGAAGCATTTACTAAAGGATACCTATCAATGTGCAAGGATTCACTCACCAAGGTTGAAATTGAATTGCTTCCTTACGCATCAATTATGCTCACACTTGAATGTGGTATTAGATTTTTAACTGACCACTTAAATGGTGATACATATTTTAGAATCCACCGCGAGGGACACAACCTCGATAGATGCAGAACTCAATTCAAGCTCGTTTCCTTGATGGAGCAAAATGTTGACAACATGAGAAAAATTATTGAAAAATATTTATAATGTAAAAACCACTCTTTACCTAATCGGTATTGAGTGGTTTTTTATTTAATTTTTAGATTATGCCTTATTCAGCACTTTTCCATTTAGCTGTATATTTTATTTCATAATCAGGCATTATGAATGTATATGTTGATTCACTTGAAACAAGGACATCTCCATCATACCAGCCATCAAATACATAGCTTGTATCGGTAGGTGTTGCTGTTAAGGTTACCTCTGTACCAACATATGCGTTTGTTGCAGATCCATCTGTTTGAATTTCAGTTGGAACGAGATAAGTAGAATCTGCCAATGCTCCGTCATTATATTCTGTACATGACATATTAGTGCTATAAGTAAAGTCTAGATAATATCTTGAATTTACTGGATAGCCTCTTAGTCTAATAACGTCGCCCTTTGTAGCGCTAAAGCTTAATTCGTGATCGTTTGCACCATAGCCTGTTGTATATACAGTCGATCTTGATTTGATAGTTCTGCCTCTTGTTACATTGTAAAATTCCAAATCAAGACAATTTGAATAGTTTTGATTCAAGAAAGAAACATCATATTTCATAGTAAATGTACCAGTTTCACTTGCTATAAAATACACGTCGCTATATGTGCCTGATGGAGCAACATTAATACCACCTGATGATGGGTCATCCCAACCAATGAAATTAGCTTTGGTTTCTGAATATACCTTTGCCCATTGAGCATAAAGAATTATATCAGCTGTTAGTGTTTTTGTAAAATCGTATGGCTCTGCATCAATATCGGGATTTGGAGTTTCATACCAACCCTTAAGAACATAAATGTATTCTCCGTCTTGGAAAGCGACGCCCTCATATCTTAGAGAGCCCCAAGTGTCCCCGTATTCGTAGTATTGCTTCTTATGGTAAACCTTTGACGGAGTTATATAAGTAAGGTCATCCTCTCTGCCAAGGTTCAAGCTATAAGTAACAGTATAAACAGGATACTGTGCAGATGTAATTTCTGCACTTACAGTACCAGCAGATGTATTTTCATTGTCTATGGTTAAGCCGTGAGTTTTTACAATTGTTGTTTTTGCTACATATGAATTTATATATTGAGCATCATCACATTTTGAACGCACAGAAAACTCAATTTTCCCATCTTGCCAAAGACTACTATCAGCTGATATTTCGATTGAATTTTCATCAGTGTAATACCATTCACTATCTGCATATCTATATTCAAATGAGTCAGCCTTTACATCCCCATCTAACCAAATAATGACCATATAATCTTCAGCTCTTAATCTTGTTTCAACCTCTGGTGTTTTCAATCTTAGCTTTTCAAAGCTTGTTGAACCTGTTGATGAGTAGTAATTATCTCTTTGTGAGGTTACTCTTACTGTATATGAGCCGGCATTATACTGATTCATATCACATTGTGTATATGTTACATCGTTATCTATCAATATACCATTTATATAAATATCAAATACAACGTCTTTGGCTGATGTAGCCCAGCTTAATATGTTGCTATTTATATCAAATTGTACCGCAACCTCTGGCAATTCTTTATGAATATATGAACAGCTACTCCAATCTGATGTAGCAGTTGTCTCTCCGTTTCCAATTGCCTTTACCTTTAGCTTATATGTTCCCTTTTCATAATCTTGTGGAATTGTATAAGCAAGAGTTGAATCAGAATCTATTGTTGTTGAATTGATTTTCTCACCTATTGAATCATAAAACTCAATAGCATAGTAATCAACTCCATCAATTGGCTCCCAACTAAAAACGCCATCCTTACAAGTTATGCTTGGGGACGAGAGTCTTGAAATTACATCTTCTAGATTTATCCAGCTTGCAATGAGTGTTAAATCTGAATTTACAATTATCGTAGGATCAAATTTATCACCTGCAACATAATTTTCATCCTCTAAAACTGCATAATGCCAACCATTAAAGATATAACCTTTACGCTCTGGAACATATGTAGCAAGTCCCTCAACTGTTTGTTCTACCTTGTTTTTAGCCCCTTTATAACCATGCATATATGTTATTTCATATTCTTTAAAGTCGAGCTTCCATTTTGCATAGCAATTAAGATTTGCGTCGAATTTAGCATTTGCACTATTCCACAATATATCATCAGTCAATTTATTATCGTCTGTTGAATACCATCCAAGAAAAACATAACCATCAAGTGTTGGATTTTCAATTGTTGGAACTGAAGAACCAGAAACACCTACGAGTGTTAGCTTTGTATTACCATCCTCAAAGGAACCTTCTTTTGTATCAAGAGTAATAGTGTACATTTGCACAAATTCTCCACATAAATCACATTCAAAATCACCATTTTCGTTTATGTGACAGCATGGTATATATTCTGGTACATTCGTTTCAAGACAATATATTACTTCATTATTAGATCCAAACAAATCACCTATTGTAATTTGTCCATCTGCAATTTTTCCGCTCATCATAAGCATTTGCTCTTTATCAGCTTCAACATAAAAGAATATTTTATCATCAACGATGCTAAATGAGCCCGACATTTCAGAATTGGTCCATTTGCCATTGTTTAAAACAATTGTTTCTTCATCGCTGATTTCGCCTTTGGTATAACGATAATATGTACCATCAAAATCAGTGGTTGTTTTTTTACAAGAAGCAAATACCATTAGTAAAATAATAAATACAATGCTTAATAAAGAAAGCTTTAATACCTTTTTCATTTTTTCTCCTTAATGTTATATGCTAGATGCAAAAATGCATCTAGCATATAAATTTATACCTTTTTTACCTTTTGAACGATTTTTCCTATTGCTGCGGATAAGCCTAAGGCGACTAGCGATATGGCAAGCGCCAAGGACATAAAACCTATAAAATATCCTGCCACTGTGGTAATTGCGTGTGTGAATTTTAGAATTACATTTACGCCAATTAGATAAAGAATTATATCTACTACCAAAAGTAAGCCAAGCAACAGCCAAATGCCTGTCAATGCTCCTTTTATGTCTGCTCCGCTGAGTGTCATATGGAGAGCAAAAAAGATACCGATTATAACAAATATCCACCATCTAAAGTCGTCCATATGAGAAAATACTGCTTTGCATATATCGATTACGCTCTTTAGTATTTCAGCTATGCCACCAAGAGCATCAATTTTATTAACCTCAATAGTTACTGATCTTAGCATATCCGGAACTAAAAGGTATGAAAGAAGCCATAAAAGACCTGATATCACAAGCATAGGAGCAACTCCTATAAAGAAGTTGCCTATCCTATGATAAAAGTTTTTAGGGTTATATGAGTGTGAAACATAGCCAAGAGTTCCATCATCGGAGATTTGGAATAGCTTCATTTCTGTTATTTTATGTCCAAAAATTAGACAAAATAGTGCATGAGCACATTCGTGCACGGGAGTGCCGAAAAATCCTGTTATATAGCACACAGGCTTACCTAAAACACCTAGGTTTTTATAAAATTGCTTATTACATAGACCTATTAAAAAGCCAAATAGTATAAGTGCACCTAAGGTCATTATAACCTGTGCTGCATAAAAAGTAAGTATCGCCCACATAATTATGCATTAGGATTTGTCCAGGTATATTCTACCCATTCAGATGTGATTGCGCTTTCACCGTTACCACTTGCTCTTACCTTAATCTTAATAGTTCTATAAGATTGGAAGTTGTCAATTGGATCGAGTGAAGCTGTACCTGTGTGAAGAACCTCTCCGTATGCACCACCATCAAGTGCGATTTGGTAATCATAGCCGTATGAACCGGAGATTACTGCCCATTTAATAGCTCCATCAGAGTTGATTGAGAAGGAAGCTACTGTTGGAGGAGCAAGAAGAGTGATTTGGTAGCCTGTGCCACCACCTGCAAATTGAGAATCAATGTAGTAAATCTCGTTTGCGTCAATCTTACCACCAAGAGCCTTTGTTCTTACATAGTAAGCACCTGTGCTTTCAATTTGCTTTGAAGCTGAAAGCTCATTTGATGAGATAGATTCGCCAGCGATTTCATAAATATATCCGTTGTTATTCTCTGTTTCCTTTGTAATTGTAACAATAATTGAGCCACCATTTACGAAGGATTCATTTGAATAAGAATAGGAAATTTCCGGAGCTAGAAGCTGTTGTACAACCTGCTCATATGTGTATGTCGCACTGTTGATTGTATTGTAGCCACCATCACCTACTGCATATAGCTCTACCTTATGCTTACCGATTGTGGTATAGTTTGGTGTGTAGTAGTTCTTTGAGCCAGAAACGTGTGCTTCATTATCTACTCTCTTGCCATCAATCATAAGAACATAAGAGCTTGCATTTGTAACGTTGTTCCATGTATATTGGTTGTTTTCAATCTTTAGTTGTGGAGTTGCTAGCTTATAAATGTCGATATCAACAGAAAATTCACTATCAAGGTACTTTGTATCGTTACCCTTAGCCTTTACCTTAAAGGTATATGTTGAACCACCGGCTAGGTATTCGATATTGAATCTTGTACCATTTTGCTCACCGCCTGTTTGAGCGATGTTGTCGAGCCATACCTCATAGGTTGGTGTGTATTCTGCTGTGTTAATGTTATCAGATGCATTCCATTGAAGCTCTACACTGTTTGCAAATGCGCCCTCTGGGAACTGCGGAGCTGCAAGTCTGATAAATTGTTGTGTTGGTGATGCTTGTGATGTCATATAGTAGATTGTGCCAAGATCATTGTACTTGTTAGCAACTGCTACCATGCTAAGAACTGTACCGTCTTCTCTGATGTATTGATACATATTATCAAATGCATTTTCCGGAAGAGCTTGTGTGCTTAGGTCTAGATAAACTGCATAGCTTGTTGCGTTTGCAACTGCATCAAATAGAAGCTGACCATCGCCTGTACCATATGAAATCTTAATGTTTGTTGGGCATCTTAATCTTTCAACTACCAATGGAGCTGTGTAGTTAGAAGCAAGTGTAGCACCTCCGTTACCCTTTGTACATACGCTAACATCAAATGTACCGGCGTTTAGTGTTGAAAGGTCATAAGAGGTTTGTGTAGCTCCGTATGCGTTACCGCCATATTTAATTGAATAACCATTGTTACCATTTACTGCTCCCCAGCTAGCTGTAAATCCTGACATAGCAAGGTTAGTTGGCATTGGGAGAACTGTAATATTAAATGATAGTGATTCACTTGTGAGTGAGGAAAGTGCAACTGTTGTTTTACCATTAACTGTCTTTACTCCACCCATAGCTCTTAATACGTATGTGTAGTTTTGCTCTGCTGTTACTGAATCATCTGAAACGTCATTGTCGCTAATTGAAAGAACAGTTGAGAACTTACCTTCAAGTAGTGCGCCATCCTTGTAAAGCTGATAGCCTGTTGCACCAGTAACGCCTTGATATTTAACTGTGAAGCCCTTTGCTAGGTCGCTTGCATCACTTGTGATGTAGCTGTTTCCGTCTGCCTTTGGTGCTTCTAGTCTGATAACATCAATGTCTTGTGAGAATTTAGAGTCATAGTAATCAGAGCCAACCTCTGCTACTGCCTTTACTCTTACGCTATACTTACCAGCATCAAGATATGCATAAGCAAATGCCATTTGTGTGCTAGGAAGTGATTCGTTAATTAGAACTGTTCCGTCCTTTTCGATTTCAACAACGTAGCCTACTGCTCCGTCAACTAGGTCCCAAACAAGGTTGTTATTCGCCTCGCCGTCTAGCTCAAGGTCTGCGTTCCAAATTGTTGTAGGAGCTTCAAGTAGATAAATTGTTTGCTTCTCTGACCATACAGAGAAGAATTTGCCCTCATTCTTATAAGGGATAACCTCAACCTCAAGGCTAGAGCCTGCCTTTAGGCTTTCATATTTTGCTTCTGTTACCTTTGTTGGTTGGATAGCACCATTAATTCTAACTGTGTATCCGTCAGCATTTTCAACAGGTGTCCATAGTAGAATACCATTCTCAACTGCAAAATCTGCTGCTGGCTTTAGATAGTAGAAGGTTTCACTTGCTACTTCTGAATCAAATGTAGCAGTATGGTCGCCAATAGCCTTGATTTCTACTGTGAAATCATGATTGCCTGATACGAGTGCATACTTGTTGCCTTGAACAGTTATTTTCTCGCCATTTGCGTTGATTTCATAGCTTGAAGCATTACCAAGCCATGTTAGGTTTTCACCATCGTAGTTAATGTTGCTTGGAGCTGAGTTTATGTAAATTTGAACCTCATCGCTCCAATATGAATAGTAGCTATTATCACCTGAAACTACAGGACGAATTTTAATTCTGTTGTTACCAGGCTCCGGCTTGTACTCTGCTACATCTAAATCTGTATCAAGCACTTTACCGTTAACGCTAATTCTGTAAGAAACACTTGTTGTCATTGCTTCCCAAGTGAGTGTACCATCATCAGCTATATAAATTTGCTCAATGGATTCGAGTGGTGTGAAGTGATGTGTTTCACCATGAGATTTGCCATCAATAACAGCATTAACTGTTACATCAAACTCTTCTCCCTTTGCATCAAAATTGTAGTAAGGTGCGTTTGCACGCTTTTCCTCGCCACCGTTAATTGATACAGTGTAATACTCAGCAAGGTCAACCTTTTGCCAAGTAAGTCTTGCACCGTCATATGTTACATTAGTTGGCTTGTATAGTGCCTCAACCTCGTCCTTGCCACAGCTGACAGAAACGATAACACTAACAGCCAATAATACTACTGTAAGAATGACTAAAAGTACTTTCTTTTTCATTGTTTTTCCTCCAAAATATATAAATTTTTTTGTTGAGCTAAATTAATCAAAAACTACATTGCCATCAATAGAATAAATGTTATATGTTAGTTTACAAATTCGCATAACATTATCACTATTGTTTGTGTTGCTACCGCTTGGAGTGTAAAAGCAGATATAAACGATATCGCTTTTATCTAACTCTTGCTCAAATGTATATGCGTAATAATTTGTGGACAATTCTGTAAACGATTCGCTAAACAGCTTTGTATCTTCTGAAAATGTTTTATTGTTATAGCAATCTACAAGAATTTCATCAATATTAATTCCAGCACTCATTTCTACAGTAAATTCAAAGGTTAATTTATCTAAATCAACATCATCACCAATTAAATCTCTGTAGTCTAATGTAAAGCACAAGGGGCTATTTATGCTTGGTGAAGATAATCCACTATACTTATAGGATGAAGCTCCACCATTATAAACAGTTTTAGAAATTATTTTCTCCGCATACCATCCTGCACTTAAAGTAATGCTATTTTCCGGCATGGTTGATATTTCAATTCTTTCCCCATCCTTATACCAACCTGCAAAAACATATCCATCTCTCTTTGGTGTTGGTAGCTCAATTACCTCTCCGACTATTGCTGATATATCATTAACGTCTGTGCCACCATTCTCGTTTAAAAGAATAATTGGTTGCCACTTTGCGTTAAGCTTCAAGCTGTTTTCTGGCATTGTAGTAGATGTAAACTGTGTGCCGTTTGTATCAAACCAACCAACAAAGTTGTAATTTTCACGCTCTGGAGTTGGAATAGTAATTGTATCTCCTGCTTTGGCAACTATCGAGTTAACCTTATTTCCACCTGTTGAATCAAAATCAATTACAGGTGCATATTCACAGGAATAAAGAATCATATCGCTTTCGATTTTACCATCGAAAACATTTGTTAAATAAGTGTCGTTTCTGTTTTTTGACCATGTAAGAACGGCTTTGCCATCTACACGTGTTTCTGTTTGTACACTTGAGATGTATGTGCCCCACTCTACTGTTATCTCTTCAGGCACGGAGCTATTACCTATATACAAGGTCAAAGTGTATTTTTCATACTCAAAACCAGCATATAGATATATGTAGCCGTTTTTGTTTGATAAGTCAAAGTTTTCCTCATTTACTAGCTTTTTATCTGGTAATACACCATTTGAGTCGGCGATTTGTGTTCCACTCATATCCTTATCGGTGTACCAACCTGTGAAATTCTTGTTTTGTACATACAAATTAGTTGGTAATGCACCGATAAATGAATCATAGGTTACTACTATTTCTCTTGTACCAGTTGCTTCAGCACCTTGATAGTCGAGGATTATCGTATATTCTTTAGCATCAAATTGAGGATATAATGTAACATTTTTATTGTCCGTAAATGGAGAAACTGAGTTGCCAGTTGCGGAAACATACTGTGTTCCTCCCTCTTCAAGGTCGAACAAGCCCTTAAAGGTATAGCCTGTCTTACTTGGGATGCTTTCTAGCGAATATACATCACCGTTTTTTACAGTGATTGTATGATTGCCAGTATTATCTGTATATTGAATGGTGTATTCTTGCACGTCTGAAGAGGTGTTTGTATTGGTATTTCCACCACCGTTATCACCACAGGATGCAAGTACTACCATAAATACAATTAGCACTGCAATTATGGAAAATATAAATAGTTTCTTTTTCATGTTATCTCTCCATCAATATTAATAAAGAACGGAAGTGTCTGGGTATTCGATTTCTACCCAGAAGTTTTTCCAGTGTACCCGTGAGCTGTCAAAAGCAGACCAAAATGCTAAATGTAATATTTCGCTTGTTAATTCTATGGTAGTAGAATTGGTGTACGACTCGTATTCTCCTACCTTTTGATGAACATCTACGCATTCCCAAACCTTAGTAGCATCAGATGCCACAGGCTCTGAATAGAATGAAATATATATTTTCCCTCTTTCACCACCTAAATTTTCGGTATATGATTCATGGTGTTCAGTTATTTTTACATTTTTAACGCCTTTTTCATATAGATAGCTTAAATCGATATGTTCACCTAATATTTGAGGTGCGTGATCTTGTCGATATAGATATGTCGTTTCAGAAATGACAACAAATCGATCTTTTTTAATTTCATAATACTTTGCTACTAGCTCAATGCTTTCTGCTGGCATTTTGGTGTCGGTATATTCTTGGTCTCCAATATACCAACCAGCAAATATATAGCCTTCTCTTTCAAGTGTTGGTAGCTCGATTGTCTCACCTGCCGGAGCTGTAATATCATCAACCTCTGTACCACCATTTTCATTTAGCACAAGGTTTGCTTGATATTTAGCAACTAAGGATATGCTGTTTTCAGGCATAGCTGTTGCTTCGAATTTGTTTCCGTTCGCATCATACCAACCAAGGAAGGTATAATTTTTCTTGCTTACTGATGGCAAGGAGATAGGAGCACCGGATTTTGCTACTATATCGCCAACCTCATTTCCACCGTTTTCATCAAATTGAATGATTGGTGCAAGCTCTGCGGAATAAAGCACTAAATCGCTTTCAATTGGACCGACAAAAATATTTGATGTTGAGGAGCTTCCCTTGTATTTGGACCAGGAAAGAACAGCTTTGCCATCTACTTTTGTATTTGTTTGTATAGTTGAAATATCTGTTCCCCATTCTACAACAACCTTTTCAGGTGTTGGATTGTCTCCTATGTAAAGAGTAACATTGTATTTTTCATACTCAAAACCTGCATATAGATAGATATATCCGTTTTTATTGGTAATATCAAATATATCATCCTTTAAAAGCTTTTTGTCAGGCAAGATTCCATACTCGTCGGCGATTTGTGTGCCTCCCATATCCTTTTCTGTGTACCAGCCTGTAAAGTTTTTGTTTTGAATAGCTAAGTCAATAGGTAGGCTTGGTATTTCTGTATCATAGCTTACCATTAGTTCTCTTATGCCTGTTACAGGTGCACCTTGATAATCAAGTATTATCTTGTATTCCTTTGGCTCAAATTGTGGATATAACGTAATGCTTCCGTTGTCTTTGAAGGGTGCAATTGAGGTTCCTGTTTTGGAAACATATTGTGTTCCGCCCTCCTCTTGGTCAAAAAGACCTTTAAATATATAGCCTGTCTTTTGAGGTATGCTCTCAATTGAATATACTTCGCCTACTCCAACATCAATAACATGTGTCCCTGTATCATCTGCATATTGGATTGAATATTTGTTTGCTGTATCTGTATTGTTATTTTTCTTATCACCACAGGACGCAAGTACTACCATAAATACAATTAGCACAGCTATTATGGAAAATATAAATAACTTCTTTTTCATAATTATCACCATTATAAATACAAGGTTGTTTCATCAGCGTAGTACATAGTGTAGTATACTTGTGTTACATAGACTTTATCAGAATCAGTTGGATCATAAAAGCTAACATAAAAATCATCACAAATATAAAAATCTGTTGTGTATTTATATGTTTTAGTATCCTTTGTTAGATCACTAAATACTTCAGTGTCTAAAAGATATAATGTGCTTTCCTTTTTCTCACTATAAAAATCAACATAAACACTATTAGAAGCATTTGGGTCCGCTGTATGTATAACAAAGTTCCAATCTATTCTAACGGTTCTATATTTATTGTCTGCGAAGGTATCGTTAAAAAATATTTTTAAATGTCCGCAACAAAATGATTTAGGATAATCCTCATACCAATATCCCAAACTAGGATAACTCCAATCTATGCGACCATCATCGTACCATTCCCGACGATACTTATAACTAACATTAACAGTCTTACTAACCTCTTTATACCAGCCTGCTTTTAGATTAATGCTTTCACTTGGCATTTTTGAGGTTTCATATTTTGCTTTGTTTACATCATACCAGCCTGCAAAGATATAGCCTTCTTTTTGTGGGATTGGCAAGGTGATTATTGTATCTCTTGCCTCGGAGATATCTTCTATCTCTTCTCCACCGTTTTCATCAAAGATAATCATAGCCTGCCACTTTGCTTTTAGCTTGAGGTTTTCCTGTGGCATTGTTGTGCTATCAAATACCTTGTTTGTTGAATCAACCCAGCCGATAAACTTATAGCTATCACGCTTTGGTGTTGGGAGCGAGATAGTATCACCTGCTTTTGCAATTATAGCTGATACCTCACTACCGCCGTTTGAGTCAAGCTCTATGATAGGAGCTAGCTCACAGGAATAAAGAATCATATCATTTTCAATTTTGCCATTAAAAATGCTAGATTGTGTAGTATCATTCCTTTGCTTTGACCAGGTAAGCACTGCTTTACCATTTACTCTTGATTTTGTTTGTATTTCGCTTATATGTGTACCGTGCTCAACCTTTATTTCCTCAGGTATAGGATTGTTGCCGATATATAAGGAAACAGTATGCTCTTGGGCTTTAAAATAAGCAAAGAGATAAATATATCCGTCCTCATCGGTTAGGTCAAATTTATTAGCTGTAACCTTGGCATTTTTTGTAATAACACCATATTTATCAGCTATTTGTGTGCCTTTGCCATTTGGCTCAGTAAACCATCCTACAAAGGTCTTATTTGTCATTGTTGCATCCATTGGTAAGGATGAAATGATAGAATCATAACTTACTTTAATTTCATTTATGCTACCACTAGCACCTTGATAATCAAGGCTGACTATATATTCCTCCGCCTTAAAGCGTGGATAAAGCACCATATCCTTGTAGTCAGTAAAGCTTGAAAGAGAGCCTCCTAACGCATCAACGTATTGTGTGCCACCCTCCTCGCTATCGAAATAGCCTAAGAAATCATAGCCCTGCTTTGATGGTAGATTGTCGATTGAAAAGGCTGTGTTATGCTTAACCTTTATTGTTTGAAGTCCTTCATTATTAATATATTGAATATTGAATACTTTATCGGGGTCAATTGGTGTATTGTCACTATTATTATCTTCTCCACATGCACCAAGGACAAAAAGTGCAGAAAATAACAATACAAATACTAGTATTAATTTTAATGCTTTCATTTTTTCTCCTTGTGTGATTAGAAATATAGTGTGTTCATATTTGCATAGTAAACTGTATAATAGCAGTCATACATAGTGCAGTTTGAATTACTTAGTGATATTGTAACATCGTCATTTACAGTAAACACCTTTGTAAACTCGTAGGTTTGATGTGCTTTTGTTAAATCATTAATCTTTTCTGAGCCTATGTTTTCGGTAACTACGCCAACCTCATAGAAATTAAGAGTAAGGCTGTTTACTATATTAGGATTCTTTGTTGCTATATTGAAATAACAATATACCTTAATTGTTTGCTCTTCACTTGTGTTAAAATAGCTACTAAAATCAATAGTTGCGGAAAGATTCAAATCTTTTGTCCAAGTACGATCTTGGATGATAAAGCTCCTGCTTTGCTCCTTGTACCAGCCTGCCTTTAATACAACAGAGGTAGATGGCATTTTAGTTTCAATAAACTTGACATTGTCTTGTGTGTACCAGCCAGCAAAGATATATCCTGCCTTTTGTGTAGCCGGTAATTCAAGCTCTTCTCCCTCGTTAAGGGCAATGTCTACAACATCATCTCCGCCTGTTTCATCGAAAACGAGCATTGGTTGCCATACGGCAGTTAGCTTTATGTTTTCGCTAGGCATTGTTTCATTTGTATATGGATTTGAATCCTTGTCGATCCAGCCCATAAATTTATAGTTGTTTCTATACGCTGTTGGTAAATAAATATCTTGTCCTGCCGGAGCAATAATATTATTTATCGCTTCTCCACCATTTGTTTCAAACTCAATATATGGAGCAAATTCACAGGAATAAAGAATCATATCCTCGAGTATCTTACCCTCGAAAATATTTGATTTTGTGGTGTCATTCTTTGTCTTTGACCAAGATAACACCTTTTTGCCTTCTTCCTCAGCGTCAATTTGTATTTCTTGTATGTATGTGCCGTGTTCAACCTTTACTTCCTCCGGAAGTGAGCTTGAGCCAATATAAAATGTAACTGTATGCTCTACAGTTTTAAAATACGCATAGAGTGTAATATAGCCATCCGGCTCGGTTAAATCAAATGTCTTTTCGGTTATTTTTGCATTTTTGGAGATTGTGCCGTTTGCGTTAGCTACTTGGTTGCCTTCTCCATTTGGCTCTGTGAACCAACCTACAAAAACCATATTTTCAATTTTCAAATCAAGTGGTAATGATTTTAGCTCATAATCATAGCTTACTTCTATTTCACGTGATTGTGTAACAGGAGCACCTTGGTAATCTAGATATAATTTGTATTCCTTTGCTTTAAATTGTGGGAATAATACTATATCTTTTTTATCATTAAATTTAGACAAGGATGTTCCCTGTGCGCTTATATACTGTGTTCCTCCGGATGGTGAGTCGAATAAGCCAGTAAACTCATAGCCGTTACGCTCCGGTATTACTTTTAACGCATATTGCTCTCCACCTTTAACTGTGAGCTTTTGCACTCCGGTATCATCAGTGTACTGGATTGTGTATTCCTGTGTATCTTGCGTACTTGTGTTGGTATTGGAGTTATCGTCCTCACCACAAGATGTAAGTACTACCAAAAATACAATTAGCACAGCTATTATGGAAAATATAAATAATTTCTTTTTCATTTTCTTTCTCCATTAATATAGCACTGATGTGTCTGGGTATTCGATTTCTACCCAGAAGTCGGTCAAATCTGTTGCATATCTAGACGAACTTTTTGAGAGTGTATATTGATTCCATATACATACATATATTACATTTGATGTTAATTCCAAATTTGTTTCTCTTGTAAAAATGGTATATTCTTCAGAATAGTTAGTAAAAATTTCTTGTGTGTGCCACATTAAATAAGCATCACTTGCAACTGGTTGTGCATAATAAGATAAATCCAAGCTTAATTTGTTGGTAGTATTTATTTCAGGTTTAGCCTTATAGTGAGCAGTTATTTTTATGTTTTTAATATCTTTATTAAAGTTTTTAGATAAATCAATAACTTCAACGAATTCGCATGCATCATAATCGGTATTATTTGGAAATTCAGGAGCAGTTCTCGTTGCATCAGAAACAGTAGTAGCATCAATTAAGGTAATGCTTTCATTTTTAATAGCCCAATACTTCGCAGTTAGTACAATGCTATTTTCAGGCATTGCTTTGTTTTCGTACTTGTTGCCACTTGCGTCATACCAGCCAGCGAAGATGTAGCCTGCTCTTTCAGGTGTTGGTAGCTCGATTGGCTCGCCAACTGGGGCTGTGATGTCTTGTACGTCTGTGCCACCGTTTTCGTTGAGCATAATGTTTGCTTGCCATTTTGCGTTTAGTGTTAGGCTGTTTTCAGGCATTGCAGTTGCTTCAAACTTATTGCCTGCAGTATCAAACCAGCCCATAAAGGTATAATTTTCACGCTTTGGTGTTGGGAGAGAGATTGTGTTACCTGCACGATTTACTATTGAATTTACTTCCTTGCCTCCCATTGAATTAAAGTCGATTACCGGCGCGTATTCTGCTGAATACAAAATCATATCGCCCTCAACCTTGCCGTTAAATACGTTAGCAAGAGCTGTATCATTTTTAGATTTTGACCATGTAAGAACGGCTTTGCCATCTACTCTTGTCTCAGTTTGTACGCTTGAGATA
>JAGAMD010000014.1 GCA_017624905.1 Clostridia bacterium | reverse complement strand
TCCTTGAGCCTTTATTGCTTCTGTTTCGGTTGCGTCACACTCACGGCACTCTCTTGTCTTTTCGCCGTCAACCAGACATGTTGCAGGAGTTGTTGTCTCCCAAGATTTCCAGTTATGTGATGCTTCAATTTCTCTAGTTTCCTCAAATGAACAGTTAGAGCAAACTCTCTTTTCCAAGCCCTTTTCTGTACAGGACTCAGGAGTTACTGTTGTCCACTCACCGTATGTATGCTCGGTGCAATCCTTTTTGTCATCTCCACCGCCATTACAGGAAGCGAAGGATAAAACGAATGCTACACACAATACAGCTACTAGAATAGCTAAAATGCGTTTTTTCATAATATCTCCTAATTTTAGTGCAATTTGCACTTATTTGCATTTATATTCTATCACTTTTTATATAAAATGTCAATATATAATACTATAATAAAAGGACACATATGTGCCCTTTAATTATTCTTCAGTTGAAGCAAGTGTTTTTGGAGCGTATACATATACCTCCCAAAGGAAATCTGTTCCCCAGCTATTCGATGGTTCTGCTAGTTTAATCTCAATTCTTGATGCGAAAACATTTGGTTGACATTCTACATATTCAAGCTTTGATGTATTTACTTGACCGGTAGTATAAACTGCTTTTCCCGTTGAATCCCAAAATATGATTTCCAAATTGCTAACATTATAAACAAAATCTGTCGAGCCGGAGGACAATGTTCCTCCACCATTACAAACTATCTTAAATGATGTTACATATAGCTCATAATTATAGTCCATAAAGATAGAATAGTTTTGTCCCTTTGGTGAATATGTACCTGTGTTTTCCTTACCGTCAACAAGATATTTATCTGGTTGGAATGCCCAGTGTCCCTCCGGTGCATTATGTGAGAATTTAGCACCACTTGCTACATTTGAAACAGTATCAAGTGTATCAACATCGTACATTGCGCTTTCCATTTTACATCTCGTGCAGGTCCAATAGGTTGTGTGTCCCATATATGTATCTGTTGGTGCTTCACCAGGGAGAATATCATAGTTGTGGCCGAGCTTTTCGCTAACTCTTGTTTCAGCACAACGACAGTTACAGGTGTCAATTCCATCCTCAAGGCATGTTGCCGGAGTTGTTGGTGTCCAATCCTCTTCCGTATGTTCAATTTTTGGTATTTTCTTTGTTTGAATGTCGTTGCAAACCTTGCAAATACGAGCAGAAATTCCTTCTTCTGTGCATCCTGCAGAGAGTGCTGTTGCCCAAAGAGTATATTCACAGCTTCCCTTTGTTTCACTCTGTGTTTCTCTTGTTTCGGTTACTCCACATACAGTACAGGTTGATTTTTCCTCGCCAATGCCTACACAGTTTGGTTGCTTAGATATTGTCCAGCTATCAAATGTATGCTCTGTGCAGATAGTATTATTGGTGCTTGTGTTTGTATTTGTGTTTGTATTACTATCAGTCGCACCTGTATTAGTGTTAGTAATATTAGTATTTGTTTCCGTTTGGCTGTTTGTGTTTTTATTGCCACCTATATTACAAGCAGTAAAGGATAGCACTAAAATAGCACTTAAAGCTAAAGAAATAAATAGAATAATCTTTTTCATATTTGCCTCCTGATTATTTGTCATATAATTTTACCACAATTTTACTACAATGTCAATAAAAAAAGGGAGATAACTCCCTTGTAATTATTCAATTGCGAGTAGCTTTGTTGATGATACTCCATCAATTGAGCCAAGTTCATCAAGAAGTGTGTTTATATCGCCAACAACATGTGATACATCCATTGAAATTACTACATTTGCTCTTTGATTTACCGGCAAATTTTGAGTAATTGTCAAGATGTTTACCCCTCTTTCACTAAGCTTATTAAGTACCTCTGATAGAATGCCGGATTTATGGTAAAGCGAGAATGAAATCACCGCTTTACGGCACTCTGTGTCTGCATTTGGTGAAAAAACGTAATCCTTATACTTATAGTATGTGCTTCTTGCAATACCGATAATTTTTGATGCCTCAGTAATATCCTTTGCCTTGCCGCTAAGCAAAAGCTCCTTTGCCTCCATTACCTTTAAATAGCACTCCGGTAAAATTTCCTTGTCTACAAGTAAATATTTACTTTTCATAACAAACCTCTTTTTAATTTATTTATGCCAGATCTTTGTATTTACCATTTTATCAACGAAAGTGAGCATATCGTCCTTTTCAACGGTTACATTGTGGAACACTGCCTTATTTTCGATATTAACTAGAGAATTAGGAATTTTTGCACCTGTGTATGCGTTTAGCTTATTAAGAGCGTCAAACTCGTTTTCGTACTCCTTGCCAAGTGCATTCATAACGCTGTTTGAGAACTTGTACGGGGATGCTGTGGAGAGGACTACTGTTTTATCGGTGTTGCCACTTTCCTTTAGCCATTTTTCATACACATTCCACGCAACTGCTGTGTGTGTATCCATCAAATATCCGTGTTTTTCGTACACGTCCTTGATTGTTTTTATAGTTTGCTCGTTATCTGTAAAGCCGGCATCAAACTCGCTCTTTATCTTATCAAGCTCTTCCTTTGTAAGCTTGTACTGACCATTTTCCTTGAGCTGTGCCATATACTCAGCACACTTTTCAGCACCGCAGGTTAGATATAGAAGTCTTTCAAGATTTGAGGAAATAAGAATGTCCATAGATGGTGAATTTGTAATATAGAAATCTCTATTTTTGTTGTAAACACCATTTTCAAAGAAATCTGTAAGCACCTTATTTGTATTTGATGCACAAACAAGCTTACCAACGCTAAGTCCCATTTTCTTTGCAAAGTAGCCGGCGAGTATATCACCAAAGTTACCTGTTGGAACAACAAAGTTCACCTTATCGCCCATTTTAATCTCGCCATTAAGTAGTAAATCACGGTAAGCCTTGAAATAGTAAGCAACCTGAGGTGCAAGTCTACCTATATTTATAGAGTTAGCACTTGAGAGCTTAACTCCCTCTGGCAATTTAAGATTAGCGAATATGTTCTTTACACCGCTTTGTGCATCGTCAAAGTTACCACCAACTGAGCAAACACAAGTGTTTTTGCCGTCAACTGATACCATTTGACGCTCTTGAACTGCACTTATGCCCTTTCTTGGATAGAATACGATTATTTTAATGCCATCAACTCCTGAAAAGCCTGAAAGTGCTGCTGAGCCTGTGTCTCCACTTGTAGCTGTTAAGATAACTATCTCATCCTTTTCGCCTGTTGACTTTTTAGCAGCAGACACTAATTGAGGTAGGAGCTGAAGTGCAACATCCTTAAACGCACAGGTTGGTCCGTGATATAGCTCCATAACATATGCACCGTTTACACTTGCAAGTGGAGCAAAATCCTCATTATCAAACTTGCCGTCGTAAGCCTTTGATACAAGCTCATATGCACCGGCAAATTCTCCATCCTTGTTTTCAAGCATTTTGTCGCCCTTGAAGAGTAGTGATATTACTGTTGCAGAGATGTCCTTGTTTGACATTTTTGTAAGCTTTTCCATAGGGAAAGCACAGCCGTCAAAGCTCTTTGGCATATATAATCCACCATCTTTTGCTATGCCCTCGAGCACTGCCTCTGATGGTGCTTTAGAAATTTTATTATTTCTTGTACTTAAGTAAAACATTTTTTAAAATACCTCTTGATTTTTTCTTTAATATATGATACACTATTTTTCATAGAAAAACAAGTGTTTTTGAAATAAAAACAAATTTTTTTGAATTTTTTCTCGGGAAGGACAAAATTTGTATGGAAATCGCAATACTCGGTTACGGTGTTGTCGGCTCCGGCGCATATGAAATTCTTAACAAAAGTGGATACAAGGTTAAGAAGGTTCTTGATATTCGCCCACACGATGAGCTAGGTGATGCTTTGACCGCAAACTACGATGATATTTTAAATGATAAGGATATAAAGATTGTTGCTGAGGCTATTGGCGGTCTTGAACCTGCACATACATTTGTTGTAAAGGCACTTAAAGCCGGCAAGCACGTTGTTAGCTCAAACAAGCATTTGATTTGTGAGTATTATGACGAGCTACACGACCTTGCTTGTAAAAACAATGTTACTCTTCGCTTCACATCTGCTGTCGGCGGTGGTATTCCTTGGCTTTACAACCTAAAGCGTACACTCCGTGGCGACGAGGTTTCTAAAATAATGGGTATTATGAATGGTACTACAAATTTTATTTTAGATGCTATGATTACAGACAGTCGTGATTTTGGTGATGTATTAAAGGAAGCTCAAGCACTTGGATATGCTGAGGCAAATCCTTCTGCTGATATTGATGGTCTTGATGTTGCAAGAAAAACTGCAATTTCATCATCTATCGCATTTGATACAACCGTTAAGGAAAACGATGTTGATATCTTCTCTCTTCGCAATATTACAAAAAGCGACATAGACTATATTAGTGAAAAGCTTGGTAAAACAGTAAGATATATGGGCTTTGGCGTAAGAAATGATGATACTATTTCTTGCTTTGTCGAGCCTGTGCTTCTCTCCCTTGCATCACTTGAGGCAAATGTAAACAAAAACTTTAATATAATTTCATTGTTTGGTAACAGTGTTGGTCGTCTTTCCTTCTTTGGACAAGGTGCCGGCAAATATCCAACAGGACACGCTCTTGCATCTGACGTTATTGATATATACAACGGTGCTCGTGAGACATATAAATTAAACAAGAGTGTCTCTGTTGACAATGATAAATGTGAAAGAAAATATTATTTAAGAGCAAATACACTTCCAAGTAGCGACATTATTGATAGCTACGAGTGTGTTGGTTCATCTTATTATATTATTACTAATAAAATGAAGGTAAGTGCTATGCACTCACTTGCAAAATCTATTTTAGAAAGCGATCCGCTTGCATTTTTCGCGGGTATTGAGGAATAATTTATGTTGAAGGTAGTAAAATTCGGTGGTTCATCTCTAGCTTCTGCCGAGTCCTTTGCTAAGGTTAAGAAAATTATCGAGGCTGACAAGTCAAGAATGGTTGTTGTTGTTTCAGCCCCGGGCAAAAGATTTAAAGAGGATATTAAGGTTACTGACCTGCTTTATGTATGTCATGCACACATCAAATATAGCATAGGCGTTGACGATATGTTTGAAAAAATCAAGGAAAGATATCGTGAGATTTACAATGGCTGTGGTTTGAAGCAGGATCTTGAATACGAATTTGACAAGATTGCATCAGGTCTTAACAAGAAAACAAGCGTTGACTATATTGTATCAAGAGGCGAATACTTAAACGCAAGACTTATGGCTGAATATCTTGGCTATACATTTGTTGACAGTGCTAGCTGGCTTGTATTTGGTTTCAACGGTAAGGTTGACTTTGATCGTTCATACAAAAATCTTTCAGACATTGTTGAAAACAATCCTAGAATTGTTATTCCGGGCTTCTATGGTGCTACACCTGATGGAAACATCAAGACTTTCTCTCGTGGTGGTTCTGACATCACAGGTGCGATTGCAGCTGCTGCTATCAATGCTGATATGTATGAAAACTGGACAGACGTTAGTGGAATTATGACTGCTGACCCACGTATTGTTGATAACCCAAGACCTATTGAAAACGTTACATTTGCTGAGCTTCGTGAGCTTTCATATATGGGTGCTGACGTGCTTCACGAGGAAACCGTATTCCCTGTTAGACAAAAGAGCATTCCTTTATATATTAAGAACACAAACGATATGGACGCACGTGGTACTCTTATTATGGAAAGCTTTGATGAGGAGGAGGAAAGCAAGACATCGCACTTCATTACCGGTATTTCCGGCAAGAAGAACTTCTCTATTATCACTATTGCAAAGAGCAAGATGAATGACGAGATTGGCTATGTAAGACGTGCACTCGAGGTGTTCGAGCGTTTTGAAATTCCTATCGAGCACATTCCAAGCAGTATCGATAGCTTCTCTGTTGTTGTGGCTTCATCACACATTGAAAGCCGTATGCACGAGATTATTGCAGCTCTTAACGAAAAGCTAACTCCGGACTCAATAAAAATTGACAACGAGATTAGCTTGATTGCCATTGTTGGTAGAAAGCTTGCTTCTAACATTGGTATTGCCGGAAAGATATTTACAGCACTTGGTGAAAATGATATCAACATTAAGATGATTGAGCAGGGTGCTGACGAAATTAACATCATAATTGGTGTAAACGACAGAAACTTTAAGAAAACAATTCGAGTTTTATACAACTTAAGCGAGGTAGAAGAATAATGAAAACATTTAATGTTGGTATCCTAGGCGCAACAGGTGCCGTAGGACGTGAAATGATGAAAATTCTTGAGGAGAGAAACTTCCCACTTGGCGAGCTAAGACTTTTAGCAAGTGCTCGCAGTGTCGGCAAGAAGCTTCCTTTCAAGGGACAAGAAATTGAGGTTAAGCTAGCTGAGGTTGGCGCATTTGAGGGACTTGATATTGTTCTTGGTGCTGCTTCAAACGCTATTGCTAAGGAGCTTGCTCCTGATATTGTAAAGGCAGGTGCTGTATTTGTAGATAACTCTAGTGCCTTCCGTATGTGCGACGATGTTCCACTTGTTGTTCCTGAAATCAATGCAGAGGATGTTAAGAAGAATAAAGGTATTATTTCAAATCCTAACTGCTCTACAATTATCACCTTAGTTGCTGTAAATGCAATCAACAAGCTATCAAAAATTAAGGGCATGATTGCTTCAACCTACCAAGCAACAAGCGGTGCCGGTGCTGGTGGTCCTGTTGAGCTCCGTGCTCAAACAAAGGCACTTCTTGAGGGTGGCGAGGTTAAGAGCGAGGTGTTCCAATACCAAATCGCTGAAAACGTAATTCCTCAAATCGGTGGATTTAACGATGATGGCTACACAAGTGAAGAAATGAAGATGCAAAACGAAGGTAGAAAAATTCTCCACTTGCCGGAATTAAAGGTTACTTGCACTTGTGTAAGAGTTCCTGTTGTTCGCTCACACTCTATTTCTGTTACTGTCCTCACAGAGAACAAGCTAACAGTTGATGAGGTTAAAAAGGCTATTAGCGAGAGCGATGGTTGTAAGCTTTACGATGATAACGAAAACAAGCTTTACCCAATGCCTCTTGTAACATCTGACCAAGACCTAGTTTATGTTGGCAGAATCAGAGACGACCTTGTATTCGACAACGCAATTACCCTATGGTGCTGCGGAGACCAGGTTAGAAAGGGTGCCGCTACAAACGCAATCCAAATTGCCGAAGCAGTAACAAAGCTATAATAAATCAAGACGGTACTTTATGTGCCGTCTTTTATTATCAAAGATAAACCTTGTATTCGATAACGCAATTACCCTATGGTGCTGTGGCGACCAAGTTAGAAAGGGTTACGCTTCAAAACAGTGCTCTGCCATATTTTATTCGGCAAATAATGGCAACTTTTGGATTGTCGTCGTTGTTATATTCTTATATAACCGCCTCCTTTCGCACCAAAATTTTCTCATTATTTTCTCGCTTAATTCTATGGCTTCACTACTGTTTTTCCACTTGCTACAAGCACAATCCAAATTGCCGAAGCAGTAACAAAGCTATAATAAATCAAGACGGTACTTTATTATGTGCCGTCTTTTTTGTTGCTTTATATGTTTTTATACTTATTTCAAGCCTTTAAAATTTTAAAAGCAGTATCAAAACGATACTGCTTTTTATCATAACCGCTAGAACTATTTTATTTAACGACCAAAAGCCACACAACGTGTGGCTTTTTTAAAATTATCAAAAGTCAATTACCTGATTTAAATAGGTTGTTAAAGCTTACTGATACTGATACACCAGTAGTCTTTAATTCGCCTGTCTCAGCATCTTCTTCTTTGATGAGCTGAGCATTTTGTGCAGCTTCAATAGCAGCATTGTCATTACCCTTGTAAACTACACCTGGTGTAACAAGAGGATTTGTAGCTGAAGCACAGATAATGTCTTTAGTCTCAAGTGCTACAACTTCAAAGATTGGTGAAACGTATTTCATCTGATTTTCTCCTTACTAGAGTTTTAAGCATAAGTATAACTTTGTACTTATTATATCAAATTGAAGACTAGTTGTCAATAGCTTTTTTGATATTTTTTTGGAATTTACAAAAATTCATTAATTATGATAAATTGTACTAATTTTTAGCTATCAAAACGTCCTCGTTTTGTTACTTTTGACGAGGGATTTTGGCATTCAAAACCCCTTGTCATAATAAGTAAATTATCCTACAATACCACTTCTCTCTACGCCCTCAACAATACGTCTTTGTAGGAAGATGTATGCGATGATAAGAGGTAGTGCAATTAGGATAGATGCTGTTCCTGTAACGGCTACCTTGTATGCGTTTGCAACCGTTTCTCCATCTATCAATTTTTGAATTGATGGTGGTGTAACAGCTATATCCTTCATAAAGGTCAAGGTTGACTCACCGGCGTTGAAGAATGATGAGCCGGTATAGAAGTCATCTGTCCATTGCCATGAGAATGCAAATATAAATACTGTTATAAGCATTGGTACTGAAATAGGAATGATTATGCTAAAGAATGTACGCAAGGTGCTTGAGCCATCAACAAATGCTGACTCCTCAAGCTCGTCGGGAACGCCCTTGAAGAACTGTCTTAGCATAAAGATAAACAAACCATTTTTAAAGCCAAGTCCAAAGATTGACAAGATATATAGCGGAATTATAGAGTTTACAAAGCCTGAGCTTTCAACTGAACCGGTAGGTCCAAAGATTTGGAACCAATCTTGCAGCAAATCTAAGACAAAGCTTATTGGATTATGCGTTGTGTCAAAGATTGTGATTTGTCTAAAGAATGAACCGATTGAGTTCTTGAACGCCTCTTGTGGTATAAGGAGCGTTACAATAACCATAGCAAAAACTATGCTGTTGCCCTTAAACTTAAACTTAGCCAAACCATACGCAACAAGTGCACAAACTAAGGTTTGAATAAACGCTACGCTAAGCGATACTAAAAATGTTGTTATAAGTGCCTTTAAATAATGGTTTTCTGTCAATATGTACAAGTACTGAATATGTGTTGGATTTTTAGAAATCAACATTACTGTTGCATCCTTAAAGTCACTAACAGACTTTATTGACGAGAAAATCTTTGTGATGTATGTGAACAAAATTACATATGTAATACCTATTAGCAATACTGTTCTAAATATTACAAATACTACCTTCTTTAAGAAGTTCATAGACAAAAACTTTTGTTTTAGTCTTTCCTTAAGTGGTGCTCTTTCAAAATCTACACGGATTTTGTTTTTGGTTTCTCTTTTTACTTTTACTGTATTATCCATTATAGCACCTCCTTAATCTCTTCTTTGGTAGAATACTACCGTTCTCAGAAGTAGTGTAATAACAACAATTACAACAAGTACCAAAAGGATATACACCCAAATTGCCGCACTATAATAGCCTCTGTTCTTCAAGAACTCGCCACCATAGCCAAGTAAGCCTTGCATTACACGGTTGTCGGCTGCTGTAAAGAGGTCAACGACTGTATAAATCGAGTTTACAAGAATCATTGGGCTGATCATTGGAAGAGTAATTTTCCAGAATGTTTCCCAAGCAGTTGCACCTTCCATTTGGCAGGACTCATAAATCGATGGTGAAATAGATTGTAGACCTGATAGGAAGATTAGCATTTGTACGCCTGAACGGCTAACAATATTAAAGATATTGTTAATTAGAAGTGTAACTGTATCAACTAGGTTAAAGGTTGTATCACCCAGCTTGATTTCTAGGTTTACATTCGATAGCAGTGCTTGCATATCAAGAGCTGATACGAGTCCCCCTGCTGCCTCTCCTGAGTTGGTGTCAACTCCGCCACCTGCGTTTTCAAGTGCGTCTGCAACTGTCATTTGAGCGTCAAGTGCGTCAATAATACCTGTTGAAAGGATTACCGGTAGGAAGAATATAGCACGGAAGAATGTACGACCTGCCATCTTTTGGTTAAGAATAATAGCCATAAATAGTGAGAACACTACAATTGCAGGAATTTGAATTATAAGGTCTCTTACGGCGTGTACAATTGTTGTTGAAAATCCTGTTTCAGTAAATACGTGAATGTAGTTGCTGAAGCTGAAGACTTCGCTTGTTCCTTGCTCACCAAAGAAGGAAACCTTTATTGATTCATATATAATAGGAATATAAATGCCTATTATACCAAGAACAAATGGTAAGCAGAACAACCATCCCGAAAGTGCTTTTTTGCTCTTAAGTGAAAGTCTAAAGCGTTTTTTACGTACGGGAGCAACATAGTCCGGTGTTGTGTCGATTACAGGAGCTGCTGCTTGTTGAACAGACTCCTCAACTACAACCTCTTCAACCACCTCTACCTCTTCAATTGGCTTTGGTTGAGGTGATGTTTGATATACGTTTGCCTCGCTATCAAAGGAGGTCGCATTAAATCTTGTTTTATATTTAGTATTCATAGCAAGCCTCCTTATTTAGCAGTGTGTACGTGATATCCCATAGCCGGGATTTTGATTGTTAAAATAGATGTTGTGCCGTTTTCATTTTGAACCTCGGCGTCAATGAACACTACCTCGTTGTTGTAGTTCAAGAAGAATCCGTCTCCGTTTTCATACTCAACATAAACAACAAGTGAATTGTTTAGCTTAGAGCCACTGCTTTGGTAACGAACATTCCAAACAGAAGCCTCGTTGTCAGTATACCAAGCTGCACTTGTGCCATTGTTTACAAATTTGTGGTCTACGATGTACTTATCTTGCTTATCCTTCATAAGCTCGTTGTACTCATTATATGTTTCCATAATTGAGTCCTTAAGTAGGTCGTATTGAACTGAATAATATTTGCTGTATTCGGAGTCAAACTTGAGAGCCTCAAGGTTGCTCATAGCAATTGTGTAGTAAAGAGCTGCACCGTTTTCAAGAGCCTTAAGGAACATAAAGTCCTCATCACCCTCCATATTAAGTGCTCCACCGGCAAACTCTACTGTTCCGTGGTAAACCATACCATAGAAAGGTATTGCTTGGCTGGTCTTTGTATATTTACTACTATCAAGTGGGGCATTAAGCACAGATGAAGCATAAGGCATAGCATATGCGTTTCCTGTGTTGAGGACTATATCAAATCTTCTATCTCCGTGAGTTAGCTTTTCAAGGAAAAGAACTGTTTGATTTTTTGCATCCTCTCTTGTGTAATAATCGTCCTTATCAAAGTCAGAGTTCAAATCAGAGCCGAGTGCTCTTGTTGCAAGTGAGCTAAAGTCATACTTGCTCATTGACTTTAAGAACTTTTGATATAGTGTATCGAATGATGCGGCTGAAACAGCTACACCACTTGTACGCTCAAATGTTTGAGTTGCGGCATAATATGCACGTTTTGTTGTATATCTGTCGTCAAGAGTTTTAACGGCATATTTTTTGTCAGAATATCCGCCAAATAGCTTTGAGCCTTGTGAGTAAGAGAAGTTTACATCGAGAACTACATTGAACTGATCATTCGCTGCATCCTCTTCAAGTAGCTTGTTTACGCCCTTCTTACCACCGAGAACTCTTTCCCATTTGATTTTAGTTGGATATGTTGAGGAAAGTCCACCGTTATAGAAGCCATTCAATATAAATGAAATATTTGTAATGCCCTTATTAGTAACCTCTCCCTTATCATTTGTCTTATCCTTTGACAATTCACCTTGAATATTCAAGATGTCCTCGAATGTTGTTAGCTCCTTGCTAACTGTTACAGGGAAGGTAAGGAATGTTCCCTTTGTCTTTATTGAACCAAAAGCCTCAAGGAAAAGTGTTGTGTTTTCATTTGGATTTGTAATCTTATTAAAGATTTTTTCACCATTTGAATTTACACTTGTTTCTCCAAGGTACTCTCTATATAGCTTAGCCATTTCAATATAGCTAGCTCCATAGAAGCCGTTTGCTTTAGCAACCTCATCATCAGCTAAAAGTGTATATTTTACTCTATAATCGCCTTGATAGAAATTGTTTGAAACTACGGTAATTTGCTTTGTTGCAGTTGCACTTTGTGTAAATAGGTCTTGGATATCATAAGTATCATATTCTGCATACTTAAATGTTGGAAAGATTGAAACATAGTTTCTTTCAATCTTCGCTGTAATTGCTCCAAGAGCGTCGCCCTCTTCGATTATTCCGAAGAAGCCTGTCGCAGGTGTTTTTACATAGTTTTCTGTGTCGTTTAGCTTGTTTGTTTCATTTACAAGACCGAAAACAGGCATTGTTGCTGCTTCTGCGTTCTTTGATGTGATTTGATAATAAGCATAGTCAGAGCCGTAAAGTGACAATGACAATGAGCCGATAGAGCCAACTGCTGCCAAATCCTCGAATCTTGAGATTGCACCACTACCATCAGGTACGAATAAGTAACCGTTGTCGTAGTTTTCTGCTATCATTGAAGCTGCATCAAAGTATGGAAGGATTGAAATACTAGCAAGGCAGTACTCTTTTCTATCATATGAAATGCTTCTTGTATCAAGTATAACATCAAGTCCGTCGTTTGTTAGGTTATATTCTACTGCAAATGAGAAGTTAGGATATTCCTTTAACTCGAAGTTACCACGTTCCTTTTCTCTGTCCGCTTCACTCCAAAGTAGCTCCATATCTTTTTCAAGCTCAGTTTTCTCCTCGCCCTCGTTTGACACTACAAAGTAATCCGGATTTGCTTTCTTTAGCTCTCTCTCCAAATTCTCCATAGCATCTGTACTAGCATAAGTTGAAGAATTGAGGTAAACGAATGGAGTTTCAACACACTCAGGGAACTTTTCTATCATTTGGTCCTTATATGACTGAGTTTTTGTGTCATCATATGGATCGTAGATACGGAAGTTCTTTTTGATAAATTCATCTACATTATATTTATTTTTACTGGATTTAGGTTCTTCGTTATAAACACCATTTTCAAGAAGCTTTTCTCTTAGCTTATAGTAGCTCATCTTTAGAGGAACGGCATAGTTGCCTCTTACCTCACCGAGAATGTAGTAAACACGAATACCATTTTCAGTTTTTTCAACGGTTGCTTGGTCATAAACAAAGCAGTCGTTATAGCTGTACATTGAGCTGATTGTGGATACTCCAGCAGACTTTTTGAAATAATTGATATAAACCTGTGAAAGGTGAATACCCTTATCTGTTGTGTTTGTTTGTGAAAAAACATCATTAATATTATAAGGGTTTGAAAGTATAATTTCACCTGTTAGCTTATTGCGAATAGCCATTTCTCCTGAGGCTGAATCAACATATAGCTCAAGAACTCCGTCGCCCTTTCCATCATTGTCAGGGTCATCACTTGTCATAATATAGGACATAGTTGCAAGCTTTTCTTCCTTGCTGGTGAACTTATCCTTCATAAAATTAACATCTGATGCACCTACTGTTATTGGAAAAACAAATAGCGACATTATTGTTATTACGGCTAGGATAGCCGAAATTATTCTTTTGTTCATAATCCGGCCTCCTACCTTAAGCTCAATTCACTTGTAATTGTTGTTACAAATGATGCCATCTTTGAAATAAGTGTTGTAAATAGTACAACAATAAACAGAATTATTACCATACCGGCAATTGTAGCTACTATTGTTACAATATTCTTTCCTGTTGAGTAATCGTGTGTTACCTGCATACCGATAATGATAAGGAATGCCATATAAATGTAACCTACTGTTAAAATAAGTGTTGGAATTTGTGACTCTGTTCCTACCAATACGTGTGTAAGTGCAGTTGAGATGATTACAAGCACCGGAAGTGGGAATAGTGAGTATGATGTTGCAACAAAGATATCCTTGAAGCTACCCTCACCATCAAATAGTGTTGTAAAGCACCAGTTGGAAATTACAAATAGGAAGAATGGAACCAATACGGTTGCTGCTTGTGAAATAATTGTTGCACTTGTACCTTGTGGAGCATAGTAATAGCCCTTACCAATGCCTTGATAGTAGAATGCAACCACTGTAATTGCAAGGAAGATGATTGATGCTCTTACTGAGCCACGCTTTTCCTTCTTCAAATCCCAGAAGCCATCGAATGGATGGAACATTAGGTGGAAGCCGAAGGTTAATTCTTCCTTGAGTGTACGCTTACCGCCCTTAGTTGCGGCAGCCTTGTTTACTTTACCTGCATATTCAAATACCTTAACTACACCGAACAATGCTGCAACTATTAAAATGATCATTGGAATGAACCATTTTTCCATTACATTTGAACGGATAGCCTTAAATACTGTTGCGTAGTTTTCAGTATCGTATGCGTTTTGGAAATATCTAAGAGCTGTATCAAGCTCTGCCTCTGAGCCTGAGCGATATAGCACCTTTCCCATTTCCACGTAAGCTGTGTCAAAGTTGTTGTTATAAGCAAGTACCTTTTGCCACTCATCCTTAGCTTCCTTAAAGTTACCTGCATTTTGTAGCTTGATAGCTTGAGCCAAAACAGTAGCATAGTCAGTTTGCTTATATGGAGTGAATGAGCCTGTGTTATCGAGGACAAGTAGCTTTGTTACCTCAACATCCTTGGTTTCCCATTCGCCGTTGTCGTTTAGAACATCCTGCTCTATTGTATAGGTTTGATAGCTGATAGCTTGTGCACCTGTACCGGAAGATGTTTTTGTAATTTGACCGAATTGCTCACCTGTATCACCGAAGATGTATAGAAGGTTACCTGAACGGTCATATGTATAAACCTTAGCACGTTTGTTGTCAATAATTGACCAAACGCCATCAGGTCCGCTTGTTACGTCAACTATTCTTGAAACGCCCTTTGGAGCATCCTTGTTAGCTGATGTTTGCAATGTTTGTAGCTCAACCGCTACCTCACCTGCCGGTGAGAAGAAGCCTGTACGTTGCATAATATCAGTACCACCCGCATTAAGAAGCTTAACAGGTGAATAGTCGTCTGTTTTACTTGTTAATTGTGAAAGCTGTTGATTCTCATCCTCTGATGGGAATACGATTGTACCGTATACGAAGTCGCCATAGGTTTCATCAAGCTCTAGGCTTGTATATGTTACAGGGATATTTGTAAATTCAACGTTTGACCAAGGGTTAACTGATTGAATTACTGCCTGAAGGGCAGAAACGCTAACCTTTGGAGCACCGATGAAGTTGATAAAATCGCCATCAGCTGTCAAAACGATAATACCCTCTGTTGTACCTGAGGATGCAACATACATTCTACCGTGCTTATCAACTACACAGCTTGATGGTGTATAGCTACCCTCTTCATCTGCAAAGTTGATTTGTGGCTCGTTAAATGTTCTTGAGAACTCGTATGTTCCCTCTTGGTTTCTCTTAAACTTTACAATTCTTTTGTTTGCTGTATCACAAACATATAAGCCCTCATAGTTACCGCTGCTTACTACAAATGTGCTTGATAGATCCTTGAAGCTATCCTCAACACCATCACCATTGATAAAGTTATCAATTATGCCTGTTAGATTGTAGTGCTTATCGGTCATTACTATTCTGTTATTACCACGGTCTGTAATGTAAACGTTACCATCATCGTCAGTTTCAATGTCTGATGGTGATGCAAGTGGAACCTCAAGACCGAGTGTTGCAGAGCTTATAGATGTTACTCCATCCGGTACATACGCATCAGGAGATTCAAGAACCTCGCCATCGATTGAGTATGTATAGGTTTCATATGGAGTAGCTGCCATTACCATAGGAGTAAGAAGCATTACGAAAGCAAACATAAAAGCAATTATTCTTGCTATTTTCTTCATAACTCCTCCTTAATCCTTCATACCACTTGATGCCATTGTTTCGATAATGTTACTTTGTGTTATAACGAATACCAAAATTGGCACAAGCATCATAATTACTGTACCGGCAGCAGACGCACCGGCACGAGCAATACCGCCGGCTGTGATTTGTCCGATTGCGTAGTTAAGTGTCTTTAGCTGCTCACTATAAATGTATGGTGAAGCACCTGTGTTCCAAAGTCCTTGGAATGAATAGATAATAAGTGTCAACCAAGCCGGCTTAACCATTGGCATAGCTATTACCCAGAAGGTTTTAAATTCGCTGCATCCATCAAGACGAGCACTTTCAAGTACTGAGTCTGAAATTGAAGAATCCATAAATTGCTTCATTAGGTAAAGACCCATTGATGAGCCCCACGCCGGAATAATAATAGCAAATGGATTATCCATAAGATGTAGTGCTGATAGTGTGATAAAGTTGGCAATCGCTGTTACTGTTGATGTAAACATAAGTGAACGTTGGATTAGCCAGAACACACCTTTTCTACCAGGGAATGGAATCTTTGAAATTGCATAAGCTGCAAGGGAGCTGAGTAAAAGGTTACCAAATGTACCTGCAGCTGTAATAAATACTGTGTTAAATATGTATCTTGAGAACGGAACCCAAGAATCGCTAAGTAGTGAGAACAAGTCTGTAAAGTTCTTAAGTGTTGGATTTACAACGTAAAATCTCGGTGGGAACATCCATAACTCATCAAGAGGCTTTAAGGACTGCATTACTACATAGACCATTGGTAGGAACATAAATGCTCCCATTATAATAAGGAAGGTAAATATTCCTGCGTCGCCTCCGACAGAACGGTTTAGGACAACTTGATGATTTCTAACTCTCATTTTTTGCATATCATTGTCCTACCTTCGAAAGCATTTTATTTACAATTGTGTTTGCAACCATCATTATTAAGAATAGTACAAACGCAATCGCCGAGGCATAACCAACCTCCCAACGCTGGTTACCATAGTCCTCTAGACAGTGCATAATCGTATGACACGAATAGTTAACTGATGGGAAGCCACAAAGCGCTGTTACAACTCCACCAAAGCCGAATGCACCGGTAATTGACATAACAGCACCGAACATAAGCTGCGGACGCATCATTGGAAGTGTGATGTGCCATAGCTCTTGCCATCTGTTCTTGATTCCGTCAACGGCTGCCGCTTCAAATAGGCTCTTGTCAATTGTTTGCAAGCCTGCAATAAATGATAGGAATGCTGTACCAAGAGACATCCAAAGAGCAACTACAATACAAAGTGTCATTGCATATTGCTCATCGTAGAACCATAGAATTGGTGTAGAGATAATGTTCATCTTCATAAGTGTACCATTTACCCAACCTTGTCCGTCGTTTGAGAATAGTACGCCCCAGATGAGGTATACTGCACCGGAAATTGATGGTGCATAGAAAATAAGTGTTACAATAGCTCTTATTCTTGGTGATAGCTCGTTAATAAACCAAGCTACAAGGAATGATAGAATATATGATACAGGACCTGTTACTGCTGCGAAGATAAGTGTATTCTTACAAGCAAGAAGGAATATTTCATCCTGGAAGAAAAGTCTTGTATAGTTATCAAACCATATAAACATATCGCTCTTGAATTCGAGCATATTGAAGTTTGTAAAGCTGAGTGCGAGTGATAGTACAACCGGGAAAACTGTGAAAAGAATGAATACAAACATAAATGGTGCAATCATAACGTAAGCTATTTTGTTACGCTTGATTTCACGCCATGTCCATTGAAGCATTGTCATATCCTTTCTTGACACTGCTTTCTTTTTCACGGCTGCTCCCTGTGCATCTGTTTCTAAAATACTATCATCATGTAACGCATCAGCCTGTTCTTGCTGAACGGCTTTAGATTTCAAATCTTTTTGCTTTTTCATCTACATTTCTCCTTCATAGTATTTTAGAATTTATCTTTTTGGCGTTAATACAAGGTCAGGGTTCTTTTCCTTGTATGTATCAAAGGTCATCATACCAAATTCCTCACGTCTTCTGGTGATTTCCTTGTTTACGTCTGTTGCGTATCCGGCAAGTGCATTTGCTGCATCCTCACCGTCGTTATAAGCTGCTAAGAATGCAAAGTTTACATAACGAGCCAAGTAGTAGCTGCCCGGATGGTTTTGAACTGCTGTTAGCTTGTTAAATTGCTCCTCAATAGCCTTCAATTCCTCATTGTTCCATGGAAGTGAAACAAGAGCCTCTCTGTTTGCTGTTGCAGGTCTTGCTGCAACACCGAGGATTGATACGATTTCATTTGCGTAGTCAGATTGGAATTCATTTCCTGTGTACCATTTCATAAATTGCCAAGCTGCCAAATCCTTTTTGTCTTGATCAGGCTCACCCTTCTTGGTGTTGTCAATCATTACACAACCTGTAACTGTTGCAACCGCATTAGCGTTTCCGCCCTCTTGTCCCGGAATTGGAACGAATGTCCATAAGCCGGAAAGCTCAGATGCGAATACTGATAGCTGGTTACATGTTGTATATGGTGCAATACCTATTGGCATTTCACCTGTACGGAAACGGTTTGCAAAATCGTATGTATATGGTAGTGAATATTCTGTGTAGTAGTTACACATTTGCTTGAATGAGCTTGTTACACCTGCATCATCAAAGTTGATTTGCATACCATTGTTTGCGTATGCCTCATAGCCGTTTTGATAAATGAATGTGTAAGCATCATTTTGAATACCTATCTCCATATTATTAAATTGAAGTATAGGTAGAATAGCGAGCATATCATCCCATGTTTTTGGAATATCAAGCTCAAGTGATGTAATAACATCCTTACGGTAGAACATCATTGAGAATGTAAGTGAATCAGGCAAAGCGTAAATTTCTATACCTTGACGAACAACCTCGCCCTTATCATTCTTCTCTTCCCAGTTATATCCATATTTGTTTTCGGATACAACATTTCCGTTTGCATCCTTATTAACATCTATTAGATAGTTGACTGTGCTTGAGGTTCTGTCATCGTCTCTCCAACGATATAGGTCCTTATCTGCAACCCACTGAGCATTTCCGTCATTTTTCGAGTCAAACTCACCATAACGGAAGTCATATAGTGTGAGTGGCTCAAGTGCTGCTGCAGGGAATTCATCAAGAATATTTGGAGCACCTGCATCAATATCATTATTTATATACTCATTGAGTGGCTTAATCGCATTACGAAGAGCATAGTCAATAATTGTAGAGCTTGCCTCCATAAGTGAAACCTCAGGTCCAACTCCGGCTATAATTGATGGAAGAAGCGTACCGCCGGAAATTAGCTTAATGCTAACTGAAATTCTTGAGTCACCAACCATTGCTGTTGGTGTAAATTTATTTTCTATTAGGTTTCTTATAATTTGTGCTTGGTCACGACCGGTAACAACCCAAACCTCGATGTTTGTGATGCCCTCGCCTGACTCAGCTGCCTCATCCTCACTATAATCAAGTGCGAATGATGCAAAGAAAAGCTTAATTTCAAACCAAAGAGCTTGGAAGAAGTTAGCGTCTGTCTTAGGTAGTGCCTTATCAGATGACTGAAGCTTGAAATAGTCAACCTGAAGTGGCTGGGTCTTTGCGCTATTGATCCATGTACCCAAAGAACCGATTTGTGATTTTAATGTAGCTAGGTTAGCCGGAATTTCCGACTCGTTTGTAGCCATTTTTTCAAGCAATTGGTAAACTTGCTTAATGGTTGCGGTCTTTTCACCTTCACCTGTACCGCCACCCTCTTGAATCTTATTTTGCTCAACTAGGTAGTCATATACCTTCTTAAGGTTTTGTGACTCGATAAGCATAGCCTCCATAACGTGTGGCATTACTCTTGTAAAGCCATATGAACGGTTAGCATCCGGTGATGTACCTGTTAGCTTAATAATTTCAAGATAGCAGTTATTGATAACGGCAAGTGAATCATTAACTTGCTTAATTTGTGGTCCCATATCACCAAGAGTTGCCTCTAGTCTAATGGTATGAACACCCTTTTCAAGGTAAAAGTCGTACGCATTTTTGCCATCGCCCAAATATGACATTTGCCATGAGTTGGAATGATAGAAGCGAAGTGATGCAGCCTCAGCAAAAGGCACCTCACCGTCGATATATAGCTTTCTTGAAACATACATACCGCTAAGAAGTGATTGCTTATATCTGATAGCAAGTGAATAGTAGCCTGTTTCAGGCACCTCGATTTGATACTCGAGCCATTCACCAACGTTTTGCCATTGCTCCTTACCTGCTGTGTTATACTTAACGGCTGTTGCACTTTGTGAGCCTGTCAAGCCACTTGTGATAGCAGATGTTCTATCATATACAGGATACATTGTAACAGAGGATACGAAATTTGGAGCCTCTGCCTCAATAATACCAAGATCAAAGTCAATCTTGTTGCCTTGGTGTGTCTTTAGATATTCTGAATATGAAATAGCCTTTGACAGTGGGCGAAGAGTGATTGATTTGATAACCATATCTTCTCTTTCACCTTGGAGTGAAATTGTATTTTCACCGGGCTTGAAATAGAATTCAAATGGATCATTTCTATATCCGTCTGCATCAACAATTGCACTTGTTGTCCAATGAAGCTTTTGAATTACAGCCGGACGAATGTCGTCGCCTGAGCCATCCTCTTTCTCATTTTTAAATGAAAGATTGCCATTTCCATCATCTATATAGTCGTATGTAAATAGCTTAGACAAAACAAGAGCACGAGCCTCAGCAAATGGAATTTCTCCATTTAGATAGAATATACGCTCAATAGCGTTGTTTGTAATCTTCTTTAATCCGAGCTTGTCAGCTAATGTGTAGGTCTTGTCATTCTCAACACCCGCAATAGTGCTATTCAGCTCAGCATATTTTTCCTCACTAACTTGAGCATAGGTAATCTCAATTGTATAGTTACCGGCATACTCCTTAGGTAGGTTGAAGGTCCAAGTAACAGTGCCGTTTGCACCAAGAACAATACCATCTGATTTTTCAGACTCATACTTTTCTGAAGCATAGTCTTCCCAATAACGGTCCTTGTCGTCCTTTAGTATAACGGTTGTGTCGCCAACAGTGTACTCGCCATCTAAAAGACCAAACTGCTTGTCATTACCCTCCTCCGGATTGATAACGAGCTCTATCTTATGGTCCTTGTACGCCTCATCAACCATAGCATAGATTTCGTCGCTCTTGAGCTCAGGATACTGAACTCTGATTACATCAACGAGTCCGTTGTACAATGTTTCAGCACTGTGAGCCAAAACTGTTTTCTCATAATCGTCGTAAGACAACGCATTGAGAATCGCACTTACATCGGAGCTTGATGTTGTGGAAGAAGAGCTGCTTCCACCGGAACTACTTGTACCCTTTGCAAATGCCGGTATTGCCATTGTTGAAGCAAGCATTAACAAGCACAAAACAAATGCAAGTAGCCTTTTCGCCTTTGTTCTCATAAGAAACCTCCATATTTTGTGTTCTAATCAACCTACCAAACTAGCGCAACTTGGTAAGTTTGAATATACGTGTGCGTATATATTAGTATGTATAATTTTAACACACCTGTAAAATAAAGTCAAGTTGACTTTTTAAACAAGTATTTATTCAAGTCGCACAAAGGGTGATAATTTCTTGTTTTTAAGAACTTTGGGCAAGTAAATACATAGCCTGATTTAAAGATAAAAAAGTGGTGAAAAGCCACGTAAATCAAGGCTTTTTTCAGTTTTTGGTTGCCAATAATATATAATTTTATCAATTGTGCAATATGCACAAAAAATCAAGCAAATTTTTGGCACATGTACATAATGACTAAAAGAGCGTTTTTAATATTTATTTTAGAAAAAGTTTTCAAAAAATTCACAATTATTTTTTCAAATTGTTGACATTGGCGAATTTAAAGATTATAATTGAATTATTAAGGCTTTTGCAAAGCAAACTAAACTCAAAGCAAAAAGGATGGTAACCAGTATGTATTATTTAGGTATTGACCTCGGTGGTACTAACATTGCTGCCGGCATTGTTGACAGCGACTACAAAATAATTAAAAAGAAGAGTGTTCCTACTCTTGCACACAGAGATGGCAAGGAAATCATTAAGGATATGGGCAAGCTTTGCCTCTCCTTGATTGAGGATTGCGGACTCACTCTTAATGATATAGCATACGCAGGAATCGCATCTCCGGGAACTGCCAACTCAGAGACCGGTGTTGTCGAGTATGCAAACAACTTACCTTTTGTAAACTTCCCTATTGCAGACCTACTAAAGGAATACACAGGAATTGAAAAAGTTTATATTGAAAACGATGCAAATGCAGCTGCTAAGGCAGAGGCTATCGCAGGTGTAGCCAAGGGAGCTAAGTATTCTGTTATGATTACACTTGGCACAGGTCTTGGCGGTGGTATTGTTCTTGATGGCAAGGTTTACTCCGGATTCAACTTCGCGGGTGCCGAGCTTGGACACATCGTTATTGAAAAGGATGGCAAGCAATGTACTTGTGGCAGACGTGGCTGTTGGGAAACATACAGCTCAGCTACCGGTCTTACAAATATGACCAAGGAGCACGTTTTGAAGGCAAGACAAGAAGGTCGTAAGACACTTATAGAGGACCTTATAAACGGAAATATTGACAACTGTAATGCAAGAGTAGCGTTTACTGCTATGAAGCAAGGCGACGCAGTTGGTAAGGAAATCGTTGACGAGTATATTTCTTACCTCGCTTGTGGTATTTCCAACGTTATTAATATTTTCCAACCAAACGTTCTATCAATCGGTGGTGGTGTTTGCGGTGAAAAGGATAACCTACTTATTCCATTAAAGGAAGCTGTATTTAAGGAAACCTACACAAGAGGCGACCGTCAAACAGAAATCAAAATTGCAGAGCTTGGTAACGACGCCGGTATTATCGGTGCAGCAGTGCTTGGACTTTAATTAAAAGCTAATGCCCACAGGAAAAATTAATTTTCTGTGGGCTATCTTAATAAAAGAAAGGAGAGATATGGCTATGGATTATCAGACACCTGTCAAAAAGCTATATGGCGTTGGAGACAAAATAGAAAAAAGCTTACACAGTGCCGGACTTTTTACAGTAAACGACCTTTTGTACCGTTTCCCGAGAGCTTATCAAAACAGAGCCGATGTAAAGCTGTTATCCGATGAGAGTGCTCACGGCGAATATCACTCCTACATTTTAACTATTGCAAACGAGCCACGTGCTGCTATGATAAAGAGAGGTATGAATTTGCTTAAATTTCGTGCCTTCGACGAGAGCGGTACAGTGAACATAACCTATTTCAATCAAAACTATTTAAAGGATGTGTTTCATCAAGGCTCAACATTTAGATTTTGGGGCAAGGTTACAAAGGAAAAGCGTACCCTGTGTATGACTTCTCCGTCATATGAGCCTGTTTTGCCCGGCAAAATGCTCGATGCGTTAATCCCGGTTTACCCCTTATCTGCCGGTCTTAACCAAAAATTTATTTCAAAACTGGAAAGAGAGATAGTTTCTTCTCTTGGCGAGTTTGTTGTAGATTATTTACCTAATGAAATAAGAGATGAAAACGAGCTATGCACACTTACGTATGCACTCGAAAACATACATTTCCCAAAAACAGAGCTTTCTCTTGAACGCGCGATTAAAAGATTGACCTTTGACGAGCTATATCTCTTTGCTCTGTCCTTGTCTAAGTTAAAATCTGTTCAGAAAACAAAGAAGGCTCCCGCTTTCAACGATACCGATATAAGTGAGCTTTTATCAAAGCTTTCATATACGCCAACCGATGCTCAAATGAAGGCTATCAAAGAAATCTCATTTGACGTATCAAAAAAAGAAGGCGATGATTATGTTGTACCAATGAACAGAATTGTAGTTGGTGATGTTGGCAGCGGCAAAACTCTTTGTGCGGCAGCCAGTGCTTATATAGCTTGTAAAAACGGTTATCAATGTGCTCTTATGGCACCTACTGAAATACTTGCCACTCAGCATTATGAGTCGCTTTGCTCACTTTTTAAAGAGCTTGGTATTTCTTGCGAATTGCTAACCGGTTCAACATCTGCAAAGGACAAAAAAGCGACACTTGGTCGCCTAAAAACCGGAAAATGTCAATTTATAATCGGTACACACGCATTAATACAATCCGGTGTTGAATTTAACAATTTGGCTTTGGCTATAACAGATGAGCAGCACCGTTTCGGTGCAACACAGCGTTCTTCTCTATCAGAAAAAGGCTTTTATGCGCACACACTTGTTATGAGTGCCACTCCTATACCAAGAACGCTATCATTTATGATATACGGCGACCTTGATCTTTCTTTAATTGACCAAATGCCGCCAGGCAGAAAAAAGGTTTTGACCTATGTTGTTGATGAATCATATCGTGCAAGACTAAACGCCTTTATAAGAAAACAGGTTGAAGCCGGCTTACAGGTATATATTGTATGTCCAAGTGTTGAGGAGAAAAAGGAAGATATAGACAACGTGTCTGATTTCGATCCGTTTTCTCTATTCTTCAAGGAGTCGCAGCCTCCTTTAAAATCAGCTGTTGACTATGCTAAGGAGCTACAAGAAAATATATTCCCTGACCTAAAGGTCGCATTTATTCACGGCAAAATGAAGGGCAAGGAAAAGGATCTAATAATGTCCGAATTCAGCTCAGGAAGCATCGATATTTTAGTTTCAACAACCGTTATCGAGGTTGGTGTTAATGTACCAAACGCTTCACTTATGATTGTTGAAAATGCAGAACGCTTTGGTCTTTCACAACTTCATCAGCTACGTGGTCGTGTTGGCCGTGGCAGCACACAATCGTATTGTATTTTAGTTTCCGATTCCAAGGGTGAAAACGCAAAGGAACGACTAAATATAATGAAAACCATTTACGATGGTTATACTATTGCAGAGCGAGATTTGCAAATGCGAGGTCCTGGCGACTTCTTCTCCTCTACCGCAAGTGTGCGTCAGTCCGGTCAAATCGACCTTGGTATTGCAAAGTCCTGCTCCGACACTGCTCTTTTACATAGTGCATTTGAAAGTGCAAGAAAAACGCTTTCCGTCGACCCCTCATTGTCGCTCCCAAGGAATAAGCTTTTGCAAGAAAAGGTAACTAAAATTTGCGACGAAAAATCAAATACAATAAACTAAAAAATGCCTGATTTTATCAGGTATTTTATTTTGATAAGTCTACTTTAAAATATTATATATTATATGAAACTAAAACGTACGTTTTTTGACATTTTTCTGTATAATAGAAATATCTTTTTTATTTTTTGCACAATGAATATTTATTGTCGCAACAAACATTTTTTAATTTCGAGGTGAGAAAATGAATATTGGAGAAAAGATTAGAAACGCCAGAGAAGATTTAGACCTTTCGCAAGAGGAAGTTGCTCGTCAAATTCCAATGAGTCAGTCAGGCTATTCAAAAATCGAACGCAATGTGCAAGAGCCAAGCATTATGCAACTACGTCGCATCTGCCAAATTCTAAACATTAGCGCTGATTTTCTTCTCTCACTCAATTACTTTGACAACTTATCAGAAGCAGATTTGAACCTTCTTTACGATATAAAATCAGCAATTAAGAAACACCTTGATAAGTCAAAGGCATAAGACTCAAAAAAAGCTGTTGCAAATCGCAACAGCTTTTTTATTATCCGTGGAATAATTTTTTTGTTTGATATACAGGCTCACAGGTGAGCTGTATTCCTAGCTTTCTAAAGGTTGCAACGTCAACAGGAGATAGGATTACAGAGGAATGCAGCTCTGCGTTCTTCAGCTCCTTTAGTGCATCCATTGCACGCTTTGCAGTTTCATCAGTTGCCGCTGTGATAGCAAGGGCAATCAGCACCTCGTCGGTATGTAGTCTTGGATTGTGGTTGCCAAGGTTTTCTATCTTTAGCTTTTGAACAGGCTCTAAAACCTCGTGAGAAATAATATCAATCTCCTTATCAATACCTGCGATAGCCTTGATTGCATTTACCAAAACTGCACTTGAAGCACCGAGCAAGGCTGATGTTTTTCCTGTTACTATTCTGCCATCGCATAGCTCAATCGCAGCAGCCGGTCCTCCGGTCAATTCCGCCTTATCAAGAGCAGCCTTTATACATTTTCTATCATTATAGTCTATGCCACTTTGATTCATTAGAAGCTTAATCTTATTGATTTCATCCTCACACATATTGCCCTTTCTTTGTTGGCAAAGTGCATTATAGTATCTTCTAATTATTTCATTATTGGCACTTTCTCTAACAGCTTCATCATCAAAAATGCAGTTACCCGCCATGTTTACGCCCATATCTGTGGGTGATTTATATGGACATTCACCCATAATTCCCTCATACATAGCACGTAAAACAGGGAAAATTTCAACATCTCGGTTGTAGTTTACGGCAGTTGTGCCATAAGCCTCAAGATGGAACGGATCAATCATATTTATGTCGTTTAGGTCTGCAGTTGCAGCCTCATATGCTACATTTACCGGATGAGAAAGCGGAATGTTCCAAATTGGGAACGTCTCAAACTTAGCATAGCCAGCCTTGATTCCACGCTTATGCTCGTGATAAATTTGAGAAAGACATGTAGCCATTTTGCCACTGCCCGGTCCCGGTGCTGTAACTACAACAAGTGAGCGTTGTGTTTCGATATATTCGTTCTTTCCATAGCCCTCATCACTTACAATATATTTGATATCGTATGGATAATTTTTAATTGCATAATGCTTATAAACCTTAATTCCAAGGGACTCCAGCTTGTTCTTAAACGCCTCAATTGCGGAGCTTGAATCATATCTTGTCAAAACAACGCTGCCAACATAGAGTCCAAAGCCACGGAACGCATCAATAAGTCTTAATACATCAAGGTCATAGGTGATACCGAGGTCGCCTCTTACCTTGTTTTTTTCTATATCAGCTGAATTTACAGAAATTATAATTTCTGCTTGATCCTTTAACTCAGTCAACATTCTGATTTTACTATCAGGCTCAAAGCCGGGAAGCACACGAGATGCATGATAGTCATCGAAGAGCTTGCCACCAAATTCCAGGTATAGCTTGCCACCAAATTGTGCTATTCTTTCCTTTATCTTTTCCGACTGGAGCTTTAAATATTTATTATTGTCAAATCCTATTCTATACATAGCTTCCTCATTTTAAACGGATATGCGTCGGCATACCATTTTTGTATATTATGTTTTTCTCACCTTGAATTAATGGAATAATATATTCCACACATTCCCGAGTTACGTTATTCCCTTTTTCGTTTATATATTCGTTTGGAACAAGCTTTACATTGTTTGCAACCTCGCAAACCGGAACGCTTGTAAGCTCCGTCTTATACTCTATACCACTTACTCGTATAATCGATGCCATTTCTCCACTTTTGCCATCCAAAGCAATTTTTACTGCGTGTCTACCGATAGAAATGCTCTCGTCAATATCGGTAGCGGAAACCAGATGGGCTGAACAGCGTTGTGGCAAATTAAGCTCAACCGAACGCACCTTACAACCAATTTCTTTCTTTACAAGTGCTTCAAGATTCTTAGCTGTACCGGCTAGATACTTATGGCCAAACACGTCAACAGCACCACTTTGATTGCTTGCTCCAACATAATTCCCGTTCTCATATCTTATGCCCTCACTAACGGCAACAACGACATTAGGATGCTTTTTTAGCTCGTTTTTTACATCGCTTATAAATTTATCATCATCGAATGGCTTTTCAGGTAGATAAATCAAGTCAGCACCTAAACCATCATAATATTTAGGAAGTGCTGCTGCACATGTAAGCCATCCGGCATCTCTTCCCATCATTTCAACAATAGTTACAGCCTTGGTTGTATATACAGCACAGTCAGCTGCAATCTCCTTTATGGTGGTTGCAATAAACTTTGCAGCCGAGCCAAAGCCGGGTGCGTGATCAATCATCGGGAGGTCATTATCAATTGTTTTCGGCACACCAATAATTCTTATTTCATAATCGGATTTCTTAGAATACTTAGATAGCTTATCAACAGTGTCCATTGAGTCATTTCCACCGATGTAGAAAAAGTATCTGATATTGTATTCCTTAAAAATCGCAAATACATTTTTATAAAATTCCTCGTCATCTTCGATTTTAGGAAGCTTTTTTCTGCAGGAGCCAAGCGCACTTGCAGGGGTGAGCTCAAGAGCATTTAGATTATCATCGTCGCCAAAAAGGTATGAAAGGTCAATAATGCTTTTATTCAAAAGTCCTTCAACACCATTTACCATACCGTAAAGCTTGTCAATACTGTCGCTCAAGGACGCACCTCTAATTACACCGCTCAGTGTCGCATTTATAGCAGAAGTCGGTCCGCCGGATTGTCCAACAATAGCATTTCCTCTTACAGTGCTCATAATCTCTCCTAAAAGTTTTAATAAACTACAAGATTTAGTATATCATATATAACCAAAAAAGTCAAACAAAAACGCTTGAAATTTAAAAGTTTTTGACTACTTTTTAAAAAAGCAGCTCAAATTTTGGCTTTTTTGTCTTTTCACAAAATTTTTAGGCAAAATACACAATTTTTTTAATATTTTTTCGTTTTTTCTATTTATTTTCACAAAAAAGTGTGATATAATTAATTCAACAGAATGAGATATTGTTCTGAAATCCATTAGCAAAAGAGGTGTTCATATGAAGATGAATTTTACCGCAAGACAAATGAAGGTTTATGATTCTGTTAAGGAAACTGCAGAAAAAAAGCTCGCCAAATTTGACAAGTTTTTTGGTGGCGATGCTGAAATGGACATTACATTCTCTATGCCAAACAACCAAGAAATGGTTGAAATAACAATTCGCTCACAGGGAATTGTTTTCCGTGCTGAGGAATCAAGTGATACATTTGCCAACGCAATTGATGCGGCAACCGAGGCACTAGAAAGACAAATAAGAAAAAACAAGACACGCCTACAAAAAAGAATCAAGGGCGATGTGTTTGATACTATAGATACCGAATATGAGGATGTTGAGGAGGAATACGTTCAAAACGTAAGAACAAAGACATTCCCATTTAAGCCTATGAATGTCGAGGAAGCTATACTGCAAATGAACCTACTTGGTCACGATTTCTTTGTATTCAAGGATGCAGAAACACTTGAGACCTGCGTGGTTTACAAGCGTAAAAGAGGTGGCTACGGCTTAATTGTACCAGAATAAAATCAGACACAGGGTGGGCAAAAATGCCCACCCTTGTTTTTAAAGCAATATAAAATGTCGTTTTTATATTACCTCTTTTCTTTTTTACCTCATATTTATTGAATTTAATCGAAGTATATGGTAATATAATTATATAAGTATAATAAATGCTTGGAGGCTATTATGGATATTAAAAAAATTCTTTCGTGTGTTGACCACACATATTTAAAGCAGGATGCCACCTGGATGGAGATAAAAAGAACCTGTGATGAGGGAATTAAATATAATACTGCCTCTGTTTGTATTCCGCCTTCATTTGTAAAAACAGCTAAAGAATATGTTGGAAATAAGCTGAAAATTTGCACAGTAACAGGCTTTCCAAATGGGTATTCAACTGTGAGAACAAAGTGCTTTGAGTCACAAGAGGCAGTATCAAGCGGTGCTGATGAAATAGATACTGTTATCAATATTGGTGATTTAAAAAGCGAGAATTATACCAAGGTATTAGCTGACTTAAAAGCTATAAAAAATGCTTGTGAGGGTAGAATTTTAAAGGTTATTATAGAGACCTGCTTGCTGAGTGAATATGAAAAGCAAAAAATGTGTGAGTTGGTTACCGAGTCCGGTGCCGACTTTATCAAAACCTCAACAGGCTTTAGCACGGGTGGTGCTACTCGCGAGGATATAATTCTCTTCTCAAAATATATTGGTGAGAATGTAAAAATAAAGGCGGCAGGTGGTATTTCATCACTCGACGATGCTCGTGATTTTATAAATCTCGGAGCTTCTCGTCTTGGCACCAGCCGAATTGTAAAAATTGTAGAAAAGGACGGATTTGATAATGGCAACTCCTCATATTAATGCAGAAAACGGTGCATTTGCTAAAACAGTTTTAATGCCGGGTGATCCTTTACGTGCAAGGTTTATTGCCGAGACGTTTTTGGAAAATGCTACTCTTGTAAACAATGTACGTGGTATTCAAGGCTACACAGGAACATACAAGGGTGTTCCTGTTAGTGTAATGGCTAGTGGAATGGGTATGCCGTCAATTGGCATTTATTCTTATGAGCTATACTCATTTTACGGTGTTGAAAATATCATTAGAGTTGGCTCTGCAGGTGGTATGCAGGAAAGCATAAAGCTACGTGATATTGTAATCGGTATGGGTGCTTGTACAAACTCAAGCTTTGCATCTCAATATGATTTGCCGGGTACCTTCGCACCGATTGCCAGCTACAAGCTACTTAGAAAATGTGTTGACAAGGCTGATTTCTTTGGTCTTAACTATCACGTTGGAAACATATTATCAAGCGATACCTTCTACAATGATATGGATATGTCAAGAAATGGCGAATCTCCTTGGCACAAGATGGGCGTTATGGCTGTTGAAATGGAAGCTGCTGCTCTATATATGACTGCATCAAGGCTTGGCAAAAACGCGCTTGCCATTTGCACGATTTCCGACCATATTTTAACAGGTGAAGCAACATCAAGTGAGGAAAGGCAAAAAACATTTACCGATATGATTACTCTTGCCCTTGAGGTAGCAATAGATTTATGAAACGAGCATTTTTAATTGTCCTTGACAGCTTTGGTATCGGCGAGTTACCGGATGCGCACTTGTTTGGTGATAGAGGTGCTAATACTCTCGGCAGTATATCAAGGTCAGAAAAGCTACGAATTCCCAACCTTATTTCGTTAGGTCTTGGCAACATTGATGGTGTGAATTGTATTGAAAAAGCAGATACTCCCCTTGGCGTTTTTGCAAAATGCGAGGAAAAATCAATGGGAAAGGATACGACCGTCGGTCATTGGGAAATAGCCGGTCTTATATCAGAAAATCCTATGCCAACCTACTCAAACGGATTTGACAAGGAAATAATTGAAGAGTTTGAAAAAAGAACCGGCAAAAGAGTAATTTGCAACAAGCCATACTCCGGCACGGAGGTTATTTATGATTACGGCAGAGAGCATACTAAAACCGGTGCTTTAATTGTTTATACCTCGGCTGACAGTGTTTTTCAAATTGCTGCACACGAGGATGTCGTGCCTCTTGATGAGCTATATAGTTACTGCAAGACAGCAAGAGAAATGCTTGTTGGAAAATGGGCTGTCGGCAGAGTTATAGCAAGACCGTTTATTGGCGAGTTTCCTAACTACAAAAGAACGAGTGCAAGACGTGATTTTTCCCTTGAGCCAACAGGCAAAACAGTGCTTGACGCTTTAAAGGAAAATAATTTTGATGTAATTTCCGTTGGTAAGATAAACGATATTTTTGCATCGCGTGGAATTACTGAAAAATATAAGACCCATTCTAATTTAGATGGTATTAATAAGACCATTGAGTTAATGAGCAAGGACTTTTGCGGCTTGTGCTTCACAAACTTGGTTGATTTTGATATGATTTATGGCCACAGAAACGATATTGATGGCTATGCATCAGCACTTAGTGAGTTTGATATGTATTTACCAAGGATTATGTCGTCCCTGCGTGATGATGATTTATTAATCATAACTGCTGACCACGGCTGTGATCCGGGAGATACAAGCACCGATCATACAAGAGAGTATGTCCCTCTTTTGATATACAAAAAAGAAATCAATCCCAAAAATCTTGGTATTCTTCCCTCTTATAGCGTAATTGCCAGTACTATTGCCGAGTTTTTCGGAATTGATTACAAAACAAATTACACCGGTATTTTAAAAAACATAAATTAAGTCTAAAGCATTATGCTTTAGCTACATAGGAGATAATATGACAAACAAAACTTATCTTGATTTAATTGAAAAGGCAACCTTTGCAAGAGTTAATGCTTATGCACCATATTCGGGCTACAAGGTTGGTGCAGCCCTTCTCTGCAGTGATGGAACTGTATTTAAGGGTGCAAATATAGAAAACAGTGCTTATTCCGAAACCGTTTGTGCCGAGCGAGTTGCGTTTTTTCATGCAATAAATAAGGGTGGAGACAGACGTGATTTTAAAGCAATCGCGATAGTTGGCGGTAAGGGAAATAAAATTACAGACTTTGCTTATCCGTGTGGCTCTTGTCGTCAAGTTATGAGTGAGTTTTGCTCAGATAAATTTAAAATTGTTCTCTACGACGGCAAGGAGGTTAAGGTAACTACTCTCGGCAAGCTGCTTCCGGACAATTTTGGTCCTAAAAATTTAGGAAAATAATTAAAAATCATCCACGTGGTGAGGTTTTTATGAGAATTTACGATATTATCGACAAAAAGCGACACGGCTTAAAGCTCAGCCGTGCAGAAATAGAGTTCGTTATTTCATCTTATATGAAAAACGAAACAGCAGACTATCAGGTTGCCTCTCTTTTGATGGCTATTTGCATAAATTCAATGGATGAGGAAGAAACGAGCGATTTAACAAGAGCTATGATAGAGTCCGGCGAGGTGCTTGACCTTTCGTGCCTTGGTGAACACACTGTTGACAAGCATAGCACCGGTGGAATAGGCGATAAAACCACCTTGATAGTTGCCCCTATTGTTGCAAGTCTTGGTTGTACTGTCGCAAAAATGTCTGGCAGAGGTCTTGGCTTTACCGGTGGCACAGTTGACAAGCTGGAATCAATTGACGGCTTTAAAACCGAGCTTGAGCCAAATGAGTTTTTAGATATGGCAAGGGAGGCGGGACTTGTAGTAGTTGGACAAAGTGCGAACCTGGTTCCTGCCGATAAAAAGCTATATGCTCTACGCGATGTAACTGCAACCATTGAATCAATCCCTTTGATTGCCTCAAGCATCATGTCAAAGAAAATTGCATCAGGCTCTAAATCAATTGTTCTTGATGTAAAGGTTGGCTCCGGTGCTTTTATGAAAACTGTCGAGGGTGCAAAAGCTCTTGCACAGGCGATGATTAAAATCGGCAAGAGCTTTGACAGACGTGTTACTTGTGTTATCAGTGATATGAACGTGCCTCTTGGCTATGCTGTTGGTAATAGTGTCGAGCTATGGGAGGCAATAGAGGTATTATCAGGCAGAGGCGAGTACAATTTATATCAGCTTTGCTTAACTGTTAGCTCCTCAATGGTATCTTCCTGCTTGAATATTGATTATAACGAGGCTAAAGCACGTGTAATCGATGCTATTTTGAGTGGCAAGGCACTAGCTAAATTTTACGAGTGGATAGAAAAGCAAGGCGGGGACGTGTCTAAAATTCAGCCATCAAGTAAGCTTTTGAGTGCTAAATTCAAAAGGGAAATCATCTCTGAGAGTGATGGCTACATTTCTTCACTTGATGCACAAAAAATCGGTGTTGCGTCAATGTCTCTCGGTGCCGGTCGAGTAAGAAAAGAGGACAAAATAGATCATTTAGCCGGTATCATTTTAAATAAGAGCTACGGCGACTATATTAAGCGTGGCGAGGTAATTGCTACTATGTATGCCTCAAATGAAAGCTTATTTGATGATGCAAGTAAAATATTTACCGAGGCTATTTCTCTAAGTGAAAACGAGCCTGAAAAGAAAGCCTTAATATATGAAATAATAAAATAGCAAACTGCTCTGCCCTTTCATATTATAGTAATAAAAGGAAGGGAGAAACAAATATGAAAATTGTTGTTTTTAAATCACCAAAGTTTTTCGTTCCGTTTTTAAAGAAAATATTTAAAATTAATAGCTAATCACTTTGAGTGATAAAAAAGAGGTGTTTTTCACCTCTTTTTACTTTTAAAAAAAGGGACAGCTTGTGCTGTTCCTTTTTTTATTTAATTGATTTTAATCATTGAGCACTTTCCAAGCGTAATTTTAGATACGCCACTATTTAATGTACCCTCTTGACTTAAATTGCCATACATATCAAAAGCTTGATATGTAAGCGATTTATCAAGCTCAAGATAGATATAATCCTTGCCCGATAGGTTGAAAATATAGCTTGTTTTATCGCTGTCTACTGTTTCTACAATGCTTTGGAATAAAACCGATATTGTTTCACCATTTTTTGTGCTTTTAGCCTTGGAGTAGTTTGCGTGTACATCGGCAAATTTCATTTCACCATTCAAAATAGTGTCCTTATGCTCACGCCAAAAGCTTATGTAATTCTTAAGTATTTTTTTGTGATTGTCTGTTATATTCTCAAAGAGAATTGATATTTGCGGTACAGAGAACAGTGTGGAAATCAACTGATATGCAACTGCCTCATCTGTTTCATCCTTATTCCACATCATCATATCGCTATGAATAATGCCATCTTGACAGATACGCAAGTTAAGTGAGTGTACACGATTCATAAGTGGATCGTTAGGGCAATCAGTTACTCTTAGCATATTTCCATATTGACTTATTACAGGTCCTACATACGACTGTCTGAATTCTATTAGGAAGTCCGGATTAATAGCCTTCAGTCTTTCGCTTATCTCACTAAGGAGCATCTCTACAGCATCCTCAACGGAAACGGTATCCATTTTATCGTATTCAGTTGATGATTCCTCTCCAAGATAGAAGCTATCTATAAAGTCAAGCTTCAAGCCGTCTATTCCGTACTTGTTTACGAAATCAACATACTTACCAACTATAAATTCTCTTACATCCTTAAATCGTGGGTCGAGAACCTTAGCGTTTTGATTTTTTCTGTCGTGTAGGAACTTGCCCTTAAATCTATCATAGTTTTTGCTATAGTATCCAACAAACGGAACACTAAACCAAATCATAAACTTCATATCAAGGTCGTGAATCCTATCAACAAAATCCTTCATATTTGGAATTTTAGCTTGACAAACCTCCCAGTCTCCGCAATAGCCGTATCCTCGAGAGTTGTCATCAGTTTGCCATCCGTCATCAACTATCAAGGTGTCCATACCATATTCCTTCGCAATTTTGCACTGAGCTACTATCTCGTTTGGAATAGTTCTTTGATGGAAGCTATACCAAGCTGAATATAGTGGTGCACTTGCATACTCCGGCTTATGTGCTACCATATAGCCAAGCTGCTGCCACCATTTTTTAGTTGTAGCTACTGCTTCATAAAATGGGATTTTTCTTGTATCCAAGCGAATAATCGCCTCGTACTCGTCCATTTTTGAAACCTTTTCACAGAAGAATATAATATCGTATTCTATCTCTCCTGTTTCCTCAACTACACCTGCCTTTATTTTGATAGGTGTTTTGGGATCTGAAACCGAGATTGTTAGTCTGTTTTCGTTGTCGTAGTTATACAAGGATGCAACGGGCATACCGGAGGTTAGCTTGCTTGCACACTCAGCCTTGCACCAATCCGGTGCGATATTAGATACAAAATGATGTGATGGCGACCAAAAGCCCATTGTATCAATTTGATCAAGTGTCCAAGTGATTTTGTATTCGGTTGGTAGCTCGTCACCACCAAATACAAGCTTCAGCTTATATTCACTGATTTTTCCTCTTGATAGCTCTATAATTTGCTCATCCAAAAGTGAATTATGTGTTTCCGTTTTGAATGATATTCCTTCAAAATTAAATGTTTTCATAAAAGCTCTACCCTCTTATAAGCTCATATTTTCCGCTTTTTAAAGTTTCAACCAAGGCGTTTACATCCTTAATTTCAAAATCGGTTATAATACCTGCGTTTGCCGGTACGTCATTATAATGAAAATCAGTACCTGAGGTTTTAATCAAGTTATATTTATCTGCCCACATATCAGCAATTTCATTTCTTGAATCGTGTCCCATATGGCCGTTGAAAACCTCAACTCCGTCAAGTAAATGCGGTTGTACAACCGTCATAGAATTTCTAAACGGGTGAGCCTGAACAAACAAAAGTCCGTTTTCTCTTGCCAACTTGCTAAAGCTTTCGGGATTCATAAGATAAAGCTCATCGTGCGACCTTAAAAACTCCTCGGTTATACCAAAAACAAGGTAGTCGTTTAGGTTTTGAGTAAATCTTAATTCCATACCGAGCAATATTGTCAGCTTTCCCTCAGCATCGCTTTTTAAGTCCTTATAACCATTTAAATATACAGTTACAAAGTCCTGATAGCTTTCGCACTTATGAAATGCTTGAGTGCCTTGATTGAAGTGATTGGAAAGGACTAGAGTGGTATAGCCGGCCTCGGTATATTTATTTACAATTTCCTCATTTGATACTCTTGCACACTCACTAACACTTTTTGAGTGACAATGTAGCTCTGTTTTAAACATATTATCGCCTTCTTTTTTGCTAAAATTATACACAGGGTGGATTATTTCCACCTTGGCTTGTTCTTCAAGGTTGTAAACAGCTCAATATAGCTTTCGTGTCTTGATTTCTCAATTTCACCGTTTTTCACACGGTTTACAACATCGCATCCATCTTCCTTTGTATGAGTGCATTTTGTATACTTGCACTTTCCAACTGAATCCTTAAAGTCTCTAAATGTGTCAAACAAGTCCTCAAGGGAGAAAAAGTCAAAGCGTTCAAAGTCAAGCAGTGAAAATCCCGGTGTGTCTGCTAAATAGCCGTTATATTCCTTGCCTAAAAGGTCGCTAAGTGGAAACAGCTCTGTATGGCGAGTGGTATTCTTACCTCTCTCTATCTTCTCACTTATGTTGCCTGTTTGAAGAGCAAGTGTTGGGAACAAGGTGTTCATTAGTGTGCTTTTGCCGGCACCTGAAGCACCTGCAAACGCACATATCGGCTCACTGTTTTCTGTTATTTTCTTTAAATACGCAAGTAGGTTATCGATGCCCTCTTGCTTTTCTGAGGAGGTAACAAAAACATCAAAGCCGCTTTTTTTGTAAATATTATAAATCTCTTCACCATACTCGTTGTCAAGGTCTGATTTTGAGATTATAATAATCGGTTCAATTTTATTATATTCAGCTATTGAAATGAGCTTGTCTACAATGAAAAGGGACGGAGTCGGCTTTTTTGTTGAAATAACAACAAAGATATAGTCGAGATTGGCAAGCGGCGGTCTTATTAGTGAATTCTTTCTATCAAGGATTTTCTTGCAAAAAAATTCTCCTTGAGATAACGGCTCAAGCTCCACTCTGTCTCCTGCCAAAAGAACGATTTTTTCGTGTCTAAACGAGCCACGTCCTCTGACATTTATGTATTTTTCACCATTATATTCCGAGTCGCGGCGGACTGTATATAGTCCGCCGACTCCCTTTATAACTGTTCCTAAAATCATTTATCCTTTTTCTTCTTTTCTTTCTTTTCTGTGAAAATTCTTTTTAGTCTGCCCATAAAATTCTTAAATGCGGAATTTGATGGTAGCTCGTCAAACTTAACCTTTTTGTTTGCTTGGAGCTGTTTTACATAGCCTAGCATTTCATCGGCTGTTTGGAATCTGGCAGCCGGATCCTTGCTCATAGCACAAAGAATAATTTGCTCAAGTCCCACAGGAATTGATGGATTGATTTGTCTTGGCGGAACAACCTCCTCCTGCATATGCTTAAGGAGTACCTGAAGTGGTGTTTCTCCTCTAAAAGGAGTTTGTCCTGTTGCAAGCTCATACATCACAGCACCTAACGAATAAAGGTCGCTTCTTGTGTCGATGTTTTTCTTGCCACTTGCTTGTTCCGGACTCATATAATAAACCGTTCCAACCGCCTTGTCGGTAACTGTTATTGTTTCTGCATCCGGTAATTTTGCAATACCAAAGTCCATCACCTTTACACGTCCGTTTTCAAGGAGCATTATGTTTTGTGGCTTGATATCACGGTGAATGATATTTTTTCTGTGCGCCTCGGAAAGTGCCCTTAGAATTTGTGCAGAGTAGCTAACTATCTCCTCAAATCTAAGTGGCTCTCCTCTTGCGGTTAAATAGCTTTTTAAAGTTAAGCCGAACAAGAATTCCATTACCATATATTTGATTTTTCCTTTTGTGGAAACATCGTGCACGGAAACTATATTGTTATGCTTAAGCATTCCCTCGGCTTTTGATTCAATTTTAAATCTTTTTACTACTGTTTCATCAGTTGCAACATCATCCTTTAGAATTTTTATTGCAACGGTCATATTATTTAAGTATGTGTCTCTAGCTCTAAACACAACTGCCATTCCGCCAACACCGATGAGCTTGTCAATGATATATCTGTTGTCAAGTATATTGTTCTCATATTGCTTATATTTTTCGTACGTATCGTTTCGCATTGACTTTCCCCTCCTATATTCTTACTAAAATTGCAGTTATGTTGTCGTGTCCACCATTTTGGTTGGCTGTGTCAATCAAACGTCTTACCTTTAAATCAAGACCTACTTGGTCAAGCTTAGAGGAATCGCGCTCGTTAGAAACGATGTCACAAATTGTTGCATCGTCTACCATATTAGTTAAGCCATCGGAGCAAAATAGCAAATAGCTACCCTCCTCAAGCTTATTCATATAGATGTCGCCTTCAACGTGAATGTCTGTGCCAACTGCCCTTGTGATTATATTTTTTTGTGAGGAATGCTCAGCTTCCTCCCTTGTCATTTGTCCCATATCAATTAGATACTGAACATATGAGTGATCCTTTGAAATTTGTCTGATAGTGCTACCCTTCATAGAATAAAGACGGCTATCTCCTACATTAATTGCAAAAACCACCTTATCAATAATTAGAGCTCCTACAAGTGTTGTACCCATGCCCTTGTGGTCTTGGCTCTGCTTTGCACGGAGATAAACCTTTTCATTTGCTATGTCAACGCCTCTTGCTAAAGCTCTTTTTATATCGCTTGTGCTAACCTGCTTGTCCCTGTTTTTAAGACACGGAATGATGAATTGATCGACAGTGCGAACGAATGCCTCGGCAGCTATTTTAGATGCCTCTTCTCCGCCTTTTACACCGCCCATTCCGTCACACACAACGCAAAGAGTAGTCTTTTCGGTATATTTACGTAGCATAAAATTGTCTTGGTTTGTGCTTCGCTTCATACCTACATTTGTGTTAGCAGAACAAATCATATAGTTTCCTCCTTTGCTTGTCTTCTAAGCTGACCACACGACGCATTTATATCTGCACCGAGCTTACGCCTTACAGTTGCATTTATGCCTAAAGACAATAGTTTATTTTTGAAATTAGTTACGTTTTTAGATGTACCTAGTCCTGTTTCCTTAACCTCGTTTAATGGTATTAGGTTGACATGACAAGGTGAATGTATATATTTTTTAAGTATTTTAGCTAGGCTTTGCGCCCCTTCTTCAGTATCGTTTTTTCCTGCTATTAATGTGTATTCAAACGAGATACGTCTAGAGGTTTTTTCAAAATATTTTTGACACGCACAAAGTAGCTGTTCAATCGAATATTTGTTATTTATCGGCATAATTTGACTTCTTGTGTCGTTATCATATGCGTGTAATGAAATCGAGAGAGTAATTGGCAGTCCCTCGTTTGCAAGGTCGTTTATTCTGTCCACTAAGCCACAGGTTGAAACTGATATATGGCGTAGACCTATATTAAGACCATTTACAGAGCTGACCAAACGCAAGAATTTAATTGTATTGTCGTAGTTATCAAGAGGCTCACCTATGCCCATCATAACAACATTTGATATGCGCTCACCTGTGTCCTTTTCGGCTGAGATGATTTGACCCAGCATCTCTGATGGATGTAGGTTTCTCACTCTGCCAAGTAAGGTTGAAGCACAAAATTTACAGCCCATACGACAGCCGACCTGTGAAGAAATGCAGAGCGTGTTTCCATGCTCATATTTCATAAATACAGATTCTATAAATTCACCGTCGTGTAGCTTAAAAAGATATTTGATTGTGCCATCTATTTTTGACACTAGCTTTCTTTCAATTTTAGGTAGTGCGAAGAAAAATACCTCGTTCAGCTTATTGCGTAAGCTAAGTGGGATATTTTTCATTTCATCGTCCCACATGCCCTTGTTTATCCAACCAAAGATTTGCTTTGCACGAAATTTTGGTTCGCCCATTTCTATAATCTTTGATTCAAGCTCCTCGTAGCTTAAGGACAAAATATCGATTTTTTCAAGGATGCTATTCATATTTTCTTTTTCATTCTTGCCACAAAAAAGCCGTCTGTTGCATTTATGTGTGGGAAGAAGGTGTAGCCTCCTTTTGTCGATTTTATTTCTCCTATTTCAAAGTCACAAGGCTCAAAATCCTTGTTTTCGCTTAGGAATTTTTCTATATTTTTTTCGTTTTCTTGTGCGTTCAAGGTACAGGTAGAATAAACCAATGTTCCACCTTTTTTGACATATTTCGCACAATTGGTCAAAATATCGTACTGAATGCTTGGTAATGCATTTATGCTTTCTATTGGCTTATATTTGATGTCCGGCTTTTTAAAGATAATTCCAAGTCCCGAGCAAGGAACATCGCAAAGAACTCTATCAAACTTCTCATCACAATTTGAAAGATGCTCCTTTGCATTTTGTACACTGGTCTTAATTATATCGATAGATAGCTTTTTTGCACCCTTGTCAATCAAGCCAAGCTTATTTTCGTGCAAGTCACAGGAATATAGCTCTCCCATATTCTGCATATCAATAGCAATGCTAAAGCTCTTGCCACCCGGACAAGCACACGAATCTAGTATTTTCTCGTTTGGCTGTGCTCCCACAACCATTGAGGCAATGCGAGAGGACTCGTCTTGAACAAAGACGTCACCATTATCGACAAGCTCCTTTATTGCGGAAATCGGAGCATCTGTTTTTATAATATCACGGGCAATTTGTGATTTTTCAGCCACGTATCCCATAATTTTAATTCTTTCTGCTATTTTCTCGCCGTCTGCCTTTAAAGTATTTATGCGTAGGCAGGTGTGCGATTTTTGTGGAACGGTCTTGCAGATTTTTTCTGCTATATCCTCACCATATGAGTCTATAAAAACCTCACAAAGCTCCATAGGTATAGAGTTTTCTATACTTATTCTTTGCCATTTCTCCTGGGGCAAGGAAAAATGCTTGTTATCTCTTATGAAGCTTCTTAAAATAGCGTTTACAAAGCCTTTTGTCTTTTTGCCAACCAGATTTACGCTTTCATTAACAGCGCTGTACTCCGGTATTTTGTCGGTAAAAGCAAGTTGATATATTCCGAGCCTTAAGGCGTTTTTTGTTTGAACATCAAGCTCTTGAAAATTAGTGCGTGAATATTTTTCAATCACACTATCAAGTAGCATTTTCTTTTCAATAACGCCAAGGAATAAAAGTGTATAAAGAGCAATGTCATTTTTTTGTGCTTGTGCACGAGAAATAACAGTATTAATTTCAAGATTTGAAAATGTAGCGCTAGTCTCCCATTTTACAAGTGAATTAAGTGCTGCTTCCCTTGGATTAAATGACATATATTACTCCTTTCCTTTAACCTAAAATATCTCCTACGCTTATTTTTCTACCGTTTATAAATGCGTTTGCATTCATTCTTCCCTTGCCCTCCGGAATAATTTCGTCAAGGACAATTGTACCATCACTACATTTTACAAGGATTCCACCATCAAGGGAAACCACCTCACCGCACACACCACTGAATTTTTCATTTGATTTGTGTGCTTTTGTGATTTTAAGCAGCTTTCCGTCAGGTAGCTTAGTAAAAGCAAGTGGGATTGGGGAAAGTCCCCTTATTTTGTTGTGTACAGCTTCAAGACTAGCATTAAAATCAACTAGGCAATCTGCCTTTGTGATTTTCTCAGCATAAGTGAAGTCATCGCCTTGCTTTTTAAAGGTTGCATTTCCCCCGCTAAATAGAGAAATCGCCTCAAGCAAGCCCTCACTACCTGCTGTAACAAGCTTGTCGTGTACATCTTCAAAATCATCGTTTTCGTCAATAGATACCTCTTTAACAAGAATTACATCGCCTGTATCAAGACCGATATCCATTTTCATTATGCTAACGCCCGTTTTTTTATCTCCATCCATAATTGCTCTTTGAATTGGAGCAGCTCCACGATATTTTGGAAGTATGGATGCGTGTGCGTTTATACACGCATACTTAGGATAATTCAGGACGTATTCCGGCAGTATTTTGCCATATGCAACAACTATAATTAATTCCGGATCAAGCTCCTTTAATGTATCAAGGAATGCTCCATCCTTTAAGGTTGTTGGTTGATATACCTTAAGTCCGTTCGCAGTAGCATACGCTTTTACAGGACTTGGTGTTAAAACCATACCTCTGCCCTTTGGCTTATCAGGTGTTGTAACAACACCAACAATTTCATTATTTGTCTTGTGTATCGCCTCGAGATTGTGCATAGCAAACTCGGGTGTACCCATAAATAATATTCTCATTCTACCTCGTCTGCCCCTAACATTCTTGTTACCTTATCTGTATAGATAATTCCGTCAAGGTGGTCAATCTCGTGGCATAATGCTTTTGCAAGCAAATCGTAGCCTGTTACCTCAATCTTGTTGCCATCACGGTCAAGTGCGTGAACGGTTACGCATTGTGGGCGCTTGGTCATCCCCCACTTACCCGGCAAGGACAAGCATCCCTCTGCTCCCTCTTGTGTGCCTGATGTCTTTACGATAACGGGATTGATTAACTCAAATAGTCCCTCGTCAGTTTCAATTACAACCACACGGCGTAAAACTCCAACCTGTACAGCGGCAAGTCCACAGCCGTTGGCTTCTCTCATTGTTTCTACCATATCGTCAAGCAGAGTCTTTATTCTTGGGGTGATTTCTGTAACCTCACGGCTCTTTTTTCTTAAAAATTCTATATCGTCATTTTCCGTAACAATTTTTAATACTGCCATTTTTCCTCCTACAAATTAACAGGGTTAAAGTCTATTCCTATAAAATTCTGCCCTGATGATTTTAAAAAGTCACTATATATTTTTGAAAACAGCTCACGTAGAGCGTTGTTTAATTTGCATTTTATTAATATTCTCTTACGGTATCTGCCCATTGCTTTATATACGGGTGCTTCAAACGGACCGTATGCAATAGCAGGGGCTTTGATTTTATTCAGCTCCGTCTCCAACCTTTTAATAACATCCTTAGCAAAGGTATTGAGTGATTTTTCATCAACCGAGGACATATTAATAAGTGCTATATCGCAAAATGGTGGGAACTGATATGCTTTTCTTATTTGGATTTCATTCTCGTAAAAGGCGTCATAATCCTGCTTTGCAGCGAGTTGAATTGTCTGCTCGTTTGGTGAGCTTGTTTGAATTATAGCAACGCCGTGGTCACGGCTTCTTCCGGCTCTGCCTATTACCTGTGTAAGCATAGAAAATGTACGCTCACTAGCTCTAAAATCGCTTGTATACAGCATAGAGTCGGCAAGAACAACACCAACAAGCGTAACAAGTGGAAAGTTATGTCCCTTTGTTACCATTTGTGTACCGATTAGTGTATCTGCCTTTTTGTCCCTGAAATCTCCAAGGATTTTTTCGTAAGATGATTTTGACACAGTTGTATCTGCATCAAGACGAAGTGTTTTGACATCTGGCATAAGCTTACTTAATTCTGCCTCTGCCCTTTGTGTGCCAAAGCCAACGTAATTAAAGTTGCTCTCTCCGCATTTGCATTTTTGTGGCACCTTTGTCCTGTAACCGCAATAATGGCAACGCAATACACCGTTTTCCTCAATGAGTGAGTGTGCGTTTTCTGGAGTTAGCTCCTCGTCAAGCTTTTTATATGAATGATATGTCATAGCAACGGAGCAGTTAGGACACTCAATAACCTCGCCACATTCTTGACAGCTTATTGAGGACAAATATCCACGTCTGTTTAAAAATAAAATTGACTGCTTTCCGTCATCCCTTGTACGCATTAAATACTCGCTTAGCTTTATGCTATATGGAGAGCTGTTTCCTCTTGCTCTTTCCTTACGCATATCAGTTATGATTACGTCCGGCAAGGTGGCAGTGCCATATCTTTTCATCATTTTTACAAGAGTATATGTACCATCCATAGCCTTATAAAAGGATTCGAGCGATGGAGTTGCCGATGCTAGTAGCATAAGTGCATTTGATTTTGCACATCTAAAGCGAGCAATATCGTGTGTGCTGTATTTGGGATTTGTTTCTGATTTATAGGTATGCTCCTGCTCTTCGTCGATGACTATCATACCTAGGTTTGGTAAAGGCGCAAATATAGCCGAGCGTGTGCCTATAACTATACTTGCCTCGCCCTCTAAAATTTTTTTATAGGTATCAAATCTCTCGCCCGCTGAAAGTGACGAGTGAATAACCGCTACACGGTCCTTATAGTAAGAGCAGAAAACCGATACTGTTTGAGGTGTGAGTGAAATCTCCGGCACAAGGATTATAACTCCTCGTCCATCACTTATTACCTCATCTATCATTTTTTTAATTACACTTGTTTTGCCACTACCTGTTACACCATACAAAAGCGCACCCTTTGGCTCACCCGACTTATAAAGTGATTTAAGCGTATTAAACGCCTCAAGCTGTACCTCATTCAGTGTAACCTTTTCCGCCTCACTCTTGCTTTCCTTAAGCTCGGCATAAGGGTCTCTTGTCAGCTCTATCTTATAGGTAGTAACAAGCTCCCTTTTCACTAGAGCATCAATGTGGCTCTTTTGTGCGTCCAGCTCCTCGTAAATTTGCTTATCAATCAACTCATCATACTCACAAAGGAGCTTTAAAATCTCAGCGTGCTTTTGGCTCCTCAATTTTATTCTGCCTTGACCATTGGCGATAAGCAAAGCCTCGTCCTTTGATATTGTAAGATGAACACGAGTTTCATATTTATTTTTGTCCTGCTCAAGAACAAATGTTTCCTTCTTTATAACGCCAAGCCTTATCAAGCGAGATACAAGAGCTCCCGCCCCTTCAAATCTATCGCTTAGCTTTTTTAAGGTAGTGCCGGGATTTTCTACAATATAATTGTAGATTGCTTCAAGATACGGCTCGATTTTCTTTTCATTCTCAATTTTAAAAAATCTTTCACTCGTTTTTGTCATAATAGCTGACGGAATTATACATTTTACCGCCTCGCCAATTGTACAAAGAGTGCGATTTTTCATAAATTCACATAGCGAAAGCATCTCGCTGTTTAATTTTAAATATGAGGAGAGAACCGATTTAATCGGCTTTACAAATGTGCCTATCTCTTCCTTAGCAGCACTTGTTGAGGTAACAATAGCACTAACGGCTCTGTCGCTTCTGCCAAATGGCACAACAACCATACTGCCTTTTTCTATCTCTTGGCGAAAATCAAAGGGAACGAAATATGTATATTCACAGTCGGCATGATATGGTACATTTAGAATATGGACTTTTATATATTCCTCGCACATAGCTTAGCCTCCTTGTGAATTTAGTTAATTTTCTTTTATTCCGCTTCCTCTACTGAGAAGCCCTCTTGCTCCTCGTATACGTCCTCAGCACCCATAAGCTCAGCTGCGTCAAACTCATCGTCATCAGCGATGTCCTCAGGCTCTAGCTTTGGTGTTGTTTTTAGATATACAGGCTCTTCCTTTGGCTCAACATAGTTCTTGATTTCAACGAGTGAATCCTCATAGCCCTCGTCGCCCGGTAGGTAAATTTCAAATTCTCCTTGCTTCATTTCACGGAGTGCGTTCTTTACGCTCTTCTCGTCCTTGTATTCCTTCTTAACAGCTACGCCATCTGCGTCCTTGCTACCCTTTTTGCTTGCATAGTAGCTTTGCTCAGCATACTCATTTGTGATAACACGAGCACACTTGGCTGTTACCATAGTAATGGAATACTTGTTAAGTCTTTCCTCTCCGTCCTTTTCTGTAACCTTTAATAATTCTTGAATTGATGGATAAAGCATTTTTCTTCTCCTTGACTATATAAATTTTTCAATAATTTGACTTGTGTAAATTGTTTTGTTATGCTCTGCCTTGATAATTGCATAAATTTCCTCGGCACACTTCTTAATTCCGCCATCCTCGTTTATAACTGAATAGTCATACTCGGGCATTAGCATAATTTCCTCCTTGGCACGGCCAAGACGCCATTTAATAACATCCTCGGTTTCTGTGCCTCTTCCTCTTAGTCGGTTTTCAAGAACCTCCTTGCTTGGCGGAGTTAGCATAACAGCTACTGAATTTTTGATTTTCTTTTTAATTTGCATAGCACCATCTACCTCGATTTCGAGTATAACGTCTATGCCGTTTTCCATAGCCTCTAAAACCTCTTTTTGAGGTGTGCCGTAGTAATTTCCACTGTATGTTGCCCACTCTAGCATTTCGCCATTTTCGATACGCTTTTCAAACTCATCACGTGAAATGAAATAGTAGTGAACCCCATGTGCTTCACCCGGGCGAGGCTGTCTTGTTGTTGCGGATATGGAGAGCTTTAATTCCGGATGGCTATTTATAAGTTCATTTACAACTGTGCCCTTGCCACTTCCGGCAGGTCCTGATACTATAAATAAAAGTCCTTTTCTCATTTTTCTTCTCCATTATTGTCATTTTTTTCGTCATTTAGTCTGCTTGACAAGGCTTCTGTTGAAAGTGCACATAAAATGACGTGGTCGGAATCTGTAATTATGACAGACTTTGTTCGTCTGCCTCCTGTACAGTCAATTATACGCATGCTCTCCTTTGCCTCAGCTACTATTCTCTTTGCAGGTGCTGAGTCCGGAGAAACTATTGCAACAATCCTTTGGTCAAGGACCATATTGTTAAATCCTATATTTATAAACTTCATAGTCTTACTCGATATTTTGGATTTGCTCTCTGATTTTTTCAAGCTCGTTTTTGATATTAACAACCAAATGTGCAGTTTCGGTGTTAGATGCCTTAGAGCCTATTGTGTTTGTTTCTCTATTCATCTCTTGAAGTAAGAAATCAAGCTTTCTGCCCGCCGGCTCATTTGAGGCTACAATGCCCTCAAATGCATCAAAATGGCTATTTAATCTAACGAGCTCCTCATCAATTGCAACCTTATCCGCAAAAATTGCAACCTCTGTAAGAATCCTTTGCTCGTCAATTTGAACTGTATTATCATTAAGGAATTTGAGTATTCTTTCCTCGAGCTTTGAGGCATAGCCCTTAATATCGCTCTCAGAATTCTTTTCAATCACCTTTAGATACTCTTTGATGTTGTCGATTTTTTCAGAGATGTTCTTGTGTAGGTTTTCACCTTCAATTTCACGTCTTTCAAGGAAGGTTGCAAGTGCCTTATCAAGCACAAGCTTAATGTCTGCCCAATCCTTTTCAATATCGTCCTCAGGCTTTTTGATAATGAAAATATCCTTGTTCATAGCCACACGAGAAACGGTGATGTCGTCCTTTAAATCAAATGTATCACGCAACTTACCGAGTGCGTCTATGTAGGATTTGGCATACGCCTCATCAAGACTGATTTCTATTCCCTCCTGCTCAAGCAGGTCAATAGAAACATAAACCTCAACCTTGCCACGAGAAATGCCCTTTTCTTGAAGGTATTTTTTGATTTTGTCCTCTAAAAAGCTATATAGCTTTGTGATTTTTACCGTACAATCATAGTATCTGTTATTTACAGATTTAATCTCGGCAACGATATCCTTGTTGTTTACTGTTTCTCTGGCTCTACCAAAGGCAGTCATACTTCTAAACATTTTTTGAACCTCTTTTATATTTATATATAACAATACATTATAATTGTACATTATATAGTAAGGCTTTGTCAACTTTTTTATCAAATTATCGTATAAATAAACAAAATCACGACTATATAGTCGTGATTCTTTGTATGTTTTGTATATTTTCTTTAAATTTATTTAAAGAACTTATCAAGCCTAAGCATATGACGTAGCTTAAACCTATAATAAAGCTTAAATTTCTTCAAAAGCACATCAAAAAGAACTATAACAAGGATGAACAAAAGCACATAAAGTGCTATCATAAGCGGCTCTTTTGCCATATCGCCAATAAAGAAATACATAATAGCCACCATTCCGGCACTAGCGAGTAGAATATAAATGGCTTTTATAAAGTATGTTAGTACCTTAGGTGCTTTTTCAATAAGTGGCTTCAAAACGGGATATATTGCAATGACTATATACTCTATCGGTACAAGGCCGAAGAATAAAACAGAAGAAATTATAGCTGTTGCAAAATATACCATTAAGGATTTCAGCTTCAATTCCTCATATGCAATCAGCAACAAAAGTGCTGCTATAATTACTGCTGAAATATCAAGTATTTCGAGCAATCGGCCGAGAAACAAAATAACTACGCTAAGAGCGGTTATAATGCCTAAAAAAGCGATTTCTCTTGCTTTTTTCATCTTTATCTACACAGGCAGTCAAGACATACAAGGAATGAGCAAATATCACAAATGCTACAGCCTCCGCCTTGTCTTGATTGTGGGTCGCCATATGCGTTTGTTTGAGCACGTAAATTATCACGAAGCGTTGCATACTCCTCGTTGTTCGGCTCAAGCTCACACGCACGATTGATGTATCTTACTGCATCAAAGTGATAGCCCTGATGGAGCAAAATACAGCCCTTTAAGAAGAACCATTCACCGTCTCTTTGTAGCTGCTCTACTTGATTTAGCATCTCCTCGGCAGCCTTAAAGTCTCCCGCGTTTATCGCTTGTCTAACTCTTGCATATTCAGAACGACGTGAGCCATAGTCAGCATTATATTTGCTGTAATTATCGCTGTTTTGCTTGTTATTTTTTTCCTCGGCACGTATGCGAAGAATTTCATCATACGCGAGGTTAATTTCTTTCATTTTTTCCTCAGCCATATCGGAAAGTGGGCTCTCGGAATAATTGTCAGGATGGTATTTCTTTGCTAGCTTTCTATAAGCGTCTCTAACCTCTTCGTTAGTAGCAGAGGGGGAAATACCAAGCACTTCATAAGGATTTTTCATCAAATTTCCTCCACTTGGAAAATTTACTCTATTGTAACATAAATATAAGGGATTGTAAATAGAAATTTCGGCAACTTTACAAAAAAATCACCTTTTTTTCATCTAAGCGTCATATTATTTTTCTTTTGTTTCTTTTCGCCCTTGCATAAAACTCGCTCAATTTCATTTGGCAAGCCGATATAGGTGACATTTTTTATAATTCTTTCGATGTCATTACACCTTGAAAAATCAAGTAGCTCAACACACTTTGACATTTTGTCAAGCTCAAATGTCATTGCACATTTAAGTATATTTTTGTCTCCCTCGCTTAATTCACTACCGAAGGAATTTTTAATTACATTAAATGAGCCTGCTTTTATATCGCTCTTTAAATCGTCAACAGCATCAAGCACATATATCAGCTTTCCAAGGTGATAGCCTATTTCGTATACGATACGCTTATTTGAGCCGTCGAGATTATATGATGCTAGTGTACCAAGTAGCTCACCAAAGGTGTTTGCAACCTTGTCTATTGAGTCAACATTTTCATTTTCATATAGTGTCAGCTTGTTAATTGAGTCCCAAACAAAAGACTCAAGCTCCTTGAGATTTTTGTCTGTTTTTTTGAGAAAAATAGACACGCATCCGGCAATTTTTGCTTTAAGACGGCTCATACCGTGGCTGTCATTTATATTGTCCCTCAGCTTTAGCCTTGTCAAAATAACGCTTGTTTTTGCACTGTATTTTAATGAATCATTTGGTTCAATCATAGGTCTTTTTTTGAAGGGGTGAGCAATGCATCTACGCATTTTTACCTTGACCTCACTCTCGTTTACCGCCATTTGCAAAAGAGCGAGAAAAACAAAATCATAATTGAGCGTCATTTTAGAAAAGCATCCCGTATTCTTTCCCATAGTGCGACATAGTCCGCAATAGGTTGCACGATAAAGCTCATTATCTCTAACCTTAAGCTCAGGTATATTAGGTCTTACATAACCGAACATATTTTCTCCTCCTTTTTTATGGATTAAACGACTACTTATATATTTTACTACTTTTTTATAAATATTTCAAGTGAATTTTGGTTTTATATGCTTAATAGTGCCTATCAATTGCAAAAAATAAGCGACACAGTGTGCGTTTTTTGTGGTTTTCTTGCACCCTGTGTCTAATTTTAATATTCAAATCCCACTAACTCAGATGCCATCTCCAATATCTTAAATTTGACCTTATACTTGCCGTTTGCACCTGTTATAAGGTCATATTGATTTGAGCTTAATCCTACCTCGATACACGCATCCTTATCATAGCTAAGTGCTGCTTGTGTGCAAAGTGGTGGGTATAAGACGCACCACCAATTTTGCCCGTCTCCACCGCCTATTATTACTCTTACAGATGTATATTCTCCCGCAGGCAATGAAAAATTATCATAATTCTTTGTTGGATAGTCTTCAAGTCCTATTTCTATCTTTACGTCATAGTCATAGCCGTTTTCTTTTATTGTCTCACGGGCTATTTCCTCAAGCGTACTTCTCTCTTCTTGCATTTTTAAAAGGGCCTCTTCCTTGCTTTCCACCTCATATTTTCCCACATATTCAAGAAGCTTATCTCTAACCTTCAGCTTTAATTCTTGATCCTTTTCCGTGTCGGAATTGGCTATTACGTGCAGACGAACACAGGAGTTGTAAATTTGGCATTCCTCACTTGTTGGAATTACACTGCTTAATGTAAAAAATGTTGCTATGCTTATAAGTATTGTTGAAATTATTCTCATTTTTTCTTCCTCCGATTTGGTTTATTATTTGCCACAACGGAGAATACTATTCAAAATAGATTTTAATTATATGGAAATTTTATCTAAAACTATTGATTTTAAATATATATTATGTTAAAATAACTAGGATAAATTTTTCGTTTAAAATTCAGGAGCTTTAAAATGGAAACTAAATTTAGAAAAATTGGTATTTTAACATCCGGCGGTGATGCACCGGGTATGAACTGTGTTATCAAAAGTGTTACTTGTGCAGCAATCGACAAGGGAGTTGAGGTTGTTGGTATCATTGGTGGTTATTCCGGACTTATCAATGACAAAATCCGTCCTTTAACAAAAAATGATGTTGCCGGTATCGTTTCTCACGGTGGCACATTCCTCTACTCTGACCGTTGCGACGAGTTTAAGACTGAAGCCGGTATGCAAAAGGCTATCGCTACATGTAAAAAGCACAACATTGATGGAATCGTTGCTATTGGTGGCGACGGTACATTTAGAGGTGCAACCGACCTTAGCATAAGAGGTATCCCTTGTATCGGTGTTACCGGTACTATCGATAATGATATTACTGCATCCGACATCACAGTTGGCTACGACACAGCTATGAACTCTGTGCTTACAATGGGCGATGCTCTTCGTGATACATGCGAATCTCACGCACGTTGCAATGTAATTGAGGTTATGGGCAGAAATGCCGGTTATATCGCTATTGAAACAGGTCTTGCTTTAGGTGCAATTGGTGTTGCTGTACAAGAAATACCATTCGATAAAGAATCACTGTTTAAGAGGATGAATGAGGCAAGGGCTGACGGTAGACGTAGCTTTATCGTTGTAGTTGCTGAAGGTCTTGGTGCTGCATTTAGCGAAGGTCTTGTTAAGGAAATCGAGGAAAGAACAGGCATTGAAACAAGATTTGTTCGTCCTGCTCACATTGTTCGCGGTGGTATTCCTACTCTTGTAGACAGAAATCTTGCTTTAAAGTCTGGCTACAAGGCTGTTGAGCTACTACTTAAGGGTGTTAGCGATGTTGTTATTTGTTCAAGACACGACCAAATTGTTCCTATTGAAATCAAGTTTGCTCTCATTCTTGACAGAATGTATAAGAACAAGCTAAAGGAAGACGACCTTGAGGGCTTTACTGACAAGCAGCTTGCTGAAATGAAGGCTATTTGTAAGGAAAGACACGACTACTTTGTAGATATGTATGAAGTAATCAATGGTGTTAACAGATAAAATGCAAAACAAAAAGTGCTCTGTAAAAGCAGAGCACTTTTTATTTTGTTTATTAGTCTAAGGTCTCTTCAACTGCAGATTTTTTAACAACAGCACTAATTATTGTTAAAACACCGGCAACCAAAGCAATTGTGCCTATGTAACCAGCAAAAATAACAGCTATTCCACATGTCAAAATTCCAACTACTACACTTGGCTTATTCTTAATTGATTTCACAAGTGCGATGATACCAACAGCAACTATAAAAGCATATGAAGGCAACATTATAATCGCAACAATCCATCCTATAATTGGAATAATGAAGAGTGGTATAGTTCTTACAAAGTCAACCACAAATAAGCCCATAGCAACAGCAATAAGAATTGTAGCTATACGATTTAATCTTTTAGAAATGTTTTGCATAGTTTTTTCTCCTTTACATAAATTTATTATTAATTTTGTTCTTTCTTTTCTTCTGCTCTTTTTCTAAATACCGCACTGAGAATTATTAATACACCTGCTGTAATTGGAAAGAAAAGCAATGATTCAGCAAAGAGTGATGATGTTATCATCATAACGCCAATTCCAATGCTTGGCTTGTTTTTTGACAGTCTGCTTACAGCCATTATAGACACTATCAAGGGATATGTAGCTAGTGCCAATGATACTAGTAAGCCAAAGCCCGCAAAGATGAGTGCAATTATCCCCAAAAATGGAATTATCAAAAGCTTAGCAACGGAAAGTAAGATTGTGATTACATAATATCCCCAACCGGCAAGAGTTGCAATTGAAAAACCAAGACCAACAAATCTTGTTACCTTAGATGCTGTTTTCATCAAAATCACCTCTTTTATATTACTACTTATATTTTAATACTATTTATTATAATTGTCAACAAATTTGCCTCAACAAAATAAAAAAACTAGCACTAATGTGCTAGTTTTATGTATTATAGAGAATCTACTGTTTTTTCAACATCTTCAGCTACTGCTTCAACAACCTGTTGTACCTCGTCTGATACAGGCTCTATTTCGTCAATTGCTGATTCAAAGAACTTTTCAGCCTCTTCATATTCCTTTTCAAGTTGCTTTTTGTTTAGGCATGTTGCAACTATCATAATTACACCCGGAACAAGACCGGCGATTGAAATTATTTGAAGAACACCTGTTTTGATTGAATATTGTTGTTTTAAGTGCTTTTTGATTGAAATTGCATTTACAATAGTTCCGTAAATCCAAACAAATAAACCTAATCCACAAACCGGAATAAGTGGTAAGCCCATTGGGAAAACACCGAAAATTGCCATAATTGACAAGCCGAAGCCCACCCATTTCATTACTGTTAATGCTATCTTCATTATTATAAATCCTTTCAAAAGTTTTGTATTACAAGTATATCACATACTTTTCGTTTTGTCAACTAATCTTTTAATTTTATATTACATAATAAAAGAGCTAACAATTCGTTAGCTCCCTTATCTAAATATTATGTAGCGAATTATTCAGCGTACTCTACGTACTCTTCTTCAGCATATTCTTCCTCTACAACCTCTTCAGTTGCCTCTTTAGCTGCGATCTTCTTGTTAAGGATTGAAATAACAATCATAAGAACGCCACAAGCAAAAAGGTGTGGGAATGATAGGCAAGCGAATACACCAAGAACGATTGATGGCTTCTTCTTTGCACACTTAATGATGGAGATGATACCAACGATTAAGCTGTAAATACCAAAGAGCCAACCGATTACTGGAAGTTGTCCAAATGTACCAGTAATTGTTCCTAGGATAGAAAGAACTAGAGCTACAATGCCTAAAATTTTAACTGCCTTCTTCATAATAGTTTCCTTTCTTCAAAATAATTTGATTATCAAATAAATAACCAATATAATTTTATCACCTAATAATTAATTTGTCAACTATTTATTTTATATTTTTTGCAAAAAACACGACATATTGACATAAATGTGAGGTTTTTAGCACTATATAGAGTGAGCAAGGACATATAAAATAATCCTTCTTAAAATCGCAGAACCTTGTTTTTTCAAAAAAGAAAAAATAAAAAGGGCTAAGCACCCCGGGGTGTAGCCCAATTTATTTTAAAAACGTTATGTAGCTAAATTACTCAGCGATTTCCTCTACATACTCTTCCTCAGCCTCAGCTGGAGCTGGAAGCTTCTTGCCGATGATAGCACAAGCGATTGAAAGACCACCTGCGATTACACCAAGAGCAAAGAATGGGTTTGGAGCTAAGATGATGCTTAAGATAGCTGGAACAAGTGTTGGAACTTGACCATTCTTGTATTGCTTCTTAAGAATGTTTGTAACGATGATACCACCGATTGGAACAATTAGCCAGAAGAATACAGCGTGCATGATATGGTTAATCATGTTAACGATCTTAGCGATCTTGCTTAGAATGTTGTAAGCCTTTTGCATAATGTTTTTCCTTTCTTCAAAATAAAATTGATTATTTAGTATCTAAATAACCATTATTAGTATATCACCAAAGTTTGATAATGTCAACACTTTGAAGAAAATAATTTCCTCTTTTTTGTCAAAAATTCGACATATTGAGGCGTTTTTGTGTATAAAACACAAGATAAATGGTATATTTAATTTTATAATTGTACATTGTCTGATTTTTCTTTTTAAAATCATCAGGATTTTTATTAATATTATATTATGCTCATATGTTCATATTTAGCAAACAGTATGAAAATAAATCATTTAAGTAAAAAACCATCGACATAAGCCGATGGTTTTTATATTTGTCGATAAAATTAGTCAACAAGCTTAATGAGAGCCATCTCTGCAGCATCTCCACGTCTTGGACCGAGCTTGTATACTTGTGTATAGCCACCTACTCTATCAGCATATTTTGGAGCTATTACATCAAAGAGCTTCTTAACTACATCTTCCTTTGTGATGTAAGCAAGTGCCTCTCTGCGAGCAGCAAGTGTATTCTTCTTACCGAGTGTAATCATTTTATCAGCAACACAACGAAGTTCCTTTGCTCTTGAAAGTGTTGTCTCGATTGAGCCCTTTTCAAGTAGCAATGTTACCATTCCACGGAGCATAGCTGTTCTGTGGTCAGTTGTTCTGCCGAGCTTTCTTGTTCCTGGCATTGATTTGTCCTCCTTTGCCGATTTATTCCTGTTGTTACAAGCTTACTTGTAACATTTTATAAGCCTATAGATTCTTAATTAGTCTTCTTCCTTGCGAAGAGATAGACCAAGTGAATCTAGTTTATTCTTAACTTCATCGAGGGATTTCTTACCGAGGTTCTTAAACTTAATCATATCGTCCTCTGTACGATTGATTAGGTCTTCTACGGTATCTATGCCTGCACGCTTCAAGCAGTTGAAGCTACGTACAGACAAGTCAAGCTCCTCAATGGTCATCTCAAGATATTTTTCTTTCTTGGTTTCTTCACGTTCAACCATTGTTTCAGCGTTTCTTGCCTCTTCTGAGAGATCAACAAACAATGTGAAATGATCGTTGAGTATCTTGGCTGCAAGTGAAATTGCATCTGTTGCCCTGATGGTGCCGTTTGTCTCTACTTCTACTGTCAATTTATCATAATCGGCAATGCTTCCTACTCTTGTGTTTTCTACATTGTAGCTAACATTGTACACAGGTGTGTAGATTGAGTCTGTAAAGATTGTTCCAATAGCTATTGGCAATTGGCTCTTTATGTGGTCATTCTTGTTCTTTTCTTGTGAAACGTAACCACGACCACGCTCAAATGTAAGCTCCATATAGAAACGAGTACCCTCGCCTAGTGTAGCGATGTGAAGCTCCGGATTGAAAATTTCAAGATCTGCATCCGGTGTTATGTCTCCTGCTGTAATTTCGCATGGACCAACCTTGTCAATGCATACTGTTTTAACAGTGTCTTGACCGTGTATCTTTGATACGATGCCCTTTACATTAAGTACAATTTCAGTAATATCCTCAGTTACACCCTCAAGGCTTGACATTTCGTGTAATACACCGTCAATCTTGATTGATGATACTGCGTATCCTGGAAGTGAGCTTAAAAGTACACGTCTTAGTGAGTTACCAAGAGTTGTACCAAAGCCTCTTTCGAGAGGTTCTACAACGAATTTTCCCTTTTTACCGTCTTCGCTTTCGCTAACGATTGCTATATTAGGCTTTTCGATTTCTATCATCATAATTAAATAACCCTCCTATATTTCAATATATATGCAATTGGTCTTTGTTTCCCATAGCGGGGATTTTGTGTGTTACATAACATTGATGTCAACTGCTTATTCGCACTCTGCGTGCGAGCTCTACACCTCCAATTATGGAGGCGTACAGTCGACAAAGAGTTATTATTTTGAGTAAAGCTCGATGATGAGCTGCTCGTTGAATTCGAAGTCGATATCGTCACGCTCAGGCATAGCGATTACTTTTGCAACGCCTGCGTTCTTGTCGATTTCAAGCCACTTTGGTGCGATCTTATCGCCCATAGCTTCAACTAGCTCTTTAATTTTTGTTGATTCTGTTTCCTTAACAGCAACAACATCGCCAACCTTAACAAGTATTGATGGAATGTTAGCCTTGTGACCATTTAGTGTAAAGTGGCCGTGAAGTACGAGCTGACGTGCTTCCTTGTGGCTATTTGCAAGTCCCATTCTGAATACTACGTTGTCAAGTCTTCTTTCAAGTAGGCGGAGTAGGTTCTCACCTGCGATACCCTCTTGATTGTCGGCCTTTACATAGTAGTTCTTGAATTGCTTCTCAAGAACACCATAATATCTTTTTGCCTTCTGTTTTTCACGAAGCTGCATACCGTATTCGGTCATCTTCTTCTTTGCAGCACCATGTTGTCCAGGAGCAGAAGTTCTTCTATTTAGTGCACACTTGTCGGATAGGCAACGCTCACCCTTAAGGTAAAGCTTTGTGCCCTCTCTACGGCAAAGCTTGCATGAAGGTCCTGTATATCTTGCCATTTTTGGTTTCCTCCTATTAGATTAAACGCGTCTGCGTTTTGGTGGTCTGCAACCATTGTGTGGGATTGGAGTTACATCTTTAATCATTGTAACTTGTAGTCCTGCTGTAGAAAGCGCACGAATTGCAGATTCACGACCCTGACCTGGGCCCTTTACATAAACTTCAACGGTTTTCATGCCGTGTTCCATTGCGGCCTTAGCTGCAGCTTCAGCAGCCATTTGTGCAGCAAATGGTGTAGATTTTCTGGAACCCTTGTAACCAAGCTCACCAGCAGATGCCCAAGAAACTGCGTTTCCTGCAACGTCTGTAATGGTAACTATTGTGTTATTGAAGGTTGAGCAGATGTGTGCAGCGCCTTTTTCAATATTCTTGCGCTCACGACGTTTTTTAGTTACTCTCTTTTCTGCCATTTAGCTACACTCCTTATTTCTTCTTGTTAGCTATTGTCTTTGCAGGACCCTTACGAGTTCTTGCATTTGTCTTTGTTCTTTGTCCTCTTACAGGAAGACCTTTTCTATGTCTAGTACCGCGATAGCAGTTGATTTCAACTAGACGCTTAATGTTGAGGGCAACCTCACGACGAAGTTCACCTTCTACCTTGTAATTTGTTTCGATTTCCTCACGAAGCTTCGCGATTTCATCTTCTGTCAAATCTTTTGCGCGTGTGTCAGGGTTGATTCCTGTCTT
>JAGAMD010000013.1 GCA_017624905.1 Clostridia bacterium | reverse complement strand
GTATAATAGCCGAAAGTAACGAATTTTTTATATGCTAACTTGTTGTAGCATATATATTTTTTTGTGCGTTGTTCTTTGTCGAAATACGAACCTAAAAAAGCACATTCAGTACATTTTATTTCATCCATTTTCGCTTTCTCCAAAATAACAACCGTCGCACTTTTCTTTTTCAGTGCAGTCATCAGCACATAAACAGTCTTTACAGTATGTAAATTCACCACATAGAACTTGTGAATATTGCTTATATACAATTTCGTTTTCCATTATTACCTCCTATAAAAACCACTGTTTATTTCTTAAAGGTACTCTTTCTGGACACTCTCTTTTCACTAAATTTTGTAATTCTATTACAAGCGGAATCGCTTCTGGATAATCAATAAACCATTGTTCACGTCTTTTTATTGGAGCGTGAGGGCATAAAGCACAACCATCTCTGGTGTCATTTTCATAATGTGGCGAAAGAATATTATATTCAACGCATTTCTGTTTAGCCATAAGTTCGGTGTATTGTTCTTCAACAAGAATACTACGCTTAAAGTCGTTTAGTTGTCCTTGTCTATTAGGTTCATCAAACGCTATTCCAACATCTTCATAATCATAAAAACCCACATCACACTTTTTAATTGCAGATATTTTACTATAATTTTTGAAAGAGCACATCTTTTCAATATATAGTGGGAATCCCATAGCCTTACCTTTATCTTTGCCTCTCGTTCTCTTATGAGAAACAAAATCATAATAAGTCATTCCACTAACAATGTATACATCTGCACCAAGCGTTCTAAAGTATTCAGCAGTATTTGTTATAAATTCATAGTGCTTTTTAGTGATTAAAGGAATTTCTTTTGTAAACATAGGAATATAGCACACAAGCTTCGCCTTATCGCCTCGTAAAATGTGAAGCAACGAAGCGCAAGTGCTGTCTTTTCCACCAGACCAATTAACTTTAACAATCGCCATTACACACACCGTCCATATCAAAATAATAAAAAGCACGAATACCTATCATAGCAACACATTTATTTTCAAGAAGGAGAGCAAAAACAGACAATTTACACTACACGGAGGAAATGCTATGATAGGTATTCGTTGAAGGGGATACAACTGCACATTTTTTATTAGCTCCGAGAAAACATACAATAGATTGAGCATAAAAAAATACAGTTATGAAACAACAAATTACCAAGCTTTTGGTTTTTCGCTGTTCACAACTGTATTATAAAACACACAGCATATAAGAAAATAGAATTTTCTATTGATTTTGAAAAGCAGTTATAGTATAATATTTGTATTAGAAATATTTTGGAGGCAAATATGGTTAATAAGATTATTGAGCAAATCGGAAAATATGACAAGGATGTAGCAGATGCAGTTGGCAGTGAGCTAAAAAGACAAAGACGTGGTCTTGAGCTTATTGCTTCTGAAAACTTGGTTTCCGAGGCTGTTATGATTACAATGGGTACACCTCTTACAAACAAGTATGCTGAGGGTTATCCTGATAAAAGATATTACGGTGGATGTGAGTGCGTTGACGTTGTGGAAAAAATAGCAATCGAGCGTGCGTGCAAGCTTTTTGGTGCTGAACACGCAAACGTTCAACCACATAGTGGAGCACAAGCAAACACAGCAGTTTATTTTGCATTTTTAAAGCCGGGTGATACTGTTCTTGGTATGAACCTAGCTCACGGCGGACACCTAACACACGGTAGCCCTGTAAACCTTTCAGGCTCATACTTCAACTTCGTTCCTTACGGAGTAAACGACGATGGCTTTATCGACTATGATGAGTTTGAGAAAATCGCTAAAGAGGCTCAACCTAAGCTAATCGTAGCAGGTGCTTCAGCTTATCCGAGAGTTATCGATTTTGAAAGAATTTCAAAGATAGCTAAAGAGGTTGGAGCTATGTTTATGGTAGATATGGCTCATATTGCCGGTCTTGTAGCTGCCGGATTGCATCCATCACCGGTACCATATGCAGACATCGTTACAACAACAACACATAAAACACTAAGAGGCCCACGTGGCGGACTTATCCTATGCCGTGAGGAATATGCTAAGGCAATTGACAAGGCTATCTTCCCGGGCACACAGGGTGGACCACTTATGCATACAATCGCATCAAAGGCAGTTTGCTTTGGTGAGGCATTAAAGCCGGAGTTTAAGAAATATCAAGAGCAAATCGTTAAAAACGCAAAGGCTCTTGCTGACACACTTCTTAGTGAGGGCTTTGACCTAGTTTCAGGCGGTACAGATAACCACCTAATGCTTCTTGACCTACGTCCATTCAAGATTACAGGTAAGGAGCTTGAAAAGAGACTTGACGAGTGCTATATCACAGTAAACAAGAACGCAATCCCTAACGACCCTGAGAAGCCATTTGTAACAAGTGGTGTAAGAATTGGTACTCCGGCAGTTACATCTCGTGGACTTAAGGAGGAGGATATGGTTGTGCTTGGCAAGCTAATTAAGCTTTGTGCAACAGAGTTTGAGGAAAAAGCAGACTATATTCGTTCCGAGGTTACAAAAATCTGCGAAAAGTATCCAATTTACGAATAATGAAGCAAGAATATTCAACAAAACAACGAAGCGTGATTTTGGAGCTGCTAAAAAGCACCTCCACTCACGTTACGGCAACGGATATTTTAAGACAGCTTGATTCACTTGGTATAAAAATTTCAACAGCGACCGTTTATCGCACACTTGACAAGCTTGAGAGCGAGGGCATACTTAAAAAGATGACTCTTGGAGATGGGCTTGGTGCTTGTTATCAATACACAAAAAATGGCGAGTGCAGTCAGCATTTTCACCTAAAGTGCGTTGAATGTGGTGAGCTTATTCACCTAAGCTGTGAGTTTTTAGCCGAAATGGAGGAGCACATTTTAAAGGAGCATTCCTTTGTAATAAGTGCAGGAAGAACCGTTATATATGGCAAGTGTGCAAAATGCACCGGCAGAGAGGAAAAAGACTCTATTTGTCACAGCCATAATTGAGAAATAAGCGTAGTATTTTAAAAATTTTTTGAAAAAGTAAAAAATAGTATTGATTTTTGAAAATGTTTGTGTTATAATACCATTCGCTTATAAATAAATTAACCACGCACAGTACATTACTGCCTTTATATTTGGCTTTACTCGTGCAAAACAGGAGGATTTAACATGGAAGGATACGAGATATTCATGCTAGTTGCTGGTATCGTATTGATACTTAGCTCTATCGTTCTAGTTGTCATTGTACTTATTCAAAGCAATTCTGCAAAGGGACTTTCCGGTACAATTGCCGGCGGCTCTGAGACATTTTATGGTAAAAATAAGAAAAAATCTATTGAAAAGAAGCTAATGATTGTTACTATCGTAGTTACAATTTTGTTTGGAGTTGTTTCTCTTGGAATTTCTTCATTCCAAAAGAATGCAAAGACACAATATGACGAGTACTATGAGTGGATTCAAGACCTCATTGGTGGCAACGGCAACGTTCAAATCAACACAGGCGACGACCACGATCACTAAGATTTTTCATACCGCTTTGGATAAAAACTCCAAGGCGGTTTTGTTTTTTTGAAAAATTTGTGTTATAATAATTATAGAATAAGAAAGGAAGGGAGACCAAAATGGATATTGAAAAGCTAATTATAGAAACAGTTGAGCAACCGAGCTATATTCCGCTAACCCCATATGAAATGTTTACATCGTTTGGCGAGTGCGGATTTGACGAAAGTGCATTTTGGCGTGCTCTTTCCTCGCTTGAGCTTGACTATAGTGTTCAATTCACTAAGAAGGGCAAGGTTGCAAGTGCCAAGTCAATGGGCTATTTAAAGGGCGATTTCTCAGCCTCGGGTCGAGGGGGCTTCGGCTTTGTTACAACCGAGGAGGGCGAATATTTTATTCCGCCTAAATTTACAGCTCTTGCTTACCACGGAGACAGAGTAGTAATTAAAAAAATTGACTATCTTTCAAAATATTACGGCAAGGGCAACGAGGCAGAGATTGTCGAGATTATAAAACGAGGAATTGACACACTTGTAGGCACTCTTACCATATATAATAGTGGAAAAAGACTACACGCATACGTAATTCCCGAAAATGAAAGAATTCATTTTAAGGTCAAGGTAAACACTAAAAATCTGCAAGGGCACGACGGCGATAAGGTTGTTTGCAAAATAACCGATTATCCACACGAGGAAAACGGATATGCAAGTGGTGAAATTGTAGAGGTGCTTGGCAGGGCAGACTCGCTTGAGGGCAACTATCGTGCAATTTTACACGCGAATGGCATATCAGTTACATTCCCCGAAAGAGTAGTAGCTGAGGCAAAGGAGGTTAGCTCGGAGCAAGTCTCATCAAATGGTAGAGTCGACCTTCGTGATGAGATTATTTTCACAATCGACTCCGCTGACGCTAAGGATTTAGACGATGCAATTTCGTTAAAGGTAACAGAAAACGGCTATATTTTAGGCGTTCATATTGCCGATGTTTCTCATTATGTTAAGGCGGGCTCGCCACTTGACAAGGAGGCAATTCAAAGAGGCACAAGCGTATACTTTACCGACAAGGTTGTGCCAATGCTGCCCAAGGAGCTATCAAACGGAATTTGCTCACTAAACGGTGGCGTTGACAGACTTACTCTTTCTTGCTTTGTTACACTTGATAAAAGCGGAGCTATTTTGTCAGCCGAGATAAAGGAGTCGATAATAAACTCCAAAATGCGTGGTGTTTACGCTGAATTTAACGATATTTTAGAAAATGGCGAAAATAGTGAATTTTATACTAAATACGCACACGTGATAGACAGCTTTTATGAAATGATGGAGCTTTATCGCATCTTAAAGGCGAGAAGTGAGCAAAAGGGAGCTATGGAGCTTGAAAGCGAGGAAACAAAAATCCTCCTTGACCAAAACGGACATCCAATAGAAATTGTCAAGCGTGAAAGAGGCGAAAGTGAACGCTTAATTGAACAATTTATGCTTTGCGCAAACGAGGCTGTTGCAACATATATGTTTAACGCAAGCGTGCCTTGTGTGTATCGTGTACACGATGAGCCGGACAGGGAGAAAATAAACGCATTTTCACTTTTTGCAAGAAATTTAGGGGTTGACACAAGCTCATTAAGGGCGAAAAACACCATAACACCAATGCAACTTTCTCGTGTTCTTAAAAGTGCCGAGGAAAAGGGATATTCAGGTGTTGTTTCAAGCGTTCTGCTTCGCTCACTTATGAAGGCAAAATATTCCTCGGTTCAAAAGTCGCACTTCGGCTTGAATACCGAATATTATTGTCATTTTACCTCACCAATCAGACGTTATCCCGACTTATCCGTGCATAGAATTTTAAAGTCGTTTTTAAGAGGTGAGCTTGACGAGAAAACCATTGAAAAATACGAGCGATTTGCCGCTCTTTCCGGTGATCTTTCAAGTGAAAATGAGATAAAGGCGGTACACGCAGAAAGAGAAATTGATCAGCTTTATAAATGTGTTTATATGGCTGACCATATAGGCGAGGAATATGATGCGGTTATATGCTCGGTTACCTCGTTTGGCTTCTTTGCAAAAACGGAAAATCTTTGCGAGGGACTTGTTTCCATTGACACTCTTGGCGGTGGATTTTACTATGACAAGGATAACTATACACTCAGTCGAGGAAAAACAAGCTACAAGCTTGGTGCAAGTATAAAAATCCGTGTAAAGGATGTTGATATAGCACTAAAGCAAATCAACTTCGCACTCGTCCGTGAGGCTAAGGAAAACAGCGAGGAAAACGAGCCGGAATCAAAGGAAAAAAGAGTGGAAAAATCATACGATAAATCCGTTATGGTAAAAGGCAAAAAGGGGAAAAAGCATAATCGCTCACGAGATACCCACTACAGAAGAAAACGATAAAAATAAAGGGGAGCAGAGAAAAACTGCTCTCTTTTATATTGAAAGTGTACAAAAATAAAAGTAGTTAACTTATAAATATATGCGAAAATAGAAAAAAATTAACAAAATAGAAAAAAATTCAAAAAAATATTCCATTTTGGTTTTTATTATGTTATAATAACAATGTGCGCGTATAAGTAATTTGCTGAAAAACAGCTGAATTATGAGACCGCGACATCAAAATTAGTTAGTCAAATATTTATATGGAGGTACTTAAATGAGTACAAAGAAGTATGTTTACCTTTTTAGCGAAGGTAATGCAAACATGAGAGAAATTCTCGGTGGTAAGGGTGCTAACCTTGCTGAAATGACCAATATCGGTCTTCCAGTTCCACAAGGCTTCACAATTTCAACAGAGGCTTGTACACAATACTACGAGGATGGCAGACAAATCAACGATGAAATCCAAGCACAAATTATGGAATACATCGACAAGATGGAAGGCATCACAGGTAAGAAGTTCGGCGACAAGGAGAATCCACTCCTAGTTTCTGTTCGTTCAGGTGCTCGTGCATCAATGCCTGGTATGATGGATACAATTCTTAACCTCGGTCTTAACGAAGAGGTTGTAAACGTAGTTGCTGAAAAGTCCGGCAATGCTCGTTGGGCTTGGGACTGCTACAGAAGATTTATTCAAATGTACTCCGACGTTGTTATGGAGGTTGGTAAGAAGTACTTTGAAGAGCTTATCGACAAAATGAAGGAAGAAAAGGGAGTTACACTTGACGTTGAGCTTACAGCTGAAGACTTAAAGGAACTCGCTAACCAATTCAAGGCTGAGTATAAGTCAAAGATCGGTAAGGACTTCCCATCTGATCCAAAGGAACAACTTATGGGTGCTGTTAAGGCAGTATTCCGTTCATGGGATAACCCACGTGCTAACTACTACAGAATGCAAAATGAAATCCCATATTCTTGGGGTACAGCTGTAAACGTACAAGCTATGGCATTCGGTAATATGGGCGACGACTGTGGTACAGGTGTTGCATTTACTCGTGACCCTGCTACAGGTGAAAAGAAGCTTATGGGTGAATTCTTAACAAATGCACAAGGTGAAGACGTTGTTGCAGGTGTACGTACACCAATGCCTATTTCTGAAATGGCTAAGACATTCCCAGAGGCTTATAAGCAATTCGTTGAAGTATGTGGCATTCTTGAAAACCACTACAGAGACATGCAAGATATGGAGTTTACTGTTGAACACGGTAAGCTATATATGCTTCAAACAAGAAACGGTAAGAGAACAGCAGCTGCTGCTCTTAAGATTGCTGTTGACCTCGTTAACGAGGGCATGATCACAAAGGAAAAGGCTATCCTTATGATCGATCCAAAGCAACTTGACGCACTTCTACACCCACAATTCGACGCTAAGGCTCTTAAGGCTGCTAAGCCGGTTGCTTCAGCACTTCCAGCATCTCCTGGAGCTGCTTGCGGTAAGGTTGTATTCACAGCTGAGGACGCAGTTGAAGAAGGTAAGAAGGGCGAGAAGGTTATCCTTGTTCGTCTTGAAACATCACCAGAGGATATCGAGGGTATGCACTATGCTCAAGGTATCTTGACAGTACGTGGCGGTATGACATCACACGCAGCCGTTGTTGCTCGTGGTATGGGTACATGCTGTGTATCAGGTTGTGGCGACATTAAGATGGACGAAGAAAACAAGAAGTTCGTTCTCGCTGGCAAGACATATGTTGAAGGCGACTACATTTCACTTGATGGTTCAACAGGTAACATTTACGGTGAGGCTATTCCTACTGTTCCTGCTACAATCGGTGGTGAGTTCGGCACAATTATGGCTTGGGCTGATGAATACAGACAACTAAAGGTTAGAACAAATGCAGATACACCAAAGGATGCTGTTCAAGCAAGAGCATTCGGTGCTGAGGGTATCGGTCTTTGCCGTACAGAGCATATGTTCTTCGAGCCTGAAAGAATTGGTGCATTCCGTGAAATGATCTGCGCTGACAGTGTTGAGGAAAGAGAAGCTGCTCTTGCAAAGATTCTTCCAATGCAACAAAGCGACTTTGAAAAGCTCTACGAGGCACTCGAGGGTAACCCTGTTACAATTCGTTTCCTAGATCCACCTCTACACGAGTTCGTTCCTACAACTGAGGAAGATATTGCTGCTCTTGCTGAGACACAAGGCAAGACAGTTGCTGATATCAAGGCTCTTATCGAGTCACTACACGAGTTCAACCCAATGATGGGTCACCGTGGATGCCGTCTAACAGTAACATATCCTGAAATTGCAGTAATGCAAACAAGAGCTGTTATTCGTGCGGCTATCGCAGTTAAGAAGAATCATCCGGATTGGAACCTTGTTCCAGAAATTATGATTCCACTTGTTGGCGAATACAAGGAGTTCGTATTCTGCAAGAAGCTCGTTGTTGCTGCTGCTGACGAGGAAATCTCAAATGCTGGTGTTGAGCTTGAATATGAAGTTGGTACAATGATGGAAATTCCACGTGCTTGTCTAACAGCTGACGAGATCGCAAAAGAGGCTGAGTTCTTCTGCTTCGGTACTAACGACCTAACACAAATGACATTCGGCTTCAGCCGTGATGACGCTGGTAAGTTCCTAACAGCTTACTACGAGAGCAAGATTTATGAAAACGATCCATTTGCTAGAATCGACCAAAACGGTGTTGGTAAGCTTATGGATATGGCAGTTGGTATGGGTAAGACAGTTCGTCCTGATATGCACATCGGTATCTGTGGCGAGCATGGTGGTGACCCAACATCTGTTGAATTCTGCCACAGAATTGGTCTAAGCTACGTTTCTTGCTCACCATTCAGAGTTCCAATTGCACGTCTTGCTGCTGCACAGGCTGCTATTAAGAACCCACGCAAATAAGCAGTAGAACCTGTCGGATAGGTGTGAAACCAAAATCACACTTAAAAGAGTAAGGGCTAAACACATTCAATAATATAGGGAGAGAACTTGTTTCTCTCCCTTGTTATTTTAGAAAATTTAAGGTCGAAAACACTTTTTGTGTTTTCCTCTTGTGATTTTTATACACGATTGCTACTCTGGTGTACACAAGTACACCGACGACTACGCACTCGTGCATTTTCCCTACCTCCCGAAGGCTCTAAATGAAGTAATGTTTCTTTGCTTTTCTAAGCACGACCACTCGCACTACCGTACACAAGTACGCCTACGAGCCTGTTCCTCGCACTTTCTCCACCCACTCTTGTCCCTCACGGAAGAAACGCTAAAAGTGCCACTTTGTGGCTCTTTTGACGCTGAGGTTAGCCGCACTTGTGCATTTTCCCTACCTACCGAAGGCTCTAAATGTGGTTAGTGTGTACTGTCTAAAATTTTATAATTGTAAACAATTATTGTAATTGTTGAATTTTGTAAAAAATAGGTATATAATATTTAATGTAAAAGAATTGGAGGAGATATAATGGAAGCAAACAAGCCGAAAAAGTCAAAATTAACAATAGTTGCGATAATTCTTTCAAGCATAGCTATTGTTTTAGCTCTTGCTATTATAGCCGGTGTTATATTAAAGCCTGTGATTGATTTTGCAGGAGCGATAATTTCCTTTGTGGTGGTTATTGGCGTTATAGTAGTAGGAAGCATTATTATTCTTTCAAACTCCGGAATGTATTTTGGCGCCGAGCCGTATCTAACGTCTGACATATATGGTGGCTGTCAAATCAATTACTCACTTAATTTGTTTGATAGCGAGATTGTAGTGCCCGAGACAATAAATGATATGCAAGTAGTCAGCATTGGCACATCTGCATTTGAGGCAAACGAAAATGCAACTAAAATTGTTTTGCCAAACGGACTTAAAAACATTGAGGAAAACGCATTTGCGTATTGCACAAGCCTTGAGGAAATTGTTATCCCCGACACAGTTGAGTATATTGGAGACAACGCATTTTTAGGCTGCTCCTCGCTTAAGACTATAGAGATAGGCGCAAGTACAAGATTTATAGGCGTGGGTGCTTTTCAAGACTGTGTAAGCCTTGAAACAGTTACACTAAAAAATGGACTTGAGGAAATAGGTATGCAAGCATTTTATGGTTGCACAAGCCTAAGAGCAATTGAAATACCAAAGAACGTATTTAAAATCGGTATGGGCGCATTCTACGGCTGTGAGTCTATGACCTTTGCTATGATTTATGGCTTATATAAGGTGGGAGATACAACCGTTTCCGTTGGTGATTTTCCAAACGCACAGGAAATGGCGTACGCATTAACAAACACATACAGTCAATATGATTGGGAAAAATAAAAAGAGGCTCAAACGAGCCTCTTTTTATTGTAACTTAATTATTTAACAGTAACAACAACCTTGTGTGTTTTTCCGTCCCTGAAGTCTGGAACAATAACACCATCAATCTTATTGCCATCAACAGTAATATCAAGAGCGTCAGCCTTGTATTTGCCGTTTGGATTGGAAATTGAAATCTCGTATGTAGCACCACGGAACTCTCTTGTCATTGTAGCCTTGTCAAATGGTAGATGTGGGTCAACAACTAGTCCCTCGTAGGTTGGACGTAGACCAACTAGATAGTTTTCCATAGTGTTTGTGTACCAAGCAACAGAGCCTGTAATCCAGCTGTATTCCATTTGATAAGCACTGTTTCTGTGCTCCGGACCAAAGTAGCAGTTAGAGAACATGTATGGTAGACACTTATTCTTAATCTCGGTGTTGTCGCCGATGATATAGCCCGGAGCAATCTTCTTAAATAGCTCGTAAGCTAGGTCAGCCTTGCCATACTTAAGTAGACCAAGAATCATCCAAATATTTGTGTGTGAGTAGATTGTACCGTTTTCACAAATGCCCGGCTCCATTGAGGAAATACGACCGATTGTTGGGTCGAATTCCTTGTATGAAGGTGTTAGAAGCAGATAACCAACAGGTGTTGCCATATGCTCATTCATAGCGTTAATAATTGTATTAGCTCTTTCTTCTGAAGCTACTCCTGAGATGAGGGACCAGCATTGTGGCTCCATAAACATCTTAGCATACTTGTTTTCCTTTGAGCCAAGAGGTGAACCGTTATCTGTATAGCAACGTCTGTACCATTCGCCATCCCAAGCATTATCGTTGATAGCTTTCTTTATAGCCTCACGACGAGCAAGATAGTTTTGCTCCTTTTCTGTCATACCAAGGAATTTAGCAAGCTCAGCCATTTCAAGTAGAGCCTGAGCGTAAGCGATAGAGAGCCATACGCTTTCACCACGACCTTCCTTACCAACACCGGTAAGTGAGTCGTTCCAGTCACCAAACTTAATAAGAAGTAGGTTGTGCTCTCCCTTGTTTGATTCAAGGAAGTCAAGAGCTCTATCCATATGACCAAGAACAGTAGCCTCACCCTCGTCTCTAAACTTATATACCTCGTTTAAGAACTCAACATCGCCTGTCTCACGAAGATAAGCAGTAAGTGTAAACTCAAGCCATAGTGCAGAGTCGGAATAAGCCTTAGTATCAACAGGGTTCCAACCGCGAACAGCCATACCGCTTGAATATTGATTTTGAATGGCCTCCTTTAGAATTTGCTTTGTTCTTTCATTCTTGAAGGAAACAACACCAAAGCCGTGTTGAACAATATCACGATAGCCATTATAGCCCCAACGGCACCAGGTAGCACCAAAGTGTGTTGCGTGCTTGCCCCAGAAGTTGATAAGACGGTCGAAATGCTCATCGTTTGTTGTGATATGGTTCTTTGAATATAGGTCTTTATAATATTTCTTTGTAGCCTCAAAATATTCATCCTGCTTTGAGAGGTATTTTTCAGCCATTTTAACGCTATCGTCCTCACACTCACCTGCACCGAGAAGAAGTGAAATATCCTTGTTCTCACCTGCCTCAAGCTCAATATCGAAACGGAGAGAGCAGATTGTAGCATTAGCTGAGCCGATGGAATTGTAGCTTACACCATCACGTACTACTTGTGGAGATGCTATTGTGCCGTATTCACCGATAAATACGTTTTGACAGCCCTCACTGCCGGTAATTTTTTCATCAGCTACCATAAATGCAGTTAGGTAGTTGTGTGGCTTAATAAATGGGTGCTTGTTCATATAGAAAGTGTTTCTGTCAGCATCAAATCTAGTGCCACGATACATAGTGTCGCCGTAGCTGTCAAAGCCCCATTTGAATTTGAATTGAATTTGGCTATATGTAAAGATAGAGTATGAGCGTTTCTTTGCTCCCTCATTTTTCACTGATAGCTTCCAAATCTCACAAGCATCGTTACCTGTTGGTACAAACAGACGTAATTTTGCCATTGTATCGCAGGTTTTGTTTTCAACTATTGTGTAGCCAAGACCTTGTGTACATTTGTAGCTTTGGTATGGGTGGCAAACAGGCTCCCAGTTAAGTGTCCAAAACTCGCCGGTTTCATTATCACGAATGAAAACAAGACGATTGTAAAGGTGGTCCTTACCGAAAACGTCATAGTCGCAGATACGACCAACGCCTGTGTAAAGCTGAATTCCCTCAGTTCCGTTTATTTGGTAGTCAAAGCAACCAATACCTGTTTGATGCACATTTGCATAGCAAGCGTCATTGAACAAGAAGTTGTCAAACGGACGAGGAGTGTTTGGTGCGGTGATGATAAATTCGTCGCCGGTTTCATTAAAATAACCGTATTTATATTCCATAATTAAGGTCCTTCCTTATTAAATAATACTAAACTGGATCGGAGATTTTTTCTCCGTTAAGAAGCGCATCAATAACCTTACATACTTGACGGATGTGTGTCATTGTTACAATATAATTACATTCCTTGGTGTCATAGGTAACCGTGCCGTCGCTGTTTACCTTGCCACTTTGGGCACATTCCATAGCTAGGCTTGGAGAACACTCATAATAGTCATATTTTACAACTGTACCATCATTGCGATAAGCAGTTATAGAATATGCTATTTCTTTGCTTTCAAGAATTTCCTCTACCTCTTTTGGAGATCTTTCATTAAAGCTCTCAATAAATGGATAGTAGAGCAAATTCACAAATAATATTCTAAATTGGTTTTTGTCACTTGAAAGAGTGGCGTCAAGATCGTCCTTAAAGACAAGACCTGATTTTTCCGCTGTAACCGTTAGACAGTAAATAGGCTTGCCGTCTTCATCAACGCCGACAACCTCATTTACCAAAACAAATGTTTCCTCATTTTTGTCTGTCTTTAAAACGATTTTATTAAGTCCGGGATTACCTGTTCCCGTGTCATCAGTTATGCTTTCATAAAAGCCTGATTTTATCGAGGTTGTATCAGTCCATTTCAAAAGAGAAATAGTATCAGTCTTTAAAAAGTCGAAAACACTGTTATCAAGCTTGACAATTATATCGTTTTCAAAATATTTTGACAGAACATAGCGATATCCGTTTATGTTTTTGCTTACATAGAAGCTAGGGTCCTTTTTGCTATATCCTGATGATGCAAATGATGCCTTATCTGAAAATGTTGCATCGATAAAATACTTTTCATCGTCGCTTCCAAGCCCATAGCTCATAAGCTCGTTTTCGCTTGGAGAAACAGCGACAATTTCATTGCCCAAAAACGATGTGTACAAGAGAGAAAATACCTCGCTTAAGTATGAGGTTGAGCCAATGGTGGTTCTTTTTCTACCGTACTCATCGGGGGCATAAACGATTTTAAATTCAACGCCCTTATCTGATCTTTCAGAAACAGAAGCCGATAAAATATTTGAAACCTTGTTATCACTGCCCAAGGTAGTGTATATTGAAAAGCTGTCAATACCCATAATAGCATTTGTTTCGCTATCAAAAAAGGTATTTATAATTGGCTCCATATATGAAAGCTTTGAATATGATGTGTATGATTTAATATCATTATCAAGCTTGTAAACGTGATTGCGTCCCTCAATATAGGAGTAGTAAACATCTCTTGATGAATATGCCTTGTTACCAATTCTTACACGGTAGGATATTTCCTTGCCGTTTGAATCGGTTAAATAAACTGCGTAGCCGTTTTTGCAAGAGTCATCAACACCAAAGTCGGAAAGCTGAGCCTGTGTTGCATCACGGACAGGTGTTTCAGTTGTAGGAACTGAGAGCCAAGTTGCCAACATCTCAAATTTGCTTAGATTAATTTTGATATCCTCGTATCCTTTAACTCGCCAAGCATAGTCGCCCTTAACCTCGTCCCACGATTTTACAAATTCAAAATCCCCATTCTCAGAGAAGATTTCAACTCTGTTTAATTGCTTAATTTCAAACATAGGATAAGCAAGGAGCACATTGCCGAAAACATCCTCGCCCTCCATAGGTACAATGGTTGGTTTAATATCGTTTGGCTCGTCATTGTCAAGCAAAACGAAAACCAATCCACCAATCAAAAGCAAAAGAACAGCACCAAGAACCGAAAACATCACGATTGTTTTAGTCTTTTTCATCTGCGTTTTCTCCTGTAAATAACGACAAAGCCAACAACACCTATTATGATAGGTAAAACTGTCATAGAAAGAACTAAAACAATAATTTGCTGATTGTTTGTGATTGATAAATCGTAGTTATTGAATACCTTAAATTCTACATCTGTTGCGTAGATTTGGTCGCTTGTTGTAGCGGCAATTAGGGTTCTTATAAACTTAGCGTTAGAGTTGGTTGTGGAAACCAGGTGAGAATCGTTTACAAAGCTACCGTTTGCAGAAACGAGTAGGCAAGAGGAGAAGTCCTGTTGTGCGATAGTTGTAGCATTTGGATTTTCAACTAAAACACCATGCTTTGAAATAGTCATAAGTGTATAACCGTCTCTTAGCGTCTTGCCGTTAAATGATGCATATGGGCTAGTTTGTAAAAGTGGCATAACATCGAGAGTTGTGTTGTCGCCCTCACCAAGCACCTCGTTAACAGTTAATGAAACCGTGTTTGTTACAACAAAGCTGTCGCTGGAGCTTGAAAATTCCGGGAAGAACGCATTTGTAGCAGCGTTTTGCGGTACGTCAACCTTAAACTGTGTTGAAGAGTCGTTTGTACCATATACACCATCGGTTATATAGCCGTTACCGTTTGTGTTGATTGTGATTCCACCAAACACCTCTAAGTACTCATAAAGGTTAGGCATATTCTCCTTGTCAACATCGGAGTCAAGGAACACCATAACAGTACCCTTTAATCCAAGATAATCGTCAATGAGAATAATTTCTTCCTTGGTAAAGTCGGTTTTTGGCTCAAATATAACAAGCGCACGTGTATTATCAGGAATTTTATCTCTTAATTTCATTTCCTTTTCGAAAATGTTTCGAGCAGAGCCGTCACATTTTGTATTATCACATTTGAAGTTCCTTACAAAAACAATTTCGCCTGTTTCCTCGTCAATATCGACCTCTCCCTCCTCAGGGATGTAGTTAGGATTGTTTTTAAGGTTCCACGCCTCAAGAAAGCTCTGAGTATATATTTCGCCACACTCACAGGTATATATTTTTTCCTCAAGGTTAATGCCCTCGTATTCAAAGCCTGCATTTTCAAAGAGCTTACCAAACGTATCGGTTTTTTTGCAGTTGTGGTTTGTTAGATAGTAAGCGATAGGCGATTTTTCTTGAGTTAGCTTGATAGCAGCCTCAATTATTTTAGCCTCACCATTGTAAGCGAACAATGAATATGATGACTCTGCAACCAAAGAGAAGTCCTTGTAGTGGAATGGTACAAATTGGTTGCCGTCAAGAACACCCGGAGCTGTTGTACGCATAACTATTACGTAGGTTTCATCAAGCTCAACACCGGCATTGGTTGACATATCAAATTGCCTCATAAATGGAATATCATTTGTTGAATGATATGATACAGTTACATTTGGCAATCTACTAGCTAACTGAGTAGCGGTTGTATTGACATATGCAAGTCCGGGATATGTAAGACCTGTATTTAGGTCATTTATGGAATAGTTGTTTTTAATTACGTCCTCGTCGCTTAAAAAGACGATTTCAAGATTTACATCCTCAACCCTTTCCATAGCGTCAATAAATGTGTCGGACGCGGAATATAACTGCTCGTCAGTCATATCAAAGTACCAGTTATATCTGTCGGCAAGGATGGAAACAAGCACATTTAAAACGAGTATAATTGCAATAACCATAGCTAAAAAGCCTGCCAAAACAGCACCGTATTTTAGCTTTCTTTTGTTTGCGAATTTGTTTAAAAAGTCCATATCGCCCCTCCTTACGCTAACCTGCGTGCCTTGAACACACGCTCGGTTAAGAATATAAATAGAGCAGATATTGATATGTAGTAAACCAAAGCTGAAACATCAAAATAGCCATTTGCAAACGCAGAATATCTTGATAAAACAGAGAACCAAGAAAGGATAAATCTAACTACATATAATTTGCTTGAGCCAAGTAGCCCGTTAAATCCGTCAATCATTAAAAAGCCGAAGAGTACAGCCATGGTAATAAGCGCAGAGGCAAACATATTTTCAGTAAGTGAGGATATGAAAATACCGATAGCGATAAATGCCATACCAACAAGCACAAGGGCAAAAAGGTTGCCAATTATAAGTGCCATATTAGGTGGAGATGCTCCATCAGCCTTAAAAATATACAAAGGAATGAAATTCAGGCAGGAAAGTGCAAGATAAATTAAAAACATTACAAAAGCACTAAAGAACTTGCCCATTACAAGAGAAATGGTTGAAACAGGTGATGTAAACAGAAGTTGGTCTGTTTTGCTCCTTCTTTCTTCGCTGAAGCTTCTCATAGTAAGGATAGGCAAAAATATCATAACCATAAACAGTATGATAGAGAAATAGCCTGAGGTGTTAGAGGTCGGAGTGCTTGCCATAACAGTGTTTATAGAGAAAAGAAATCCAGAAAGCACTAAAGAAACCGCAAGAAAAATGTAGCCTGTTGCAGTTGTAAAATAGGATTTTATATCTTTTTTGAAAATCGCAAACACTATTGCTTGTCTCCTTCCTTGTTAGTAAGCTGAATAAATAGGTCCTCAAGAGTAATTTCAACGCCCTCCATAGCAAGGATTGGCCAACCCTTGTCGGCAAGAGCACGGAACATCATTTTTCTAATGTCAACAGCACCCGAATACTCAATAATAAAGTTAAATGCGTCGCCATCACGCACACCGTCTTGAGTAACTCTTGTTACACTATGTATGGATTTTAGCAGGTTGATAACCTCTTTTGATGGACCTGCAATTTTAACTCTGAAGCGGTTGTTTTGTCCAAGCTGTTGATTTAGCTTAGATGTTTTTTCGTCGGCAACAAGCTTGCCATCATTAATTATAATAATTCTGTCGCAGATAGCTTGTACCTCTGAAAGAATATGTGTTGAAAGAATAACCGTGTGGTTTTTTCCAAGAGAACGAAGCAAATTTCTAACCTCGATAATTTGCTTAGGGTCAAGACCTACGGTTGGTTCATCAAAGATAATAATTTCCGGATTGCCAATGATAGCACCGGCAATTCCAACTCTTTGCTTATAGCCCTTTGAAAGATTTTTTATAAGACGATTTTTAACATCATCAATCTTAACAAGCTCACAAATCTCGCCAAGATGTGCTTTTTTATTAAATGTACAGCATTTTAAATCAAACACAAAGGAAAGATATTCCCAAACGGTCATATCAATATAAAGAGGTGGTTGCTCCGGTAAAAAGCCGATTTTTTTCTTAACAGCTATCGGATTCTCAAACACATCAACTCCATCAACTAAAACAGAGCCGGCGGTTGGGGCAAGATATCCTGTTACTATATTCATAGTAGTGGATTTTCCCGCACCGTTAGGACCGAGAAAGCCAACGATTTCCCCCTTGTTAATAGTAAAGGAAATATCGTCAAGAGCATATTTATCACCGAATTTTCTAACTAGATTTTTAATTTCTATCATTTTTGCTCCTAAGTAACGCACATAATATTACATAATAAAGTATACCATATATATTATAAGAAATCAATAATAATATTTTGGAAAAAATATTTTTCATTCTTTTTTCACTTTGTTGACACAGAGCGAAATACGTGGTAAAATGGGGTATAGAGAAAGAGGTGCTGTTATGATATATAAATCAATTGATGAGCTAATCGGTATCACACCTATAATTGAGCTAACTAAAATAGAAAAGCAGTTCAACCTAAAAAGCAAGATATATGCTAAGGTTGAGTATTTTAATCCCGCAGGCTCGGTTAAGGACAGGGTAGCCAAAAATATAATAGATGTAGCAGAGAAAGAGGGTAAGCTTAAAAAGGGCGACACCATAATTGAGGCTACAAGTGGCAACACAGGAATAGGACTATGCCTAATAGGTGCGGTGCGTGGCTATAATGTTATAATAGTTATGCCTGACTCTATGTCAAAAGAAAGAATTACCTCTATGGAGGCATATGGTGCAAAGGTTGTTCTAACACCGGCAAAAGAGGGAATGGCAGGAGCTGTAAAAAAAGCAAACGAGCTAAGCGATGAAATTGACGGCTCATTTGTAGCGTCGCAGTTTGAAAATATGTCAAATCCTGAAGCACATTATACGACCACAGGGCCTGAAATTTACAAAAGCACCGAGGGACGTGTCGATATTTTCGTTTGTGGAATAGGCACAGGTGGTACAATTAGCGGTACAGGGAAATACCTAAAGGAGCAAAAACCAAGCATCAAGGTATACGGCATAGAGCCAAAAAGCTCACCACTACTCACCAAGGGCGAGGCGGGCAAGCACAAAATACAAGGCATAGGTGCAAACTTTGTGCCAAAAACATATGATAGTAGCGTGGTTGATAAGGTACTTACCGTTAGCGACGAGGATGCATATAAATACACTAAAATACTTGCAACAAGCGAGGGCATTTTAGCCGGTATTTCCTCGGGCTGTGCATTATCGGGAGCTATCGAAATAGCTAAAAAAGAAGAGGGCAAGGACATAGTTGTCTTGCTACCAGATACAGGACTACGTTATTTTTCAGAGGACTTGTTTTAATAGATAAAGGGACAAAAATAGACACTCCCTTGGGAATTTTACAAAAAAGAGGATAAAAAATGGCAACAAATGCAATTATTTTTGACTTAGATGGCACACTTGCCTACACAATAGAGGACATACAAACAGGTGTCAACAATATGCTCGACCGTCTAGGCTATAAAACTCGCACAAAGGCAGAGGTGCTCAAATTTATAAATAATGGTGCAAGAGAGCTTGTGCGTCGTTCACTTCCTAAAAGTGTACAGGATTCAGAGCTGATTATTGATACAGCTCTTGCAGTTTATGAGGAGGAATACGCAAAGTGCTACTGTGAAAAAACCCGTGTGTATGACGGAATGACCCAAGCACTTACATCGCTTAAGAAAAAAGGCTATAAATTAGCAGTTATTTCAAATAAACAGGATATGTTTGTAAAAACAATTATCGCAAAGCTATTTGATAAAAAGCTCTTTGCTGTTGTAATGGGACAAGACAAGCTTCCGCCAAAGCCGGACCCAACATCAACCTTGCTTATTTGTAAGCAGCTTGGTGCAAAGCCCTCGGGCTGTATCTATGTTGGTGACTCGGATGTCGATATGAAAACCGCAAAAAATGCAGACATAAAATCCATCGGTGTCAGCTGGGGCTATCGTGAGGTTGGCATTTTAAATACAGCAGGAGCCGACTACATAGCCGAAACACCCGAAGAAATGCAGGATATTATCGAAAAAATATTACCCACCAAAATAAAATAAAAAACGGCATCGCCGAAGCAACCTCATTTGTTTCACGGGCGATGCCTTTTTTGTCTCTTGATAAAATTCACAAAAAATTAACAACTGTACGTAATTTGTACATTTTGCCAATAAATTTTTTACCAAAGAAAAATTATCTTCGCCCCTGTGGTTAACTTTATATTTTTGAATATCGCATTATATTTTTAATAAGCATTACAATTTGTGCAGTTTTCATAAAAAAGTATGCATTTTTGTTTTTTTGTTTATCTTGACAGTTTTTCACGTATGTGTTAATATAATAGCGTAAATAAACGCATATGCGTATATAGGAGAAAATTATGAAAAAGAAAATCTTTTTAACCCTTGCAATAGTAATGGTTCTTACCTGCCTATTTGCAATTTCGATTTCAGCTACCGAGTGGTTCGGTGATGTTGAAATCATTGACAATAACGGAGACGGCGTTAGTGACATAAGCATTACAAACAGAGTGCATACTATAGTTGAAAAGGGCAACGAAGAAGGTGTACCTGCATCAGAGGATGCTCGTGTAAAAATTAAATGTACCTGTGAAGCGGGCAGTCACACATTCCCAGCATACTATTTAACATCACCAAAGAGCACAGGCACCCGCTTTTATTGCTTTGACTATGCTGAGCTAAACAAGCTTTTACCAAGCTACTGTACTAGTGCAAGCGCAATTGATGGTACAAAAATTTTAGCATATGAAATACCGAATGGCTATACCGCTATTTATTCAGGCTTTTTCTATGATGGTGATACATATGCTGCTAAATCTATACAATATTTTAGCTTTGCAACATGTACTACAATGACCTCTCTTGAAACAACAGCTACTGGCAAAAACTGGTTTGCAGACTCAACTGTACAAGAGGTTGATCTTGGAACAAAAATTACCAACATTCCTGTAATGTTTCTTTACAATTGCGATAGCTTAATAGAATTTACCCTTCCGGATAGCGTTACAACAATAGCTGGTCAAGCATTCCAACTGTCAGGAAGCTTGGAAAAAATTAATATCTCAATTAATTCAAACTTATCATCGATGGGCGCTCTAGCGTTTGGTAATTGCACTAGTCTTGAGGCATTTTTAAAGTAACTATATTAGGAAATGCAGGTTCAAACCAATCTCCATTCCAAGGATGCTCAAGTTTATATTTTATAAACTCACCGGAGGAAACCAATAAGCCAACAGTTTATTATATTCCTGATACTGTTACCGAGATAAGAGGAGAAATTTTCAAAAGCTGTAAAAATGGCTTGAATGATGTAATTGTTTTCAACGAAAACATTAAAACCCTTAACGATGGTTGGGCATTTAATGGTGCCAAAGCATGCACACTCGTGTTCCTTGGCGATATGGGTGATATTTCAACAACAGGTACATCTTGGACTAAGCAAACAGCAATTTATTTCTGTAATGAAGCCGATACTGATAGCTCTTGCTACAATACAAATACAACAAATATAGCAAGCAAATTTGTTTACTGCCACGCAGAAGGCAACACAGAACACCTTTCTGAAAAGACAGAAGAAAAAGCTGCAACTTGTACTGAGGCAAAGGGCGTATATGAATATTGCTTCTGTGGAAAAATTATCAATTCTACAACAGAGGGCGACCCACTCGGACACGAGCAAGGCGAACTTGTTTCGAAATATTTCCCTGCAATAGTAGGTGGTGACGGTTCACTTAACTATTTTGCAGATATGGTAACAGAGCACGATTGCACAAGATGTGATGCCATCATAAAGGGAACAGAGCTAAACACAGCACTATTTGCAGCAGATGGTTATTCAATCCCTGAGAAGGACGATTCAACTTGCATTTCACATACAATCAAGGTAAACAAAACAAATGTAGCAAAATATGAAGCGTTAACAGGCGACAAGGTTGACTACGGTGTAGTTGCAGGTACAAGCACATCACTTTCATCCCCTGTTGTAATAAACAATGGTGAGATAGAAGCTGACACATACGCACTAGTTGGCGATATGACAGGCACAGAGTACACAAAGCTTGTAATCAAGGTAACAGGTCTTGAGCCAGGCGACGAAATAAGCTGTAACGCATATATTGTATTCAACAAGGACTCAGAAAAGATTTATTACCTCTGTGGAAGCACAGTAACAAAAACAGCTTTAGCAAAATCATTATAAATAAAAAAGCACCCTCGGGTGCTTTTTTGTTTGTCCAGCATAACAAAAATTAAATAATTAATCTGCAATGAAATGCACCAAGATTCTTGAAATGATTGCATACGCAGAAATAAAAAATGTAGGGACAGGCGTCCTCGACTGTCCGTTCAACTGATACGCACCCGACGAAACGGGAGGATAATATCCTCCCCGCACAGAACGGTAACAATACATCGTAGGGGAGGGGCTTGCTCCTCCCGCATAGTAACAAGATTTCTTCACTCACCACGCTCAGTCTAAACGACAAACTCTCTTATGTCATTCTGGAGCGTAGCGATAGAATCTCAATGATTTTCAAAGATTCTTCAAGCAACTCACTATGCTTGGTCGAAATGACAAAATATTGCTTGTAGGAAAGGGGCTTGCTCCTCCTTCTTTGTCAATCCTTGCTAAACATAACGGGAGGTAAATTGCCTCCCCGCAACAAACAAAACTCCCCACGGAACACCGTGGGGAGTTTTATATGAAATTAAATCAAAATTATTTAACTTCAGCCTTTGCGCCAGCGTCTGTAAGTTGCTTAGCGATGTCTTCAGCTGTTTCCTTAGAAACTGCTTCCTTGATTGTCTTTGGAGCGCTCTCAACGAGTTCCTTAGCTTCCTTAAGACCAAGACCTGTAAGCTCTCTTACAACCTTGATTACGTTAAGCTTGCTTGCACCTGCTTCAACAAGTACAACGTCAAACTCTGTCTTCTCCTCAACAGGAGCAGCTGCTACAGCAGCACCAGCAACTGCAACAGGAGCTGCAGATACGCCGAACTCTTCCTCAACTGCCTTTACAAGGTCAGCAAGCTCGAGAATTGAAAGTGTTTTGATTTCTTCAAGAATATTAGTAACTTTTTCGTTAGCCATGATAATTTATCCTCCATTTAGATAATATAATTTTTAATTTTTTCTTTTTTATTGCATTTTAAATCAAAATGCTAAACTTATTCAGCAGCCTCTGTGCCATTCTTTTGGTCAATAACTGCTTGGATAGCACGAGCAAAGCCTGAAATAGGACCTTGGATGCTACCGAGGAATCTTGCAAGAAGAACTTCCTTAGATGGAATGTCAGCAAGAGCCTTTACTGTGTTTGCATCAACAACAGCGTTTTCAAGGAAACCACCCTTGATTTCAAAGGTTTCAACCTTGTCAGCATACTCTTTAGCGATTTTTGCAGGAGCAACAGGATCGTCATAACCAATAGCGATAGCACTCATACCGTTAAGATTTTCCTTCATTGCTGAATAGCCTACTTCGTCACAAGCACGACCGATAAGAGTATTTTTAATTACCATATAGTCAACGCCGGCTTTTCTGAAAGCAGCACGCATTTTTGTATCATTTTCAACTGTGATACCTTGGTATTGAACAAGAACACCGCTTTGTGCCTTCTTGATTTTCTCAACAAGCTCAGCAACGACAGCCTTCTTTTGTTCAAGAACTGAATTACTTGGCATAATTAACCTCCTATTAAATTTTCCGACAGAGTGAAAAAAGAAAAATCTTTTTCCGAGTAAAAGACAAATATCCACACCGAAAAAAGATTTATTAACTATAAAATTATATAAATTCTTCCTCGGTAGGGAGCATAAATGCAATTACTGTGACCTACTGTCTTTGGATTAGCCTCAACATTATAACATAGCGTATATGCTTTGTCAAGTCTTTTTTAAAAATTATTTTTTGATTTTTCTTAAGTCGTTTCCGTGGAACATTTTTATAGTAAACTCACCGAACAAACGACTTGTTATTCTATCGTGATATTTAGCTCTTATTTCCTTAGAGCTTAGGTTTGTACTGGCAATAATAGGTAAATTCTTATTTAATCTGGTATTGATTATATTATAAAGGCAAGAAACGGTAAAGGAGTTTATAGCCTCACTGCCTAAATCATCAATAATAAGCAAATCGCAATCCAGATATTTTTGAGATACAGGCTCCTCATCGGAAAATCTATCTCTAAATCTATCATTATCAAAGTCAAAGAAGATGTTTTGAGCAGTTTCGTAAATTACATTGTAGCATTTTTCAATAAGCGCCTTCGCAATGGCGGTGGATAGGTGAGTTTTGCCAAGTCCTGTGCCACCGGCAAAAAGAACATTTTCCTTAATAGTTGCAAAATCCTTTACATAATTTTCTGCAAATCTGAGCAACTCGCCCATTTCCTCTTTGTTTTCATATAAATCTAAAGAAAATGTTTCAAAGCTTTGAGTTTTAATCAAATTAGAAATTCCGGATAGCTTAAATTGCTCCTCGATAAGTCTGTTTTTATAGCAGGAGCATAGCTTACCACCATTTACTCCATAGTCTTGACATACCTTACAATCGTAGTGCAAGTCTGTATAATCCTCGCTGTAACCATTTTTAATAAGAAGCTGGTTACGCTTTTCTTGTAGCTCTTGATTACGCGCCCTTAATTCTGCCAATTTTTCGTTATAAGAGTCCTTGCTTCCAATAGCAACAGCTAAAATATTAACGCCGGTTGAAGAAAGCTCCTTGTCAATAGCTCTGATTTCCGGAATCTTAGAGTAAACCTCAATGAGCCTAGAATCCTTTAGTCCTTCGTTTTTTATTCTTTTGTTTTCATATTCCTCGTTGACTAGTCGAACAACATTTTTTGAAAAGCTCATTTTTTACTCCTTTCCTTAATTCTTTCTTGTGAACGCTTAAGTGCAGCCTCGAAAAAGTCGTCAGTGTCAAAGGACGACATATTTTGCTTGTTTTTGTATGAAGCAAGAGATTTTTCTGCATCCTCAACAGTCTTTATACCCGCAATTTGCCAATTTTCAAGAATCTTTGAGGTGTAGCTCCAGCTGCTTTTTCCTGTGTTGTCAATGCAAAGCTCGTAAGCTCTCTTTATTAAATCATAGCTGAATTTAGCATCAACCCATTTTTCAAAGGTATTCTTTTCCTTGCTTGTAAACTCACGGCCACCAACACCAAAAAGCTTTCTTATCTTATATTCAAAAGAGCGCTTGTTTCTTCTTGCAGAAAAGTGGCTCTCAAGCTTTTCGTATGTGTCAATTCCCTCGTCATAAAGTATTTTTGAGGTTTTTCTTATATACGCCCAGTTGGTTGTGTTGTTTTCAACACAATAAGCAAGAAGCATAAGAATATATTCATCACTAAACTTATAGTGGTCCTTTATAAATAAAAGGGAAGTAAAATCGGTAGGTGTAAAATCCTTGCCAAGCACATTTTGTGCACAGTCGGCAAGCATCTTGAAATCGGGATTTGTACCAAGAAGCTTGGTTATTTGAGAGCCTGTATATGTAGGTGCACAATTGCTCCTTTCACTAGCGGCAGAAACCACAGATGGTGAAATTTCATATCCGTCAAGCGTAATTATTCCGTTTTCAGCCCAAAATTCAAGAGCAGAGATTACCTCATTTATTTCAAGCTCCAATTTCTCGGAAAGAATAGGCAGCACAGACTCAAAATCATTAAAATGACCGGAGTATGCAAATATTGAGATAATTACCTTGAGCTCAGCCTCACCGGCACTTGGCACTATGTCGGCTATGTTAGATGGTAGGTTTATAATCCCACCGGTATATTTTATAGTTATTTTCATTTTCTACTCCGTCAGCTTGGATAAGCGTTGAGATTTTCACTCGCACGTGCTCCGTTTAAGTATTCGTAATAGCCCTGTGCACCGATCATTGCTGCATTGTCGCCACATAAAGCCAGCTCCGGTGCATAAAAGGTAGCGCCACATTTTTTACAAAGTGAGTCAATCGCCTCTCTTATATGAGAGTTAGCACTAACGCCACCGGCAAGAACTATTTTGTTGTAGCCTGTTTTTATAAGTGCGTCTTGTACCTTTTGCTTAATGGACTCGGTTATTGAATAGGTAAGAGAAGCGCAAACATCCTCGCGACAAATCTCCTCGCCCTTTTGGTTTTTAGTGTTTAAATAGTTAATAACAGCAGTTTTCAAGCCACTAAAGGAAAAATCAAGAGTTTCCTTATTTATGCTTGGAGATGGGAACGAAATTGCGTGCTTGTCTCCCTCCTTGGCTAGCTTGTCAACGACAGCTCCGCCGGGATAAGCAAGTCCCATTACACGCCCAACCTTGTCAAAGCATTCGCCAACTGCATCATCACGAGTTGATGCGATTTCGACGAACTCTGTGTATGATTTTACATCGAAAAATGATGTATGACCACCTGATACCACAAGGGATAAAAACGGTGGTTCAAGTGTTTTATGAGTTAGATAGTTTCCCGCCACGTGTCCCTTAATGTGGTCAACAGGAACAAGCGGAATATTGTTTGCAAAGGCAAGAGATTTTGCAAAGTTTACAGCAACCAAAAGTGCACCAATAAGTCCGGGGCCATTGGTAACTGCAATCAAATCAATGTCGCTTATTTTTAGTCCCGCTACGTCTAGCGCCTCATATGTGATTTTTGAAATTGCCTCAATGTGCGCACGACTTGCAATCTCAGGCACAACTCCGCCATAAAGTGCCTGTATGTCAACAGAGGAGGCAATAATATTCGATTTTACTTCACGTACGCCGTCGCCCATTTTGAGCACGGCACAGGCTGTTTCATCACAGGAGGATTCAAAGCTAAGCACGTACATAATTTGCCCCTTTCCAAGCTTAAAGCTCTAAATTCATTAAAATGGCGTTTTCGGTTGGCTCCTTGTAATGGTTTTTTGATATGCCAACCTCGTAAAAGCCAAAGCCCCTATATAGGCTTATGGCAGCAATATTTGACTCTCTAACCTCTAAAAATAGCTTCGTAGCTTCATTTTCTTTGGCGAAATCAAGCAAAGCACTAATCAACGCTTTGCCAACTCCTATTTTGCGGTACTCTTGGCTTGTTGCCACGTTTACAATTTGAATTTCATCAAGAATTTTAATAAAGCTAATGTAGCCAAGCACGCTTTCTTCTTCCTTGGCAACAAAAAAGTGCCAAATAGGATTGTCTAAATATTCTAAAATATCGCTTTCCTTAAAAGGCGTGGAGAAACACTCTTGCTCGATTTTTGCGACACAGGGTGCGTCTTTTTTTGAAAGAAGCTCTATTTTCATATTAGTAACCGAACTTGCCAGATAAGCTGTCGTCGTCCTTAATCCAGTCGCCAACAATAACCTCAGTAAAGTCAGTTTTTGTGTTTCTTATAATAACCTTTGCTATACCTGCATTTATAATTTGACGCTTGCACATCATACAGCTGTTCATTCCACCGATTATTTCAGCAGTTTTTGGGTCTGTACAACACATATAAAGTGTAGCACCCAGCATTTGCTCACGAGATGCGGCAATAATTGCATTAGCCTCTGCGTGTACGCTTCTGCAAAGCTCATAGCGTTCGCCCTTTGGAATGCCAAGGCTGTCTCTGTAGCAAGAGCCAAGCTCGTTACAATTTACTCGTCCTCTTGGAGCACCATTGTAGCCTGTTGAAACAATGACATCGTTTTTAACGATAATTGCGCCAAAACGACGGCGTAGGCAGGTGCTTCTTTCAGAAACTGTTTCTGCAATATCAAGATAATAGTTGTGTTTAGATACTCTTTCCATAATAATCTCCTTAATCGTGTCTTAGGTTCTTAAAAATCAAACACGACGCGACCGTCGTCACCAAGCTTCAAAACAGCATCGAAATTTTTGCCGTTCTTAGAAACAAAGCCTTGGATTTTGCTCGTTTTGCCTGTTGCAAGTAGCATTTTCACATTAGATACGGAAATTACTCGTTTGCAAATTGATTTGTTAATTGAGAATTTACAGCCTTCCTTATAGCCGGTACAGCCATAACCAAATTTTGTTCTTATAACGTCCCTTTCACATAGAGGACACTTTCCAACAACTTCACCAAAGATGCCTATATTTATATCAAGCTCCGGATTTTTGTCCTTTGAGGATTCAAATATATCACCAATTTCCTTTTTAGCAAGGGAAACGCTGTCCTCAACAGAAAACTCACCGCGATAAACCTTCTTTAGTGCTTGTCCCATCTCGCTTGTCTTATACTTGTCCATTGTAATGCCAAGCTGTAACAAGGACTCGATTAGATATTCGCCATCCGGTAAAATGTAGTAGGAATCCTTTTTGAGCATTATATATGCGCTCTTACACGCGTTTTCTATAATGCCTGTTCTAGTTGCCTCAGTGCCGAGCTCAAGTCCCTCGAAGATAGCCTTGTAGTCCTCGTCATCGTTCTCGTCGGCACTTTGCTTGTCATCCTTGAATGGATTCTTTAAATAGTTATTCAAGGTTTCAATGGTGTAGTGCTTGGGCGGAGTTGTCTCCTTTTCCTGTGGCACAAAGTTGATATTTACAATATCACCCTTAGAGAGCTTTGGTAAAATCTTGTCCTTAGGTGTATAGTCATCAAACTTGGTCCAGCCGGCTTGAGTGATAACAGTACCCTTTAGGGTAAACTCCTCAAGCTCTCCGATTTTAATCTTTATTTCACTCTTTTCGGCAAGACATTCCTCGGCACAGAATACTGCAACAAATCGTCTTAAAATAGTGGAATAAACCTGCTTTTCCTTGTCGGTTAAGGACTTAGGGTCAGGAATTTTGTATGTAGGGGTTAGAGCAGAGTGAGACTCAATTTTTGAGTCGTCAAAAATACTCTTTGCAAATCTGAATTTAACAGGGTATCCTGCCTTCGATACATTGGCAATAATGGACTTCATTTTGTCCTGCTCGGCAGTAGCTAAATACTCCGAGTTAGTACGAGGATATGTTACATAGCCGGACTCATATAGCTTTTGCACAGTAGATAATGAGTCGTCCATTGACATCTTGTATTTCTTTCCAAGATAGCTCTGCAATTTTGAAAGAGAAAACAATTTTGGCGGGGAGAGTGTGTCTTTTTTTGTCTTTACAGAGGTTACAACAGCCTCGGACCCGTTGTATTTATCGCACTCAGCCTTTGCCTTGTCAAGCTCATCCTTTTTAAATTTAGTCTTAGACGTTAAATCAATAAACTCGTCGTTGGTTTTCTCGTGCGAGGTTATAACATAGTACTTTTCAGGGACAAAGTTTTTTATCTCCATATCTCTGTCGTAAATAGCCTTTACAATAGGAACGATTACACGGCCAACACGAAGAAGCTTGCCTGTTTTTAGCGTTGCAAAGCGAGTTAGATTTACGCCATAAAGCCAGTCGATAAATGTTCTTGCAAAGCCCTCGTTAGCAAGAGAAAGATATTCGCTCTCGTCCTTCATAGTCATAAGTGCATCAGCGATAGTTTCAGGTGTTTGGTCAGGCAACCAAAGACGAACAAAGGACTTTTCCTTTTCAAGTGCGTGTTCAACGCAAAGACGAACGATGATTTCACCCTCACGGTCAGCGTCTCCTGCGTTTACAATTGTGTCAACATTGTCACGATTGCAAAGATATTTTATAGTGTTAAATTGCTTTTTAACACCGGAATCAACCTCTTTTTTGTCGTTCTTTTTTAGTGCAAACTTAAATTCCTCGGGGAAGCAAGGAAGCCCGTCCATAGTCCACTTAGCACTAGGGTTGCCGCCTGTGTAGTCCTCAATGTCGGCAAGAGAGAAAAGATGACCAAAAACCCAAGTAACAACATAGTCGCCACCCTCATAAAAGCCGTCACGCTTGACCATTTTGTCGCTTTGTAGCTTAGCAATACCATCTAGAATATTACGTGCAAGCGATGGCTTTTCGGCAATAATAAGCTTCATATTTTTCTCCTTCCCGATTTAGTACAAAAAATGTCGATACAAAATTATTGTAACACACTTATATTTATTTTTCAAGTATATAATTATAT
>JAGAMD010000012.1 GCA_017624905.1 Clostridia bacterium | reverse complement strand
TTTGGCAGGGGCGCAAAGACTCGAACTCTGGACACCCAGTTTTGGAGACTGGTGTTCTACCGACTGAACTACACCCCTATTTATTGGACTATAAGATTATAGCATATGTTTTTTAGAATTGCAAGACCTTTTTTAATTTTTTTAATTTGGAATAAATCTATACGCGTGTGTATATAATATAGTGTGCGATATAAAGAAGCTTTTAGCCGAAAAATTTTTATAAAAAAGTACTTGACAAGTCAATTTTCGTGTGCTATACTTATTAGGCTAATAAGCCGATGTGGCGGAATCGGTAGACGCCACGGACTTAAAATCCGTTGGGAAGAAATTCCCGTGCCGGTTCGAGTCCGGCTATCGGCACCATATCGCGGGATAGAGTTTGTAGCTCGTTGGGTAGCGAGTTGAAAATGATTAATTATCATTTTCAACGAGTGAAACCGCCCAAAGCAAGGCGTATTACGAGTTGATTTATAATCAACGATGTAAGACAACTATGCGACGGTGGAGGCACGTAGTGATAACCCTTGGGTTATGAGCACTTCTCTCAATATCGCGGGATAGAGCAGCTTGGTAGCTCGTCGGGCTCATAACCCGGAGGTCGTGAGGTTCAAATCCCACTCCCGCACCCAAATAAAAGAAACGCACCCATTGGAGGTGCGTTTTTTCTTTTATTTCGAGTATGGGTGCTCAGGATTTGTACGCACGACCGACGGAGGAGGTCGGGGGTGAGCGCACTAAAAACGATTGAGTATCGTTTTTAGAAGCGTGTAACTAAAATAGGAAGTCCCCGAAGCAATTTGTAATTGCGACACAGGACGACCTTATTTTAGGAAGGGCAACTCAAATCCCACTCTCGCACCCTTTCTATGAATGAGATACGGTGTAGCCGAGATTTCGGTTATGCCGTTTTCTCTTTTATATTAACTTCTTGTTCTCGTTCCCATTTTGTTTCTTCCAAATGCTCCTCGAACATTTCCTCTATTTCCTCGGCTGTGGGGATATAGACGATGCCGACACCGTGATAATACACATCGATCTGTTGATGTCTGCGTTTATCCTTGCGGTACGGAGCGTGGACTACGATTTTGGAAACGAACTCGTGGACAAGTTCGGGAGTAAGCTCCTTAACCTCAGTTATCTTCTTAACCTTGGCAATAAACTTTTCAACATCGTCCGTTTGCTGCTTGCCCGCTTCAATCTCTGCGCGAAGCGTTTCGGCAAGCTTTTTCTTTTCCGTTTGCTCGTCCTCATACATTTGGGACATTTGAGCAAAGCGGTCATCGGATAATTTCCCCGATAGGTTGTCCTCGTAAATACGCATAAAACGTGTGTCAAGCTCGGCTATTCGCTTTTCGGTCTTTTCAAGCTCCCGTCTTTTCTTGGATAGTTCCTTGCGGCTTTCCTCGATAGAACGGCTTTGCATCTGCTCAGCAAACTTTCTCTCAAAGCATTGCACATACCAAAAGACACGTTTGTCGATTATGATTTTTGTTGGAATATTTTAACGATATAACAGATATCAAAATATGAATCGATGCATATCATTTTATTAGAAAGATGTATTGCAAATTATAAATGTTTACATTTTCATATTGTTTTTTGAGATAAATTGGATTGACAAAATAAATAATATGTGTTATAATATTAATCACTATATCTAAAGATAATAGCAATCACATTATTATATTGTTCTGTCACACAGATATTGAGGAGAAAATTATGTGCAAATTTATTGGGGTAGAGATTTTGGCAGCCAATGCGTTAATCGAAGCATTAGAAAACGAAAGAGGATCTTCTGTAACTTTTTCTAAGCTTGAAGAATATGGAATTAAAGTTGTTAGATTTTTAGAAACAACATACAAAGAACAGGCTGTTATTCTTTACAATGAAAATCAAGTCGGAAATCGCATTTTAAATTATACTGAGTATTTTGAAGTGACAGATGATTCTATTACGGTAAAAGAAGGTATTACCGCTACTGATTTAAGAAGAAAATTTAGAGCACCTTTGACTTATGAAATTCTCAAAGCTTTCTTATGTGAAGATGCGAGAAAAGTTATAGTAAGTGCTTAAATATGTTCACGGATGTATAAAGTATGTACAAATTGATAAAAGACGTAGTTCATGGCTATATATCCTTTGATGAGAAATTAACATCTATAATCAATTCTTCAGAGTTTCAAAGATTAAAAAACATTCGCCAAACAAGTTATAACAGTTTGTACCCTTCCTCGTTACACGACAGATTCACACATTCAATTGGTGTTTATGAGTTGGGGCGGTATGCTTTCGAGCATTTTCAAGAAAACGTTTCGACCGATTATAAAGACAAAAGCATTTCTGCCGACTTTTGGAAAAAAACAAAAGAAATATTTTTGTTAGCTTGCCTGTTGCACGACATTGGTCATTCACCGTTTTCGCACACAGGCGAGTATTTTTATTTAAGAAAACACACATCTGAAGATTCGGTATATATCTATGACGAATTAACGAAAATTGTAAACAAACCTAATTTTTCGGATCAATTTAAAGAATCAATAAAGAAGGACGATGTAGCTAAGCCTCACGAAATTATGAGTTCTATTATTGGAATCAAAAGATGGCTTAGTGAATATTCTGCGGATGATAAGGAATTGTTTGCAAGAATGATTATTGGTCTTCAGTACAAAGACGATTCTAAGATAGAGATTGGCATTTACAATGCTCTTATTTATTTGCTGAATTCGAGTGTTATCGATGTTGATAAGTTGGACTATCTCTTACGTGACAAAATGATGACCGGTTTTGAAGGCGTTAGCATAGATACCGAAAGATTATTGGCAAGCGTTTGTTTGGTAAGTCAGAAGGCAGGACACAAAGAAAAATACCACTTGGCTTATTACAAAAATGCTTTAAGTGTTATAGAAAATGTAGTTGTTGCTCACGATTCTGAGAAAAAATGGATACAAACTCATGCTGTTGTATCCTATGATTCTTTCTTAGTACAGCGTTGCATAAAAGCTATAGAATCAAATTATTCCAAAGAAGCGCCCTCTTCTGTCTTTTGTGAAGAGGCCCTCGGATATGACGGAATAAAAATTAATGGTCAAAGTATTCGATTACTCTCTGATGCAGATATAATTTATTTGGCAAAGCAAATTAGCACTGATGATCCACAATACGAATATATTGACGAATATTTTAATCGCAGTATTCGCAAGAAAGCCATTTGGAAGTCAGAGTCAGAATTTGATTTGATGCTTCGAGAATTGGGTGATGATAATCGCAAACTCTTTGTGGATTGGATGGATGACCTTTCAGAAGAACTAAAAACCGGTTCTGATAGTTTCGAACATGCTATTGTTATTAACGAAACTATTAAAGAAAAGTTGCAAAAAGACTACGAATTAAAGCAACAAGATTCCGACATCCCTCAAACAGAAAAAGACTCTGCTTTAGAAATATTAACATCGGTAGAACAGAAATTTAGTCTATTCGAAGAATTTGCAAATTCAAATGGGATTAGGTTTAATTTTGTAATTACTTGGCACAAGCGTTTTACCAGTAATGTTGATAAATTTCATAACGATGATGTATTGATCAAATATAAGAATTTTGATCAGCCGAAGCCAATTGGCTCGGTTATAAGTACATATTCGTTAAATAAGCAAAGTGCGATTAATCGGTTTTCGCGCCTTTATTATATTTACTATAACAGAAACGGTGAAGAGACTATATCCCCCAAGGAATTTATTCTTGAGTTTATTGAACTTATAAAAAAATCTAACAGCTGAATAAAAGCCAAATGGTGAGAAAATCAAGCCATTTGGCTTTTTGGTGTTTACGTAGAAAAGACGCTATCGCGGCGTGGTAATCACGCTTTGATAGCGGCTAAGTCTTAAAGTTCGCTATTAAATTAGATATTAAGTTTTTGATCTATTAGGGCATTCAACTTATCAACAATTTCTTGTTGACACTGCTGAACAAGCAAATATTTTGCGGCAATTTGCTTCTGAGCGGACAAATCAATGTCTCCATTGCTATCAATCGGCATAGGAATCATAACATCGGAAATCATCGAGGGGTACAATTTTGTGAATTCGTCTTCCCCGTTGTCGCCTTTTCTTCCTTTGGCTAATTCTCTAAAAATAGGCTCTAACGTGAATTTTATATAATCAAAATCCAAATCGGTTCGATTATCTTTAGGAACTAAAATGCCTCTGTCTCCATTGATTGAAAATTTCCCGTCAAGAATAAGAATTGTACCCGCAAAGCCATTTGTTGACCACGTCATATATCGACCATCAAAATCAAACGTATCGATAAAAGTTAGTGGTTTTTGACTGGATGCAGAATATACAGGATATTCTCCAGAATGTGAATTTCCGTACTTTTTGGTGTATTTTGAGAGTCCTTTTTCAGTAACAAACAATTCGGAAAGAGGGTATTGGCGATAAATAAAGCTTGAATCTTCAATCGCAACATTAATGGATTCAAATGCATTTCTTTTTTCAATCAGCACATTTCTAACATTTTGTATTTCAAAAACCGAATGTATTATGTGATTCTGCATTTGAATATCAAACTCTCCTGTTTGGTCATCAATCGGCACTTCAATGGTTACAACACTCAAGTTGTTTTTATTCGCCTTGAATCCATAATTAAATCCATACTTTTCTTTCATATCAAATATTTGGCTCAATACATATTCGGGAATAATTTTAGGATCATTTACTATTAACGCAGTGCGACTTGCGTTAATATAAAATGGTGCCGTATGGAAAACAAAATTTCGACCAGCAGATCCATCACCATCATTAGCGAAAGATATAACCGGTTTTTCTAATGAAGCCTCTATAGGATTCTTGGACAATTTTGATATAAACAATATAGGTTCTTTATTTGCGGTGTAAACAGGAATATCTCCAATAGGTAATCGTACTAATTCACCTTTAGTCTTTCCCAAATATTCGCCTTGCAGAAAACGGAAATAGGTTTCATCTGTTAAATTAATGCTCCGTGTCATTTTTTTTTTGATTGTTTCCAAACCGGAAATCAAATCCTGACATTCTAATAGCACATTAGATACATCACCTAACATAGATGCAAAAGAATCAAGAGTAATTGCGGATTCTTCATCCTTTATTCCTAATTCTATTTTTTCAGTAGTTGTCCACCATCTGTCAACAGACCAATGACTTCCGGTATAAAAATCATTAATATCTTTGATTTTGCAACGCTTGTCTGTTGTCTTGAACTTTGTTTTTGCCCCCTTAAACATATTGAACAAGTCCGATGCGTTTTCCAAATCATTTTGAGGAATATCAAATCTATTGACATCTCTCGACTCGCCGATTTCAGAACAAAGATATGTGAATACAGGGGTGGTCTGCTTTTCAAGTGTTTCTACTCCACCAATATTTACAGTTGTTTTTTTCGTTAACGCGAGAATGTATGTTTTCTTGTTGGTAGTAAAGAAAGTATTGAGCGGAAGCGAAATTACCGCATCAATATTGCATTTTTCAAGAATGAAATCTCTGAGCTTTTTATCATTGCTACGATTCATAATTCCATCGGGAACAACCACAAAAGCCTTTCCTCCCGGCTTTAATGCGCGAACGATCCACTCCATAAACAAACCTTCGATGCCCATAGCACTGATGGAAAAATATTTTTTGAGTTCATCCTGCTTCGCAATTTCTTCTTTTAAATTGCTACTTCCGCTCATAACATACGGCGGATTTGTTAGAATCAAATCAAATTTATCCTCTATAGGCTTAGCCAATGTTCCTAAAATTGAGTTGGTCTGCAATAGGAACGTGTCATTAAAAAGTTGTGCAAACTTTTGGGTCATATCGGGATGCTCGCGAATCATACCAGACATATAAATCAGCATATTCGCTTTTGCTAAGATAATGGTTTTTTGTTCATCCTTATCAAAGCCCTTGTCATAACCATAAAGCGTAATCTGCGGCTTTAACTCATCCCCCTGCACAAGATAGAATTTATGCAATTCGTGTAAAATAGGCTCAAGAAGGAACTTTCCAACACCACAAGCGGGGTCACATATTTCCATACCCGAAGTAAGCTCTACCATATTTACGATAGCTCTTACAACCTTTAAGGGGGTAAAATATTGTCCCCAATTCTTCTTGCTGATAGATTCCTTTAGGAATGTTTCAAAAAGCTTACTCTTGAAATCATAGTCGATATTTTCAAGTGTACCAAACTCATTAAAACGTTTAAGTATCTTGTGAAATACGGTTGCGTATCCCGAAACAGCCTTATCATCTTTTGAAACAAAGATCGTTCCGTTTATGATAGTAGTCTTATCTTTAGGATTTCCGGGAAACAGTTCTTTGATTTTAACACGAACTGTAGAAGCATAGTATTCCAAAACTTCATTTTCGTTATTACCCGAATACATTCCGAGCAAATTATAGAACGAATACATTCCTTTGAGCACACTAAGGTCACTCAAATATTTGAATATAAAAATTTCAACAAAAGTGTACAAGCAGTTTTCGGGAGTTGCACCAGAAACCGCCCACAAATCCTGCCAAACCTTCTCAGCGAGGGGGAGAGGATCAACAGAAGCCGCTTCCTTGAGCTGATCATTTGTTGCACTTATAGAAGAACGAATTTTGTTAATTAATGTAATACAATCCGTGCTTCTCTTGTCAAAATTGAAAGTTATTTTACTTCCATCCTCTTGGATGATTTCCTTGCCTGTTGCAGGATTAATCCAAAATGATTTTTTGCCATCTGTCACAATATAAATTTTTGCCTGTAATGCTTGCGCCGTACCAAGTTCTTGAGCAATAGCTTTTTCAATTTGTTTTGCGGTGCGAAGCTCAGAGGGCTTTTTGTATTCAATAGCAGCAATAACCAAAGGTTTCTTTACGATGAGCGCGTCCGGTTTCTTACTTTCGAACTCTTCGTAATCACGATCAGGAATAATTTTGGCTCCCTTTAAAGCTTTAAGGGTGGTAGCACCTATATTGTAAAAGTTCCAATCTCCCATTTTCTCGGGAGCTTCTACCAAATTGCGTTGAATCAATTCCTCACTCATTGACGATTGCTCCTTTCGATAAATTTGATGTCGCGGATAAATAATTATCTATATCAGATTTCTTTATTCTCCAACTTTTACCCACCTTTGATGCGGCAAGTGTTTTAGAATTAATAAGTCTACGAACAGTTTTTTCACAAACTTGCAAATATTCAGCAGCTTGTAAGACCGTAAATAGCTCCTCTGTCATAAAATCCTCCTAAAACAATGATATATAAAATAATTATATCACAATTATTTTGGAATGTAAAGCCATTTTGAGGATTTTTTGTTATTTATGCATACTTTGGCAGACTTTATTGGACTTATATGGACAATTAACAGTGGTAATAAGCTTTATACATAACGAACAGATAGAGCGCAGACAAAACTGCCTGCGCCCCTTGTAGGTATTTAATTTGAATTAGTTAATGTTTCGATAGCAATCTGCATACCGAGCTTGAAAGCGTACTCAAATATAGCTGCTTCTGCAAGGCTCATATACTCGCTCCAACAATCGTGGAACTTTTCGAAGACTTCTTTTTGCTCGTCCGTGAAGCTCTTTTCCAAGTCCTCGTGATGCCTTGACATATAGCTGAGCAGTTCTTTCATTTCCTTGGAGTTGGTTCGGCTATCTTCTTGCGGGATAATATTTCCGTGCCAAAGTTCGTTGATGATTGATTTCATACCAAAACGATTTCTTCCGCGCTCGACTTGATGTTGTTCATCTCGGCAACCCAACGGAGCATATCGCGAGCTTTTAAGTTCTCGTCAATACCTCTTTCGGTAGCGAGGTGGGAGATGATGACTTCAAGCATTTCATTTGCTTCAAGGTCTATTTCGTGCAACTGAGCGTTTAACTTGCTTTCGGTTAGAAGCGTTGTGTACCTTCCGCGACGGTGTTGCTTGATGTAATCAAGGTGCATCCGTCCGTACTTGCCGATTTGATAGTTGGTCTGTTCGGAAAGGCTTACGTTAGGAATAAGGTGTCCGTTTTCCTCACGGTAGGTTCCTCCAAGAATTTCATAAAGGGATTCAAAGTTCTTTTTCATTGTAGTATCCTCCAAAATTAGATTTTACTACAATTCATTCTCGCATCCAACCCAATCAACAAAAATGCCAAGGGACACCTACCTGCTTTATGGTAGGTGTCCCTTCGGTGTCCTTTTTGTTTTGCTTGTTCGGTGGTCGGATTTTGAATTGCACCACGACCGACTCGAATAAATACCATTCGCAATATCAATACACGCAAAGATATTACATATTTTCAAAAAGCGGGAGGAGCAAGCCCCTTCCCTACATATTATTTGCGAACGAGTAATACTCGCCCTACGATTTGACGTGTGGTACATAGCGATAACTGAGATAGAAACAGACTTTGATGACAATGCTTTGCACACATTTCATCATTCTCTTCTCTGCAAATTAACATTACAAGCTTTTATTAAACAGTTGAATTTTTCTAAAAAACAAACACAAAGTTTTTATTGATTAATTGATGCATATATGATATAATGTTATCGTATAGTTTTATTTAGCAATTTTTATCCTTGTTATGATTGGAGAACAATATGAATTATATTTATCCAAAGCTTTCTAATGCAGACTTGCATTTTTGTAGAATTGGCGGAGCTGGATTAGGAAATATTTTGTTTACATATGCTCGTGGTGTTGTTTATGCAAAAAAGTTTGAGAATGTAAAATTGATTTGGCCTACTTGGTTTAGCATTAAGCTAGGACCTATCTTACGTTTTGAAAAGGACAAGCGTTTTTACCATAATCTTTTTAGAAACAGATCAGGTTATATAAAGGGCTTCAAAAAAACAAGATTACTACTTAGCAAGAAAAAAATTTCTGAAAGCCAAGCACTTGAAAATATGGACTTTGATGACAAAATTATTGAGTTAACCGGATTCGAAGATTGCTTTGAGCCTATTATGCATGACAGCAAAATCGTTTATGACGACATAGTAAAAAATCTGGCGAAAAGAAACAGAACGGCTCTAGATTTTGATGCTTCTAAAGCTATTTGTATGCACGTTAGACTGGGAGATTTCACCCGAGTTACTTGGGATGAGGTTCTTGCCGGACGCCATTGCAGCTCCATTCCAATAGAATGGTATGTAACAATGGCTAAAGAGCTACGCAGAATAGCAGGAAAAGATGTAAAAATATATGTTTTCTCAGATGGAAAAAATAAAGAGCTAAAACCTTTACTAGATTTAGAAAATGTAGAAAGAAAAACATTTAAAACATCAATTGCAGATGTTCTTGCACTCTCCAAGGCCGGTGTCTTTGTTGCTTCAGGATCATCATTTTCAATGTGGGCAAGATATCTTGGAAGAATGACAACTGTTATGTTCCCTAACCAAGAAAAACAAAAGATTCTACAAGAATACGATGATGCTAAGGAAATATCTGCACTCGACAAAATTCCAGACGAATACGTCGAAGAAATCAGAAGAAAGCTTTGTTAATTATCATTATCAAAAGGACACCAATTCGGTGTCCTTTTTGTTTTTTCTTCCATCCCACTTCTCTTTTCTTGCAAAAAATTTCAGAAAATTATTGACATTTCATATACCTCGTGATATGATGTATTGTGTAAGGTGAGGTATTTTTTGAGAAAGGAGAAGGATATGGACATTCAATTAAAGCGTGGAATACTTGATGTATGTGTTTTAGCTGCGATTAAGGATGAGGACTCTTATGGTTATAAAATCATAAAGGATGTAAAGCCTTATATTGAGCTGTCGGAATCGACTCTTTACACTATTTTAAAGCGTTTAGAATCTGCAAAGCTACTGACTGTTTACTCTTGTGAGCACGATGGTAGGCTACGTAAATATTATCGAATAACGAAGGCAGGACTTTCTCGCATTGAGACCTTTAAGGAGGAATGGCGTGAGGTTATGTCTATTTATAAATTCATAACGAAGGAGGATGCAAATGAATAAGTTAGAATTTCTTGAAGCCTTAAGGGCGAGAATTTCAGGCTTGCCTAAGGACGATATTGATGAGCGTCTTAGCTTCTATGGTGAAATGATAGATGACAGAATTGAGGACGGAAAAAGCGAGGATGAGGCTATAAATGAAATCGGCACACCGGATGAGGTTGCATCACAAATTGTTGCTTCTACTCCTCTTTCTAAAATTGTAAAGGAAAAAATCAAGCCAAAAAGACAAATTAAAGCGTGGGAAATTGTACTTTTAGTGCTTGGCTCGCCAATTTGGCTCTCTATTTTAGTTGCTGTCTTAGCTGTTGTTTTGTCTCTTTATGTGGTTATATGGTCAGTGGCTATTTCCCTCTGGGCTGTGTTTACTTCACTTGCTGTTTCAGCACCCGCTGTTTTGGTTGTAGGGTTTGTAGCCTTGTTTACAGGACAATATGCTAGTGGCACTATTGCTTTTGCAACTGCTCTTTTAGCAGGTGGACTCGCTATTTTACTATTCTTTGGTTGCCTTGAAACAATAAAGGGCATACTAAAGCTTACAAAAATGCTCATCTTGTCAATTAAAAAATGCTTAGTTAAAAGAAAGGATGTAACACAATGAAGTTGAAGACAAAAATTAGCTTAATAGTTGCCGGTGGCTTAATTGTACTTGCTTCGATCATTTTTGTTGCGGGTATGTCAATTTTAAAATGGGACTTTACAAAGCTATCAAGTACGGAATATGAGACAAATGAATATGAAATAACCGACGACTTTAATAATATTCTTATAAAAACTGACACTTCCGACATTGTTTTCTTGCCCGGTGATAACGAAAAGGTTAAGGTTGTTCTTTTTGAGCAAAAAAATTTAAACCACAATGTAAGTGCTGACGGTGGTGCACTAAAAATTGAGCTAAACGACACAAGAAAATGGTACGAGCATATTACTCTTTTCTCATTTGGCTCTCCCAAAATAACTGTTTATTTACCTAAAAAATCATACGACGCACTTAATATTACTTCAAACACAGGAGATATTAATATCCCCAAGGATTTCAGCTTTAGTAGTATTGATATTTCAATAAGTACCGGAGATGTAACAGCTTGTGCATCCTCACTTGGTGCTACTAAAATAAAAACAAGCACAGGTGGTGTTAATATTGACGGTATATCAACATCATCGCTTGATATTACCGTTACCACAGGAAAGATAAAGGCATCAAATGTTAAATGCGAGGGCGATGTATCTATCAAGGTATCCACAGGCAAATCTAATCTTGAAAATGTACAGTGCAAAAACCTTTTTTCAAAAGGAAGCACCGGCGATATCACACTTAAAAATGTTATTGCACAAGGAAGCTTCTCTATCGAAAGGAGCACCGGAGATGTTACGCTCGACTTGTCAGATGCGAGTGAAATTACAATTAAAACAGACACCGGTGATGTAACAGGCACACTACTTACAGAAAAGATATTTATACCTAGCTCAGACACGGGCAATATAAAATTGCCGGGAACAACAAGCGGTGGAAAGTGCAAGGTAACCACCGACACAGGTGATATTAAAATAAGCATAGCTGAATAACAAAAGCACACCTTTTCGGTGTGCTTTTACTTATTTAGCGCAAAACTCTTTAATATCGGCAAGTACCTCGTCGTAGCAAAAATCGTTTAGTATTTCGTGTCTTGCACCCTCATATAGCTTACAGGTAGCATTTTTGCCCTGTTTTTTGAGCTTGGCTTCTACCTCCAAGACTCCCTTGCCAAAGCTACCGACCGGGTCATCCTTACCGGATAGAAGCAGAACCGGAAAATCATTTGGCAAATTTTTATACCAAGCACTACTGTTTGAATATTTGATGAGCTTCATCAAATCCTTCATTGCGCTAAGAGTAAAATCAAACATACAATATTTGTCGTTATAGTACAAATCTCTTGACTCTTTAAGTGTTGAAAGCCATAGCTTGGGGTCCTCTTCTGTGTCCTTGCCAAAGCGTTTGTTGTAGCTACCAAAGGCAATATTGTTCATAAGCTTGGAAATATGCCTTTCTCCCTTGAACAGCTTTATCATATTAATTAGCATAATTGCCATATCGGCTGCCGAATTTTTACCGGCTGTGCCCATTATGATAAGTGAGCTCGGTTTTACATATCTTTCTGCTGATATTCGCACGATAAACGAGCCCATACTATGACCTAAAAGACAATATTTCATATCTTGTGTGCCAAATTCTTCTCTTACAGCTTGGGAAAACACATAGACATCCTTAGCTAAATAATCCCAACCGTTTTTCTTTGCTATATAGCCTAGCTCACTATCGTCGTTTACGGTTTCTCCGTGGCCTAGGTGGTCGTAGCCAAAGCTAATCCAACCATCCTCTGCCATAGCGGTAAAAAGCTTATCATATCTTGATATATGCTCTGTCATTCCGTGTACGGCGTGAAATAGCCCCTTAGCCTCTCCCTTTGGCAAATATACATAACCGGATAATGTATGAATACCATCCGATGATAAAACGCTAAATTTCTTTTTTTCTACCATTTATTCCTCGCTGAATTTTCTGCAAGCCTCTAAGGCTCTGTGCCATCCATTTATGCTCTTTTGTGATTCCTCTTCGCTCATTTTTGGTGCAAAGGCTTTACCTGCTGATACAAGCGACTTGATTTCTTCTCTATTTTTGAAAAATCCAACAGCGAGTCCGGCAAGAAAGGCAGCACCTAAGGCTGTTGCCTCGGCAGTTGTTGACCTTTGTACGGAAATTCTTGAATAGTCGCTTTGCATTTGCATAAGCAAATCGTTTGCTGATGCACCACCGTCAACTCTCAATAGCGATATTGCGTGTTTATTATTGCCATAAAACAGCTCAATATCGGCATCCATAGCCTCTATTACATCCTCGGTTTGATAAGCTATTGACTCAAGTGCGGCACGAATAATATGGTCCTTGCCCGTACCTGCGGTAAGTCCAAAAATTGTGCCTCTTGCGTGCATATCCCAAACAGGCGCACCAAGCCCACTAAATGCCGGAACAAAATATACACCGCCACTGTCCTTTATTTTACAAGCAAAATACTCACTATCTAAGGACTCGTGAATTAGCTTTAATTCATCTCTTAGCCAACGAATGACAGCACCACCCACAAATACGCTTCCCTCTAGTGCATACTCAATAGGTCTATCCTTTTCATCGGCTACTATTGTTGTAAGTAAGCCGTGCTTACTTTCAATTGCGTTTTTACCTGTATGGGCAAGTAGGAAGCATCCTGTACCATATGTGTTCTTTGCCTCGCCCTCGCTAAAGCAGGCTTGACCAAACAGTGCTGATTGCTGGTCTCCCGCAATACCTGTAATATCGAGGTCAGCACCCATACATTCAAATGTACCAAAAAGCTCACTGCTACTCTTAATTTCAGGTAGCATCTCTCTTGGAATATCAAGTATATCGAGCAATTTTTGATCCCATTCACACTTGTGTATATTGCAAAGCATTGTTCTTGATGCGTTTGTTCTGTCGGTAACAAAAACTCGCCCATCGGTAAGCTTCCAAACAAGCCAAGTATCAACTGTGCCTGCCATAAGCTCACCTGCTTTTGCCTTTTCTCTTGCTCCCTCAACATTATCAAGTATCCATTTTATTTTAGTACCGCTAAAATATGGATCTATTCTAAGTCCTGTAATATTGCGTATATAGTCGGAATATCCGCCATCTATTAGCTCCTTGCAAATATCGGCGGTGCGTCGACACTGCCACACAATTGCGTTGCAAATAGGCATACCTGTGGTTTTATCCCAAACGACAACTGTTTCTCTTTGGTTGGTAATACCAACGCCGACAATTTGCTCAGGAGATATACCACTTTTGGCAATACACTCTGTTAATGCTGCGTATTGGCTTGCATAAATGTCCATTGGATTTTGCTCAACCCAACCAGATTTTGGATAAATCATAGGAATTTCGTGTTGTGCCTGAGAAACTATGTTGGCTTGCTTGTCAAACAAAATGGCACGAGCACTAGTTGTCCCCTCGTCAAGTGCCAGAATGTATTTTTTCTTCATATACTCCCCCAAAAAGCTTGATGATATAATAAAAAGCGAGTGATAGCTTATACCTTCACCTTGCTTTAGTCTAACTCTTTTTCTATTTTAACATAAATTATATAATATTGCAACAATAAAAAAAGCACACTATCAGTGTGCTTTTATGATATGCTCTTTTTATACTTTATAAGCTGAGCCTTGTATTTTTTAAACTCATTATTGTCGGGCTCGGTTTGTAATGCAAATGATACTCTGCCAAGCAGCGATTCTATGTAGCTTTTTAGCTCAGTTTGGTTGCCTGTATGATTTAAGTGGTTTTCAAAGCCGTATTTTGTGCCAAAATAGATTTCTTGCCTTATTTTTGCCTTATACTCAGATGGGGTTGATAGTCTTTTATTTACTACTATTCCTGTAACTAATTGACATTTGCCCTCTTTCACAACAGTTGTCTTTTTGTTGTTGATTAAATAACCACAGCTAAACAGCTTTTCCTTGACAAATGAAATTATCTCTTTTTCGTCAAAATCTCCTGAAAAGGTCATATCGTCGCAGTATCTTGTGTATGATATATTTCTCTTTTCGCAAAAGCTACCAACCTCTATATCAAAATCCTTCATAATAATATTGGTTATTACTGGCGAGGATGGTGCACCCTGTGGCAACGCATCACCATAATAGCAAAGCACACTTAAAAGTATTCTTATAGGCTCTGAAAATCTATCACTTGGGAAGCACTTGTCCTTTACTGTGGTATAAAGAATACTATCAAAAAAGTGCTTTATATCGAGCTTGAGTATCTTTTTCATGTTTATATGATACGAAGCATTTTTTTGAACGCTTGAGCCAAAGCGATATGCTTGTGCGTATTTAGAAATAGGCTCATATACAAGAAAGGTATCACAAATCGCTCTTTGAATTTTCTTTAAAATATAGTCCGGTACGCGTAGCTCTCTTGTTCCACCATTCTTTTTAGCAATTTTTACCTTTTTGTAGTGGCTCGACAGATTATTGCTAACCGAAAACAATGTTTTTAGTGGAATACCTAAATCCTTTTCTATTGACTTAAGCTCAGTATAAACTATCATATAAATAACAATCATAGGACAATACATTTGTATGGCAAGAATGCGATATGTAGGACAGCCCATATGGTGGGCGGATTTACTACATGGAGTGTTTTTGCTTGAGCATTTGCGAAATATGTAAAATTGAATTGTATCAATAGCGACTCGCTATCGACTCCTAAATGGAATACACTATTGCCCTATGATTATTCCTTTCATAAGCTTTGTGAGCTCATTATAGCGAACTAAAAGCGAAAAGTCAACTAGGTTTTTAGGTAGTGTGACTTTTTTGGTACACATAAATGAAAATTTTTATTTTTCCTTGGTAAAAGGCTGAGTTTTTCTACTTTACTTATTGTGAATTTTAGTTAAATATGATATAGTAATATTATACCGAGTATGGAGGCTTAAGCAATGGACGAAAGAATCAAGGATTGCTTACTAGGTAAGCAAGGGAGCTATATTCTCCCCTTTTTGTGGCTACACGGTGAGCCAAAGGAAAGAGTGCGTGAGGAGATAATTGCAATAAAAAACAGTGGCATTAGCGAATTTTGTGCTGAGAGCAGACCATATGAGGGCTTTTGCCGTGATGAGTGGTGGGACGATTTCGGCTTTATACTGAAAACAGCTAAGGAGCTAAATATGTCTGTTTGGCTTCTTGATGATAAAAAATTTCCTACCGGTTATGCAAACGGCTATCTTGAAGCGCCTGAAAGAGCTCATTTAAGAAAGTCTCTTATAAGAGAGCTACAAATAGAGGTGCTCGGTCCTATGAAGGGGACAAAGCTCTATGTCAGTGGCAGAATTAACAGTGAGGAAGAAATACTCAAGGTTATTGCATATAAGCATATAGGAAACGGCGAGGAGCTTGACTACAAAAGTGCTGTTGACCTAACCTCTTCTCTTGATGATGGTATGGTTTATTGGGATGTGCCGACGGGTGTTTGGCGAGTATGTATAACTATTAAAACCAAGCCATTTGACTATGAAAACGACCGTCTGTTTTACTATATCGATATGCTGAATAAAGACTCGTGCCACGCAATGATTGATGCAATTTACGAGCCACATTATGAGCATTTTAAGGAGTATTTTGGAAACACCTTTAAGGGATTTTTCTCTGACGAGCCGGGCTTTTTAAATGTTTGCTATACATATTTTAATCGTCTTGGCGATATGCATTCTCCGTTTCCTTGGCGAGACGATTTAACCGATTTAATAGCTAAGGAGTCAGGAATTGATAAAAACAAAATTGAGCTTTATATTCCTGCCCTCTTTGAAGACCTTGGAGATATGTCAACTCTAATAAGAACTCACTATATGAACATAGTAACTAAGCTATATAGTGAAAACTTTAGCTATTTGCTTGGCAACTGGTGCCGTGATCACGGAGTTATGTATATAGGACACGTTATCGAGGATATGGGTGCTCATATGCGACTTGGCTATGGCTCAGGTCATTATTTCCGTGCACTTGACGGACAGGATATGGCGGGAATTGATATTGTGCTTATGCAGGACATTCCCGGTATGGCTGATGTCATTCATCGTTCGCCTTTAGCTGATGGCGGTATTGCTGACCCTGCGTTTTTCCGTTATACTCTGCCTAAGCTTGCCTCATCTCACGCACACATTCAGCCTCTTAAAAAAGGACGAGCTATGTGTGAGCTTTTTGGTGCATTTGGTTGGGCTGAGGGGCTACCCTTTATGAAGGGACTTGCCGACGTTATGCTGTCTAGTGGCGTTAATTATTTTGTGCCACACGCATTTTCGCCAAAGGAAGAGGACACAGATTGCCCACCACATTTTTATAACGGTGGCAAGAATATTCAATATCCACTATTTAAAAATCTAATGGAGTATATGGGACGATGCTCTCATATGATAAGTGATGGCACACATAAGGCTGATGTAGCTGTGTTTTACAATGCAGAGGGCGAATGGACCTCTAAAAACGGACACTTGTTCTTTGATATATGCAAAAAGCTAACACGCGGTCTTGTTGATTTTGATATTGTGCCACTTGACTATTTAAAGAGTGCCGATATCAAGGACAATAGACTACATATAAATGGTGAAAGCTATGGTGCTTTGATTATCTCCGAAAGCGACGCTTTGCCTCTTGATGTGCTTTTGTGCTTTGAAAGACTATCAAAAAGCGGTTTGCCTGTTATCTTTATTGACTCGCTTCCTTCTTCTGCAGTAGAGCTTGAGAGGTGTTATACTATTCCCGATACATTTGAAGCTATTAAGGGTAACGAGCTTGTAAACGAGCTACGACAAAGAAAGCTTTGCCATGTACAAGGAAACTCTGACACCTTGCGTTTTTACCATATACAAAGAGACAAGCGTAATATTTATCTATTCTCTAACGAGGACACTATAAACAATGTTGATTCTTCCGTTTTCCTTGAAGAAGACGGTGAGTGTCTAATTTACGAGCCTTGGGAAAACAAGCTATATCGCTACGAGTGTAAAAATGGTGAGCTTAAATTACACCTTGAGCGTGGAAATATGATTTTTGTTATTTTCGGTGATGAAATTCCAAATGACATACCATATTTTACGAGCGAGATAGAAAGAATCCCTCTTGACCTGCACTTTGACATTGAGGTTATGGAGGAGGGCGAAAAGGACTATCGCTTGATTGCAAGGGACTCAAAGATTTTTGATATTTCAGCACCAAAGTGTATGCCTCACTTTTCCGGCAGCATCCGCTACAAAGCAAGTCTAAATATAAATGACGGCTTTGATGTAATAGATTTAGGTCAGGTTGGAGAGATATGTGAAGCTTGGCTAAATGGCAAATATCTTGGTGCAAGAATCAATGCCCCGTACAAGTTTAGCTTAAAGCATGCGTTAAGAGATGGGGAAAACGAGCTTGAGATTGTAGTTAAGAGCAATCTTGCACATAAGCGACGTGATGATTTATCATTCTTTATGCAAATCCCACCTTCCGGAATTGTAGGTGATATTTCGCTTTGCAAATATTCAAAATAGGAGAGAAAAATGCGTAAATTTATATCTTTAATTTTAGCCGTTTGTTTTCTGTTCTCTGTTGTTTTACTTGCTAGTTGTGGTGATAAAAACAAGGGGCGTACTTGGCTTGAGCTTGACAATACCTTTAATCAGCCAACTACCCTTGAAGACGGTGGCGGACAGAGGGTTAAGGTTGTTTTGGTGCTTGGGCAAAGCAATGCAACCGGCTGTGCGTTAAACAGTTATTTGGAAAAGAATATAGACAGTGAGCAATATAAAATATACAAAGACGGCTTTTCTAATGTTTTAATAAACCATCTTGAGGACAACAAAAGAAACACCTCGGGGGGCGAGTTCGTTACTACTAAGCTTGGCTGTGGTGTAACTGATGAATACTTTGGTCCGGAGCTTGGAATTGCTGAAAAGCTATCAAAGGAATATCCTGATGAAAAAATTGTTATTTTAAAATACACATATTCCGGTAGCTGTTTAAAAACTCAGTGGCTTTACGGAGATGAGCGTGGCTCAATTTATGAAGCGTTTATGCTCTTTACAAAGACATATATGGATGCACTTATATCGCACAACTATGATGCAAAAATCGGTGCCGTTTGTTGGATGCAGGGAGAGAGTGATGCAAGTGGCAAGGTAGCTGACGAGTATTATGATAATCAATCCTTCTTTGTTTCTTGTATAAGAGAGGACTTAAAAGCATATGAGGAAAATGGCGGTATATACTTTATAGATGCCGGTATTGAGGACATTCCCCTCTGGAAAAGATATGAGGTTATAAACTCAGCCAAGGAGCGATTTGCAAACAGCTCCCCTCTCAACCTATACTTCTCAACTGTTGATGCAGGATTAACAACCGAGGCTGAGCCGGAGGGTGAGCCTGACATTGCCCACTACGATTCAATGAGTGAATTAAAGCTAGGTCATCTATTTGGTGAGCACATTATTCTTTCATATAGAGAAAGAAAATAAAAAGGCACCCTTTTGGGTGTCTTTTTTAGTACACAAGATGCGATATAATAGGCTTAGTCGACTAAAAAGTGTTTTAGTTGACTTAAATATTACTTTATGATATAATTATTTTATCATATCGTCAAAGACATTTATAAAGGAGAACGGAAATGAGCAATGTTTTTTATGTAAAAATGAATGTGAAGGCACAGGTTGATAGCCTTGAATTTATAGCGCTAGAAAAAGACTATTATCCTGGAAATCTATCTAAGGGAGATTTATTATTTGTAAGATACGAAAACGAATTTAGTCCTGCAGCGTTAAAAAGGCTTTGGGTTTTTGACAAATTCGAGATGCGAGGAACTGATGTTGTAGCAAAATGCTCACCTAAATGGACTGATGCAACAGGAAAAGAACTGTTTTGTAACGCACTATATATTTCACAGTTTTGCTCTGCCGACCTTTTTATGTTAGACAAAACAACATTAAATTTAATTAATAATCCAGCTTCACAAAGCTTTTTTGAATTAAATATACTAGACCAAAACAGCTTTGATAATGCTACAAAGGATATAGCTAGCTTTAACAGTTACATTAAAAATCCATCTAACTTCCGTAAGGTTGAAGTTATATCTAGTCTTGCTAGTGCTGATCCATCCTCAATAAATATACAAATTTACAAGGATGCAAATGGCTACTACCACCTTTATGAAAACACTAAATTCATGAGCAAGGCTGACATAATCGACAGTTTTAGAAAAGAAAACTACATTTTATTTGATAGATATAAGGGACAGTGCAAATCCTCCGAAAAGGGAAAAATGCACTCTTATTTAAAATCAAATAGTGGTAAATATTCTCTTTTTGGCTTTTATGATTTATTCTGTACTCCTATGAGACGACCAGACTTTAGAAATTACTGTAAAAAAGCTGGCATGTCTGACAATAAGGCAAGTAATGTTGAATACAGAATTAGAAGGATTGAAGAAATTTGTGGCTACAAATATCCAAATGACATCGACCAACAATATGACAATGATAAAACCTTAAGCGATGCAAAAGCAAAGGTAGGAAAATCAAACAAATATATTGATTTGTTTATCGATTACAAAAGTGGTAAGCCAGCAACTTTTATTGGACATGTAGGTGCATCTATGAGTGGAAGCAAGGATTCAGACCTAGATGATGATTATGAGAGTAGCGAGCTTGAGAGAATTGATACAGATTTGGATGAATCTTTTGATAAAGACTCCGAAGAAAGCGCTAAACCATATAGCTACGACGATGTATCTTATAAGGGTGGCGAAAACCGTGTTATTTATGGAACGCCTGGATGTGGAAAATCTCATCACATCAAGACCAATTTGTTAAATGATGTTGAAGATGAACATGTTATTAGAATAACCTTTCATCAAGACTACACAAATACAGACTTTGTTGGACAAATTATTCCTGTAGTTGGCGACGAAGACAAGGTTACATATCAATTTGTTCCAGGTCCTTTTACACTAGCCCTTGAATGTGCAATTATTAATAGCGATAAAAAGGTTGCTCTAGTTATTGAGGAGCTAAACAGAGGAAACGCAGCAAGTATTTTTGGAGATTTGTTCCAGCTCTTAGATCGCAAGGATGGAATTAGTGAATATGAGCTTACTAATTTGCAAATTTTAGATTACTTAAGAGATTCATCAAGCAAAAAGCTCAATAAAAAAATCCACAGATATGGAATTAACTACACATATAACTATTCATATATTAAAATTCCTTCAAACCTATTCATCTATGCTACAATGAACACAAGCGACCAAAATGTATATACTCTAGATACAGCGTTCAAGCGTCGTTGGAAATTCAAAAAGCTTTCTAATACATTTACAAAGGACGATACTATCGGCGATAAATATATCCCTGGTCTTACAAATGTTACTTGGAAAACCTTTGTTGAAAAAATCAACAGCTATATGATTAAGGATGGCACCTTCGACTCTGAGGATAAGCAAATTGGCAAATACTTTATAGATAGCGATATGCTCCTTGATGCTGGTGAAACCGCAAGTGAAGCCAAAATTGAAGAGTTTGCATATAAAATTCTTGAATATCTTTGGAATGATGTTGCAAAGTTTGACCGTGAAAAATGGTTCAACACAAAGGATTATAATACTCTTGACAAGCTAATTGAAGGTTGGAAGGCTGACAAGGGCGCTGAAATTTTTAATTCTAAAATTTCTTTTGATGAGTGAGATTAGAATATGACTGATAGAATTTTAAAATTTCATGCATCTCAAGGAGGAAAATCCTTCGTAGGCATCAAATTTTCTGAAAACGCAGTTGATTTTTATTATCCAGAAACCTTTCGTTGGAATAAAGATATCAACGATATTGCCGTTTCTGATATAGATGAAAATATTTCTAATAGCATTAGAGCTGTTTTATCAAGCATAGAATTTGCAAAAACAAAATCTAAAGAGAAAACAAAGCTTAACGATTCTTGTGATGGTGATGACTTTTTTGCTATTAAATCCTATATTTGGATTATTAGAGATTTCTTGAAAAATGGTTATTATAAAAATCGAGAAACCGTATATAAGCAAAATCAAAACGGGAAAATAAACTGGAAAAGAACACTTAGCAAGCAAGCGCTTTATTCAAATGGCTCATTTGTTTACAAGGACTTCGTTGTTTCTTCCAAAAGCTCAGTTGACAATTTACTTGTGGAAATTCATCAGCATTGCGTTAAGAAAAGTATATTTTTAATAGGCTGGCTTTTTGGTGTTCGATCTGCATCTATCGGTGTTAAGAATTTAAAGGACATTGAGCTTTCAAATGCAAAGAAAAAGCAATATATTTATGCTCTTAATTTAGAAATTGACAAAACATTCGATGATGAAAAGCAATTAAGATTGAAGAATATGCTTGATGTAGTTAGCGGATTAAACAACTCGATAAATGGTGAGCTTGTATATGGTGTTGATAGCTATCACTATGTTTTTGAACGAATGATAGACCAAATTTATGGAACAGAAAATGATTTAGATCCATATATGCCTACTGGAAAATGGAGCTGTGGAAAGAATGCATCTCCTCTTTTCCCTGACTCTATTCTTCGTCAAAAGAGCGATGATGAAAGCGACATTTATGTTATCATAGATGCAAAATGCTATCGTTACGCAGACGAGGGGTATAAAAATGATGATATAGCTGGATTGCCTACTACCGATTCCATTCAAAAGCAACTCACATATGGCGACCATCTGTTTAAGAAAACAAACGGCAAAAACACAATTTATAACTGCTTTATCATTCCATACAACAAAGAAAAGCAATACGATAAAAAGCCTGCTGGAAACAAAAAGCTACTATATTCAGAGCTATTTGCAACTGGAGAATGGCGAGATGTAAAAAGCAACAAGCCTTATGAAAAAATATATGTTTTTCTAGCTGATATGCGTGATGTTATTGAAAAGTGGAATGAATATAATCACGATGAAGAAAAAGCCGACTTGATTAATGATTTAAAAAAGCTTTCTTCTTTAGCTGAATAAAACAAAAAGACCTGACGGTTGTCAGGTCTTTTTTTATTCTAGTGTTGGGTAGTTTTTAAATTCAACTACGCTCTCGCCCTTTAGTCCGTCGGACTCAAAGACTACAATTTCGTTCTCGCCCTCTTTTAAAATTGAGGCAGGAACATATAGGCTCTTTTGTGGGCCTATCTCCCAATATCTACCGATATTAAAGCCGTTTATTACTACAAAGCCTTTTTTGAAATTATCAAGATAAATAAAGGTATCTGCTACCTTGTCAACATTAAATGTGCCCTTTAGGAAGCAGCTTGGCTCCTCAAAGCCTCCCTCATACTCTACCTTGTCAAGATTGTCCATTGGTAGCTTATATACATCCCAATTGAAGTGAATTATTCTATCGCCAAGGAGCACTCTTCCCGCTATGCCCTTTTTGCGCATCATTTTTGGTCCAAAGTTTGCTCTTCCCATATTTTCAACAAGTATGGTTAGAGTGTCGCCGGACTTTGCGTTGATGGTTGCTTTTAATTCATCATCATTTACATAAACTATACCGTTTAATTTATCGTTTATATAGATATGCGCACGGTCGCCAAGGTCAGTAAATACGATTGGTGTGTTTATGTAATCACGGTTTAGCTTGGTTTTGTATGCTATATAGCCATAGCCTTGACCATAATACTCCATACATTTTGGAACATTTGAGAAAACAGGGCTTGATAGATTTTCAAGGTTGTTAAAGAAGCCTCCCTTTTGTGTAAGCTCTACCTTGCCGTATGCTCTCTTTTCTCTGTTTTGTGGTATTTCCGGTAATTCGTAATTTACATGCTTTTTAATTACATCTCTTACCTTTAGGTATTTTTCTGTTACATCTCCACACTCGGTAAGCATAGCATCATAGTCGTAGCTGGTTACATCCGGTGTAAACTTTTCATAGTGGTTAGCTCCACTTGTAAAGCCGAAGTTTGTGCCACCTATGAACATATACATATTAAGACTGCCCTTTGTTAACATATCGTCAACTACACGGGCGTAGTCCTCGGCGCTTGTTTTATGGTGGAAGGAATCTCCCCACGCATCAAACCAACCATTCCACATTTCCATACACATTTTTGGTGAGTCTGGGAATAGCTTATCGTGTGCTTTAAAGTTTTCGCTAACTCTTGAACCAAAGTTTAGTGTTGCAAGACAACCGTCAATTGTGCCATCAAGTAGGTTTGCCTCGCTTGTACCGTCTGAGGTGAATAGCGGAACGTCTATACCGTGCTTTCTGTAAATGTTATATAGGCTCTTTAGGTATTCCTTATCGTCTCCATAGTAGCCATACTCGTTTTCACATTGTAGCATAATTATTGGTCCACCGTTTGTAAACAGCAAATCTCTGATTTGGTCAAACATAGCCTTTAAGTAGCTCTCAAAATGCTCCATATATACAGTATTTGAGCATCTTATTTCCATATCATCCATAGTTTGTAGCCACCAAGGTAAGCCACCAAACTCCCACTCGGCGCAAATATATGGGCCCGGACGGACAATAACCATTAGTCCCTCTTGCTCGGCTGTTTTAATAAATTCTCTTATATCAAGATTGCCTGTAAAATCAAACTCGCCAATCTTTTTTTCGTGCATATTCCAAGCACAATAGGTTTCTACACAGTTTAGTCCCATTGCCTTCATTTTCTTGAAAATATCACGCCATGTGCCACGCATATTTCTAAAATAGTGAACAGCGCCTGAAATAATCTTTGTCTTTTCGCCGTTTACTATAAAGTCGCTACCTGCAATTTTAAAATCCATATTTATACCTCGTTAAATATATAGTATATATTTAATATACCATATCCTTGTATATTTTTCAATACTTATGATTAGCACCTTGCAAAAAGATTAAATTTGTGATAGAATACACTCGTTAAGGAGATGATTTTATGCTATTTTATCTAATTACAATCGTTGTAGCAATAGTATCTGTTACTTTATTTCACGGCTTTTTTATGTCGCCTATTTTTTCAGAGCCACAAGAGATGCTTTGGACACTTTTATATTTAGTCATTGGCACAGTCGCTATTATCGCTATTGACGGAATTGAAGCTCTTGTTATACGCAGACTCAATCCCGAGAGCTGGTATATGCCGGGAAAAAAGCTATTTATTGTATCTAAAAAAGAGGTTAAATTTTACAAATTTATAAAAATCAAATCGTGGAAGGACAAGGTGCCTGAGCTTGGTATGTTTACTGGTCTGTCCAAAAGCAAGCTTGGAGACACAAACGATATAGAATATTTAAAGCAGTTTTTAATTGAAATCAACTATGGCACGGTTATCCATTTGGTTAATGCACTAACAGGCTTTTTAGTTCTACTAATTCCTGTTTGTCAAAGCCCCGGTATTTGGTTGCCTGTTTTCATATTTAATTTTATACTCAGTATGCTACCTGTATTTATTTTAAGATACACAAGCTACACTCTATATAGAATTTATCAAAGCAAATTAAAAAAGCAAAATAAGTAAAAATAAAGCCACAACTATCTTGTGGCTTTTTATTTTTTATGATATACTTATAAAAAGACTGCTTGGAGGATTACTATGAAAAAGCTTTCATTTAAATGGAGATTTATTTCTCTTCTTGTAAAGATTTTATCTCTTGCTATTACATTTGTACTATGCCTTGTGCACTCTATATTTACCTTTGAAAGAGACTCCTCTCTTGCTTTATCGATGGTTACTCTTATTGTCTCTTGTGTTGTGTCATATGTTTTACATATTATAATTCACGAGGGTGGACATTTAGTTTTTGGCTTACTAAGTGGATATAAATTCCGTTCCTTCCGTATTCTTAGCTTTATGCTTATAAAGCAAGATGGAAAGATTAAGCTTAAAAGATTTTCTTTAGCCGGGACTCTTGGTCAATGCCTTTTAGCTCCACCGGAAATGAAGGATGGAAAATGTCCTACCTTTTGGTACAATATGGGTGGCGTAATCTTTAACCTTATTACATCGGCTATTGCTGTTGCTTTAATATTTGTATTTATAAATGTTCCTTATTTATCTCTTGGTCTATTATTATTTGTAATAATAGGCATTTCTACTGCTCTTACAAACGGCATTCCTATGCGTACAAAAATAGTTGACAACGATGGCTACAATGCGTTTTCCTTATCTAAAAACGATGAGGCTCGTCGTGCCTTTTGGATTCAGCTAAAGGTAGGGGAGCAAGGGGCTTGTGGTGTACGTCTAAAGGATATGCCAGATGAGTGGTTTGAGTTGCCAAGCGATGAAGCAATGAAAAACAGTATGATAGCTGTTTTGGGTGTATTGAGAGCCAACCGATTGTTAGATGAAATAAAGCTGGACGAGGCTGAAAGGCTAATGGCACATCTAACATCTATTGATAGCGGAATTGTTAATTTACATAGAGGTCTTTTAATCTGCGACCGTATTTATTGTGAGCTTATAGGTGAAAACAGAAAAGAATTTGTTGACAGCTTGTTAACAAGGGAGCAAGAGGGCTTTATTTCCTCGATGAAAAGCTATATTTCTGTTATTCGTATGCAATATGCATATGCTCTATTTTATGAAAACGACAAGGAAAAAGCAGAAAAGCTTTTATCTACCTTTGAAAAGGTTTCAAAAACATATCCTAACCCAAGCGATATAGAATCCGAAAAAGAGCTAATAAGCATTGCAAATGAGCGATATAACACTGAAAAGGAGACAGAATAATGAGCTTTATTTGGCTACCAAATGAGCTATATCCAAAAAATCAAGGGACTTTTTATAATCCCTTAGGTGAAAACAAGCCAAATGGCAATTATACCGTTTGTAGAGTTAGCAAAAAATATAGCTTTGATAGTATGGTATCTTGTCTTGAAATCACCTTTAGCGCTGACACAGCTTGTCTAATTAAAATAAATGGTGAAATTATTGCTCGTGGTCCTGCATACTCAGGCGGCGACTTTTTAAACAACGATAAGCCAAGGAGCGACTACTATTCCCTTTCCCTTAAATATGTGCCTAATACAAGCGAGGTGGAGATTGAGAGCATTGTAAGAATGATGCCTTATCATCTATCAGACTATTCTCGTGGGCAAGGTGGCTTTTACCTTTCGGGCAGGGCTTATCTTGAAAATGGTAAGATTACCGAGATAAAAAGTGATGATAGCTGGGATATTGAGCTATTAAAATCATACACATCTCCACGCTTTTTTGACAATACAGTGAAAAAAGAGCCACGTTTAAGGGCAGAAATTAAAGAGGACATTTGGAAGCCTCAGTGTGCTCCTATTCCTCCCTGTACGCTTGAACGCTTGTCCTCGCACACATTTTTAGTTGAAGGTGGCAAATCACTAAAAAAGACTATTGAATATGACAAAATTCACGCTTGTTATCTTACACTTAGAGCTAAGGTGTACGGCAAGGCAAAAATCAGCATATACTCATTTGAAGCTGATGAACGCACTTATGCCTTTGGAGGCATTATAGAGGGACAAGACACATATTATGGTCTTGAGCTTAATTCCCTCGGTGGCTATGATATTGAAATTGCAAATGAGGGTGAGGGAAATGCTGAAATAGAGGTTATTTTTGATAGCTCCTTCTTCCCTATTGATACGTGTGCTAAATCAACGGTTAGCGATGGAGAATTAAACGACTTAATGGCTGTATGCCGACACACCTTAAAGTATTGCCGTCAGCTACACCATCTTGACAGCCCTAAGCACTCAGAGCCTCTTGCTTGTGTGGGAGACTACTATATTGAGATGCTTATGACTCAGTTTTCTTATGGGGATTTTCGTCTTTGTCGCTTCGATTTGGAGCGTATTGCTCGTACAATGGTCGATGCCGACGGCAGACTTTTCCACACCACATATAGCCTAATTTGGGTTAATATGATATATGAGTATTATATGATAACGGGGGACAAGTCCTTGCTTGAAGCCTGCAAGGCAGCACTTGATTTGCTCCTAAAAAGGTTTGATGGCTATATAGGAGAAAACGGCTTGATTGAAACCCCACCTGACTATATGTTTGTGGACTGGCTTTTCCCCGACAACATTTCAACTCACCATCCACCAAAGGCACTTGGTCAAGGCTGTCTTAATATGTTCTATTTTGGAGCTTTAAATTCAGCTGAAAAAATTTATACCATTCTTGGCTTTAGCGAGATGGCAAAAGTGCAAGGAATAAAGGCTAATGCTCTTAAAAAGAGTATTTTAACCTATCTTTATGATAAAGAAAAGGGACTTTTCTTTGAGGGGCTTAATACAAAAACTCCCGACAATATGCTTTGGCAATATCTTCCTCAAAATGTGGAAAAAAGATACTATCGCCGTCATACAAATATTCTCGGCTGTTACTTTGGAATTTTTGATAAAAGTAAATGTCAAGAATTGCTTGAAACGATATATAACGATAGCTCTCTTGGTGAGGTACAGCCTTACTTTATGCATTTTTGGTTAGATGCAATTTATAGAAACGGCTTGTCTAAGAAATACACCTTGCCTTTACTTGAGCTATGGAAAAAGTCAATAAAGGAATGTCCTAAGGGGCTTGTAGAAGGCTTTTATCTACCTGAGCCAACATATAAATTTGACCATTCCCACGCGTGGGGCGGCACTCCGCTCTATTCACTACCGATGGCTTTATGCGGTCTTGAAATTTTAGAGCCGGGCTATAAAAAAATCAAACTAAAGCCTCAGCTGCTAGACCTTGATTTTGCCAAAATTGAGATACCCACTCCATACGGCATAATACTTGTTGATATTAATAAAAATGGTGCAAAAATCACTGCTCCAAGCGAAATTACAATTGTTGATTAAGTCAAAAACAGACACAGGGCTATGTCTTTTGTGTCTGTTTTTATTTGTGAAAATATGTACAAAATGTGAACTCGATATTAAATCCAAGTAAAAAATGTGTGGTTTTGGGCGGTTTTGGGCACCTCGATAAGCGTTTTCCTTGAAAAACGAGATAAATTATGATACAATTAATATGTATTTTTTGCTTTGAAAAGAGATAAAATTATGCCTAAAAAAAGAAAAAAGAAAAAGTGGATAAGACCTATTCACACAGTAACAAGGATTGTGCTTGGTCCAATTCTAAGGTTACTTTCTAAAATAATATATCATTGTACTATAAAAAGATACTATAAGGATAAAAGACAGTTTTTGATTTTATCAAATCATCAAACTGCATTTGACCAATTCTTTGTTGGTCTGTCCTTTAAAAAGCATGTTTATTATATTACAAATGATGACCTGTTCTCTAACGGCTTTACCTCTTGGCTTATTAACTTTTTAGTTAAGCCTATTCCTATTAAGAAGGGTGCAACTGATGTTAAGGCTGTTATGGACTGTATGCGTGTTGCCAAGGAGGGTGGCTCTATTGTTGTTTTCCCTGAGGGCAACCGAACTTACTCCGGCAAAACCGGTGAAATCAAGGACTCAATTGCTCAATTAGCTAAGGCACTTAAGCTCCCTATTTGCTTCTATCACATCAAGGGTGGCTTTGGTGTTGAGCCTCGTTGGGCAGGTAAGCAACGTCGTGGCAAGATGGTGTCCGAGGTGTATGAGATTCTTGAGTATGAGAATTTTAAGGATATGCCAAACGACGAGCTATATAGCTTGATTTGTGATAAGCTATATATAAATGAATGTCATACAGGTGGCGAGTTCTACTCAAAAAAGAGTGCCGAATATATTGAAAGAGCCTTCTACTACTGCCCTAAGTGTGGCTTTGGTGAATGGTATAGCAATCGCGACACCTTTACCTGTAAAAAATGTGGCACATCAGCAAAATACTTGCCTAGCAAGGAAATTGTATCGTTAAATGGCGATTTTGAGTTTAAGCATACTGATGAGTGGTGGGATGCACAATACAGCTTTGTACGTTCACTTGATTTAACTAAGTATATTGACACACCTTTGTTTACTGATACAGTAAATTTATGGGAGGTAATCCCTTGTAAAAAGAAAATCCCTCTTGGCAATGATATTAAGCTTAGTGCCTATGGCGACAGATACGAGCTTGATTTTGGCGACAGGTGTGAGGTTGTGAGCTTTGAGGATATAACCTCGGCAGGTGTGCTTGGCAAAAACAAGTTCAACTACTACTTTGACAAAAAGGTATTTCAAATTAAGAGTGATGAAAGATTTTGTGCTCTTAAATATGTAAATATTTATTATCACGCATTTAACACAAGGAAAGGAGATACAAATGCAACTCTCGGGCTTTGATGCTTGGGGCTTTGTCAGTATTATAGCGGTTTTGCTAATTAGCTTGATAATTGCAAACATGCTAAAAAGACGTGTTCCATTCTTAAAAAAATCATTAATTCCTACCTCTGTTTTGGCAGGAAGCATTATACTTATAGTTTCCGGTATATACACCTTAATAACAGGTGAATACCTATTTGAGCTAGCCATCTTTGGTTCTCCATCTGAGGAAGCTCTTGAAATGGTAGAGCTAGGACTTATTAAAGCAGAGGATGTATCGCTTACCGGTCTTGAGCTGCTTGAGATTATTACCTATCATGCTCTTGCTCTTGGCTTTATCGCAACATCCTTTAAGCCTGTACAACAAAAGCTATCTAAAAAGCGTAGCGTTGAGGTATTTAATGCAGGTGTTACAACCGTTTCAACCTATCTGTTACAGGCTGTAATCGGTATAGCTATTACAACTATTGCCGTGCTCATTGGTGCTGACAAGCTTGGTCTTACAAATTACGCAGGTGTAATTCTTGCATTTGGCTTTGGTCAAGGCACAGGTCAAGCTATGAACTTCGGTCAGCAATATGAAACAATTAATAATTCAAATCCAAGCGCTGATAACTTTGTAGAGGGTGCTGATATTTTGGCACACGGAGTTGATTTTGGTCTATCTATTGCTTCTCTTGGCTTTATTTCAGCAGCTATTGGTGGCGTTATTTTCCTAAACATCTTAAGACGCCGTGCTAAAAAGAAGGCTCAGGATGCCGACCTTAGTGAGACTATGATGCTTGACAAGGTACAAGGCTCTGACGAATTACCTATGGAGTCCTCAGGTGTTGACAAGCTAACAATGCAGCTTGCATTTATTCTCGGCTCTTACTTTATCGCTTACGGTATTTTGTTTGGACTTGGTAAGCTTTTACCCGGTATGAAGTCTACAATTTACGGCTTTAACTTCCTTATCGGCGTTTTAGTTGCTACTGTTGTTTGCTATGTACTACGCTTCCTTAAAAAGAAAAATATAGTTAAGCACGAATACATCAATCCATTCTTGATGAAGCGTATTGGCGGATTTTTCTTTGATATTATGATTATTGCAGGTATGGCAGCTATTAAGCCTGACACACTTGGTAAATACTGGCACGTGCTTCTTATTATGGGAGTTATTGGTGCGGTTTCAACATACTTCTACCTTAGATTTATCTCAAAGAAGCTATTCAAGGAATATGCAGACGAGCAATTCTTGGCAACATATGGTATGCTAACAGGCACAGCAAGTACAGGTATTATCTTGCTTCGTGAGTGGGACCCTAAGTTCAAGACTCCGGCTGCTGATAACCTGGTTTACCAAAACTTCCCTGCTATTGTCTTTGGCTTACCTATTATGCTTATTGCAGCACCTAAGGTAATTGCAGCACATTCTATGCTTGTATTTGGTGCTTTAATCCTATTCTTCATCGTAATGAATATAATTTTGTTCCGTTCCTTTATATTTAAAAGAAGGAAAAAGAAAGTAGACACTAAAGAAAGTGCAGAATAACAAAAAAGGCCTTACTTTTTGTAAGGTCTTTTTTATTTTTACAAAACAGAAACATTTTTTTGACAAAACAAAAATAGCAGGTATCTAAAATTAATTTATAAAATGGAATTTTAGGGCTAAATTCCAAATATTTGAAGGAGATAAAAATGAACGCAATTGAAATTAGAAACTTATCAAAAAGCTTTCGTGGAATGTATGCAGTTGACCATTTAAATATGACTGTGCCTCTTGGCTCAATCTATGGCTTCATTGGTGAAAATGGTTCTGGAAAATCCACTACTCAAAAGCTTATTTGCGGACACCTAGTAAAGGACGAGGGAGAAATCAAGCTGTTTGGCAAGGATTACACTGATCCCGGGGTTAGAGCTCGTGTTGGTGCTCTTATTGAAAGTGCCGGTTGCTTTCCTAACTCTAGCGTGTATCAAAATTTAAGAATGCAAGCATTGAACTTGAATTTGGCTGATCCTGACAAGGAAATTAATCGTGTGCTTGATATTGTTCGTATGACGGACTCAGCAAACATAAAGTTTAAAAGCTGCTCTCTTGGTATGAAGCAAAGAATCGGCATTGCTATGGCACTACTTGGCGATCCCTTGCTTCTCATTCTTGACGAGCCTATAAACGGTCTTGATACTGATGGTATGAGAATTATGCGTGAAATATTAATAGATATAACCTTGAAATACGGTTGCACTGTTCTTATTTCCTCACACCTACTTGGTGAGCTTGAAAAGATTGCTACTCACTATGGAATCATTCGTGGGGGCAAAATGATTGCAGAAATAAGCGCTAAGGATATGGAAAAGCGTGCAAGAGTTTTCGTATCCTTGAAAACAAAGAACCTAAATGGTGCTTGTGAGGTATTAAAGCAAAAATTTGGAAATGTGCGTATTGAGGGCGAATTTATCCGTGTTTATGATGTTGAAAGCTCAGAGGATATTGTAAAGCACCTCTTAGAAAACGGACACGTAGTGAGCCAAATTGAGAAAAACAAGGTTGGTCTTGAGGAATACTACATTGAGCTTATGTCAAAAAAGGAGGAAAAATAAATGGAAAAATCCTATGAGCTTAATTTTGAAGCACCTTCGTTCCTTAAAAGAATCAAGGGTATGCTAAGCGTTGACTTTTATCGTATTTTTCACACTCCACTTTTTTATATTTTCCTTTGTATTGCTGCTATAATCCCGGCTATGATACTTGGCACAATGGGTGCTGAGGGTGGCGAGGCACTTTACACAAACGCATGGAACATAATTGCTGCAAATAAGCCTTTATATGTAATTGAGTCAATTGGCGACTATGCAAATATGAATATGGTATTTATATTTGGCGGAATAATGGTTTCTATCTTTATCGGTAGCGACTACCGTAGTGGCTATGTAAAGCAGCTCTTTACAACACACGCAAAAAAGCAGGACTATATGATTTCTAAAACTATTACCTGTGCCTTTTCTATGGCTTGTATGTGCATTACCTATCTTCTCGGTGGTATTGCCGGTGCGCTTTTTGCCGGTAATCTTTCATTTGAGGTAGATGTATTCTCGCTTGCTTGTGCAATTATTGGTAAAATGATAATGAGCATTGGTTGGGCAGCTCTATATACATTTATAAATGTAATTTTAAGAAAATTCTTTGGTATTTCAATAGCACTTTCCTTCTTCTTTGGTACCGGAATTTTAATTATTGGTGTTGCGGGAATCTTCGAGGCTATTGGTATTCCATCGGTTTTGTTAAATGCGTTTTTATATGGCTCAAGCGTTTTTGCTTGTCTTGACTGTGGTATTTTCCCTCTACTTTCCGTGCTTATTTGTCTAGCTGTTTCAGTCGCTTGGGCGATGATTTATATTGTCCTTGGCACAACCATTCTTTCAAAGAGTGATGTATATTAAGGAGGACTATATGAACGCAATTGAAATAAAGAATTTAACTAAAAGCTTTGGACCCAAGCAAGCACTTGCAGGTCTTAATATGACTGTACCAGAGGGCGCAATTTATGGCTTTATTGGTGAAAATGGCTCCGGTAAATCAACAACTGAAAAAATCATTTGTGGTCTAATAAATCCAAGCGGTGGCTCGGTTAAGCTATATGGCAGAGATCACACAGACATTGATGTCCGTGCTTGTATGGGCGTTCTTATTGAAGCTCCCGGCTGTTTTCCTAATTACACTGTTTGGAACAATATGCTCCTTCAAGCTGCAAACCTTGGAATAAAGGATGCAGAAAGGGAGGCTGTAAAGGCTCTTAAAACTGTTAGAATGGAGGGCGCTGCCTCTAACAAGTATAAAAACTGCTCTCTCGGTATGAAGCAAAGAGTTGGTATTGCTATGGCGCTTATTGGCAATCCTAAATTGCTCGTTCTTGACGAGCCAATCAATGGTCTTGATGCTGACGGTATGAGAATTATGCGTGAGGTGCTTGTTGATATTACTAAAAACTACGGCACAACGGTTGTTGTTTCCTCTCATGTTCTTTCCGAGCTTGAAAAGGTGGCTACTCACTATGGAATTATCCGTGGTGGCAAAATGATTTGTGAAATGACTGCAAAGGAGCTTGACGACTCTTGTCGTACCTATATTGCACTAAAATCAAACGATATGGCTATTACTAAAAGCTATCTAAACAAAAAATATGCTCGTGTAGAGAGCGACGAGGCTGGCTATTTGCGTGTTTACGACAATATAGAATGTGAGGATGTTGTAACATATCTATACGAAAACGGAATTATTATAAACGAAATAAAGACCGACAAAATCGGCCTTGAGGAATTCTATATAGATCTTATGAAGGAGGGAACAAGATAATGGAAAAGACTTTTGAAAAGAACACATTTGGAAAAAGACTTAAAACCATGCTACATGTGGATTTTAGAAGAATGTTTACTATGCCACTTATCTATATAGTGCTTGGTATTTGCTTGGTTTCTCCTATTCTTATCTTTGTTATGACAACAATGATGGACGGCTCGGTTACAACTGATCCACAAACAGGTGAAGAAACAATAACAGAATCAAAGTTTGACCACGCTTGGCAAATTATCGGCTCTATAAGCAATCCTAAAGAAGAGCCAAGCGACGAAGGCGAGAAAGAAAGCACCGAGGGAGAAAATCCTATGGGCGGTGGCATGGATATAACCTCTATGGTTAATATAAATATGCTCTACTTTGCTGTGGCTATAATTGTTTGCCTCTTTGTTGGTGCTGACTTTAGAAGTGGTTATTCTAAAAATCTATTTACAGTACGAGCAAGTAAGGTCGATTATGTAATTTCTAAAACTCTAGTTGGTGTTGTAGGTGGCGCTTTAATGATTGTTTGCTTCTTTATAGGCTCAGTAATTGGCGCAACCATTATGAGTATTCCTTTTGACCTTTCGGTTGTTGGCTCAAGCACTATTTCTGTTGGCTCTATTGTGTTCTGCTTACTTGCAAAGGTATTATTAGTTGGTGTGTTTGTGCCAATTTATGTCCTTGCCAGTGTAATTGCAAAGCAAAGAGTATGGCTATCAATTCTAATCTCTTGCGGAATTAGTATGCTACTATTTATGATGATACCAATGATTACACCACTTGACGGCACATTTATTAATCCTGTGCTCTGTCTTGGTGCATCAATCCTTGCAAGTCTTGGTATTGGTGCAATTTCAAATACTGTTTTAAACAAGACTGCTTTAGTATAAACTATAAAAAGCCATCGCTTTTGCGATGGCTTTTTAATTATTTCATTTCGTTAAGGTATTTATTAACGCTTGAAAGCTTTACACAAAGAGTAAATAGCTCTGTTGCTAAGATAAGGTCGGCAAGTGGTGGATAGGATGGTGCGATTCTGATATTTGAATCGTGTGGGTCCTTGCCATATGGGTAGGTTGCACCTGCGCCTGTCATTTCAACACCTGCTTTTTTGCACTTAGCTACGATATCCTTTGCACATCCGTCAAGTGAATCAAAGGAGATAAAGTAACCGCCCTTTGGCTCTGTCCATGTGCCGATGCCAAGACCATCAAGCTCTCTCTTTAAGATTTCAATAACTGCCTCAAACTTAGGACGAAGAATGTCAGCATGTAGTCTCATATGCTCTACCATACCGTGGATATCCTTAAAGAATCTTACATGGCGAAGCTGATTTACCTTATCGTGGCCGATTGTTTGAACTGTCAATTGAGCCTTTATATCGTCAAGGTTGTTGTGGGATGATGCAAGAGCTGCAATACCTGAGCCCGGGAAGCTAATCTTTGAAGTTGATGCAAACTTGTAAACGAGGTCAGGGTTACCTGCTCTTTTACATTCTGCCAAAATCTCGACTAGGTTGTCTTGCTTGTCATCATATAGATGATGGATTGTATATGCGTTGTCCCAATAAATTCTAAAGTCCTTAGCAGCCGGCTTTAATCTTGCAAAGCGACGAACTGTAAGGTCGGAATATGAATATCCTTGTGGATTTGAATACTTTGGAACACACCAAATGCCCTTGATTGAGTCATCACTTGCAACAAGCTGTTCAACCATATCCATATCCGGTCCGTCCTTTGTCATTGGAACATTAATCATTTCAATACCGAAGTACTCAGTAATTCTAAAGTGTCTATCGTAGCCCGGAACAGGACATAGGAATTTAACCTTATCAAGCTTTGCCCAAGGGGTGGAGCCCATAACGCCGTGTGTCATTGAACGAGCAATTGTATCGTACATTACATTTAGGCTTGAGTTACCATAAATGATAATTTGGTCAGATGGAACCTCCATCATATCAGCAAGAAGCTCTTGAGCCTCCTTGATACCATCAAGCACACCATAGTTACGGCAGTCTGTACCATCATCACAGGTTAAGTCGCTGTCGCCATTTAGGACATCCATCATGCCCATTGATAGGTTTAGTTGCTCAACGCAAGGCTTTCCTCTTGCCATATTGAGCTTTAAATCCTTTGCTTGATATTCCTTATATTTAGCCTCTAGCTCCTTTTTGAGTGCTAGTAGCTCTTCTTTTGTGAGTTCGCTATATTTTTTCATATTTATTCCTTTCGATAAAGGGATTGTTCAATTTAGTATGACTACACCTTGGAATTTTAGAACCAAGCTGTGTTAGCATTTTGGGACTGAAGGAACAAGTTAACAAGGCGTGCCACACTGTTCTTCATTTTGGGGATTCAGAACCAACTAAAACTCGGCAGAGCCAGTTGTACGTGGATAAGACTCAACATCTCTAATGTTTGCTACGCCTGTGATATACATAATAAGTCTTTCAAAGCCGAGACCAAAGCCTGCGTGCTTTGTGCCACCGTACTTACGAAGCTCGAGGTACCACCAATAGTCTTCCTCGTTGAGGTTGAATTTTTCCATTGCCTTGAGCAAGTGGTCAAGACGCTCTTCTCTTTGTGAGCCACCGATAAGCTCTCCAACACCCGGAACGAGCATATCCATTGCGGCAACAGTCTTGCCATCGTCGTTTAGACGCATATAGAATGCCTTAATATCAGCCGGGTAGTCGGTAACGAATACAGGCTTACCAAATACCTCTTCTGTAATATATCTTTCGTGCTCGGTTTGAAGGTCGATGCCCCATTTAACCGGATATTCAAAATTCTTACCGCTCTTTTCAAGAATTTCGATAGCCTCTGTATATGTTACATGGCCAAAGTCGTTTGATACGAGGTTGTTAAGACGGTCGAGCAAGGTTGTATCAACAAATTTATTAAAGAATTCAAGCTCTGCCTTGCACTCTTGCATTACATACTTAACAACATACTTAATCATATCCTCAGCAAGACGCATATCGTCCTTTAGGTCGGCAAATGCAATTTCCGGCTCCATCATCCAAAACTCTGCTGCGTGACGAGCTGTATTTGAGCGTTCAGCACGGAAGGTTGGGCCAAAGGTATATACATTTGCAAAAGCCATAGCATATGTTTCTGCACTTAATTGACCTGAAACTGTTAGGTTTACGCTCTTGCCAAAGAAGTCCTTTGTAAAGTCGATTTTGCCGTCCTCTGTTCTTGGTAGATTATCAAGGTCAAGAGTTGTTAGACGGAACATTTCACCGGCACCCTCACAGTCGCTTCCTGTAATGATTGGTGTGTGTACATATACAAAGTTTCTTTCATTAAAGAACTTATGAATTGCAAAGGCTGCAACTGAGCGTACTCTGAACACTGCGCTAAATAGATTTGAGCGTGGACGAAGGTGTGCAATTGTACGAAGGTACTCAAGAGTATGTCTCTTCTTTTGCAGTGGGTAGTCAGGAGTTGACGCACCCTCCACCTCTATCTTCTTTGCTTTGATTTCAAATGGCTGTTTAGCCTCAGGGGTTAGTACAAGTGTACCATTTACGATAAGAGAGGCACCCACGTTTTGCTTTGCAATCTCGTTATAGTTATCAAGGAATTCAGCCTCGAAAACTACTTGCAGATTTGTGAAATAGCTACCGTCGTTAAGCTCAATAAAGCCAAAAGCGTTACTTGAACGAATAGTTCTTGCCCAACCTGCAACGGTAATTTCTTGATTTGCAAATTTATCAGGGTTTAGAAATATTTCTTTTACAGTTGTTCTTATCATTTTTATGCCCTCTTTTTGTTAAATAGATATAAAATATTTAATATTATAGCACTATAAATACAGTTTTACAATACTTTTTATTATTTTTTCCAAAATTCGATAACTTCCTTGACTAAATCCTTTGCATTGTTTATATATTTTATATGCTTCCAATGCTCAGGAAGTAGCACGTGATACTCAGGAGTTGCAAAGCGGTCGTCGACCAAAAAGACAACGCCCTTCTCGTCCTCGCTTCTAATTACTCTTCCCCCTGCCTGTAAAACCTTTATCATTCCGGGATAGGTGTATGTATATGAGTATCCATTTTCACGAGTGTTATCGTAATACTCCTTGATTATGTTTAATTCACTTGAAATTGTAGGGAGTCCAACGCCGACAATAATTGCACCGATTAGTCTTTCTCCACGAAGGTCAATACCCTCGGAAAAGCTACCACCGAGAACGCAAAAGCCGACCATTGTGCCTTCCTTTTTAGCATCAAATGAGTCAAGAAATTCCTTTTTTGCCTTTTCTGACATACTCTTTTTTTGGTATGTTACATTTATTTTAGGATATTTCTTCTCAAATATCTCCTTGACATCTGTAAGATATTGATAGGATGGAAAATAGACAATATAGTTTCCTGCCTTGCCCTCAATTACCGCTCTTATTACATTAGCAACTGTTCCCGCACTCTTTTTTCTGTCCTCGTATCTTGTGCTGACATTGTTTACACCAACTAAGCATAGCTTATCCTTATCAAATGGTGATTTTAGCGTAAGAGTGGTTGACTTTGAGCATCCAAGCACATCGGCAAAATACTCAAGTGGAGTTAAGGTTGCTGAGAAAAGAATGGTGCTTATGCCCTTGCTCATATTTTCGTTTAGCATATATGATGGGTCAAGGCACATAAGTCGGAGTGTTACCTCCTCGCCATAGGCTTCAATGTACATAGTAAAGCGTTTATCAAAGATTTCACAAACTGATAAAAACTTCTTTACATCCATAAACAGCTGATACAGCTCGTCATCATCTACATCCTTATTAAATAGCTTTTTAATACCACGGACTAGATTGTGGTAGACCTTAAATGAGTCGATATCAATATGCGAATTAATGTAAAATCCGCACACTTCCCCGTCCATTTCTCGCTTTTCTGCCATTGCCATATCGTAATACATATCAAAGTCGGTAAGTATATCTGCAAGTGGCTCACTTAATTCCTTTTCACCGGAAAAGCGATTGCTTATACTTACAAAAGCTGAACGAGTAAGCGTTGCTGAATACATTTCTCTTGCTCTGTCCGGTAGGTTGTGTGCCTCGTCAATTAGGAATATAAATCCGGCATCGCTTGGGCACTCAAAATATCGTCTTAAATATGCGTTTAAATCAAACAGGTAGTTATAGTCGCAAACGACAAGCTCACACCACTCTGACAGCTCAAGTGATAATTCATATGAGCAGACTGCATATTTTGCACTCACCTCGTCAATTATATCCTTTGTGTAGGTGCGATAATTTGTAAGCAGTTCAAGTAATGCATCGTTAATTTTATCAAAATATGCACGGGTTACATGACAATGACGTGGGTCACATTTTCGCCTTTGATTCGGAGGGAATGAGACACAGCACTTGTCCTTTGAGGAGATATGAATAGACCTTAAATCAGGAATTTGGTCGCGCATAATATCAATTGCATTAAGTGCTGAGAGTGCTGTTGTTGTTTTGCCTGTAAAATAAAATATTTTATCTCCCTCTCCGTTGCCTATTGATTTTAATGCCGGATAAAGAGATGCCATTGTTTTACCTGTGCCGGTTGGAGCTTCAGCCACTAGTCTTTTTCCTTGATGTATTGTTCTAAATGCTTCAACTATAAATTCTCTTTGTCCTTCTCTTGCACCATCCTTGAACGGGAAACGCAAATTTGCCAAGGATGGAATTGTTTTAGTTGTACGCTCCTTGATTAATCTTGCGTATGGAGTAAAAAGCTCTATTACCTTTTCAAACTCAGGGATTAATTCCTCTCGTGTTAGCACCTTAGTAAATGCTCTTTCCTCGTCGCTACTATCACGATAAAAGGTAACATTTGCCTTTATGCTTAGCTGTTTTTGTCTTTCAAGCACGACATAAGCTGAGATAATTGCACTTTTCAGTGCTATTTCAAGCTCACCATTTTCAATATAGTCTAAGCGGTATGGCACGGAATACACATTTTCAATGGTGTATCCCTTTTCGTCGTGTCTTACATTTTCACAGTAGGTATAGACTGTTATATTTATTCCGTCGGAAATAGTGGTAAATGAGTATGCATCGGTCAAATTGGGCTTTGTGTTGTGGATTTTATGGGAAACTATGCTACTGCCGTTTTTGTTTCCGTTAACATAGCGAGGCTCTATATCTCCACCACGATAAACGAAGGCACAAAGCTCGTGTGCGTTTATGTATACATTATTTGTTTCCTTATCGTATACGCATCTCATTTTATCACTCCTTTCCTTGACATTTCTTATTTAGTGTTGTATAATATTTTTAATAATTTTGATTTTGAGGTGTTTTATGATTCTTGACCAAAAGAAAACAACCCTTGCTTATAGATGCCCTAGCTGTTTGGGTGTGCCAACAAGTATGGTCGGTGCTTTTTCACTCAGCGGTGATCTTTTTAAATTAAAGTGCTCCTGTGGTGGTAGTCATCTAAATGTAGAAAAGACAAGTGATGGTAAGATACGCTTAACCGTGCCTTGTCTTGCTTGTCCTACTCCACATACTTATGTTGTTTCGCAAAACGTATTTTTCGGCAGTGATGTTTTCGTTATCCCTTGCAACTTATCAGGCATTGATATTTGCTTTATCGGTAAGGAAAACGAGGTTACAAAGGCTATTGAGCACTCTAACGAGGAAATAATGCGTGCGTTAGGTGATGCACCCGCAGATAGCTTAAAATGTAACGAGGACGACTATGTTGACCACGCCATTTTCGATATGATTACTTATGTTATAAGCGATTTATGTGAGGAGGGCAAGGTTTATTGTCGTTGCGAGGACGGTCATGGTGACTATGTCGCTGACATTTTAAAGGATACTGTGCTTGTTAGATGCAAAAATTGCGGTGCATCTAAAGCAATCCCTGCCCGTGGAACATATGATGCCGAGGAATTCTTAAAGGCTAGTGAATTAAAGCTAGACTGAAAGAATAGCAAACTAATAAAGACTAATTATAAATCCTAATCCTTAGTGGTTAGGATTTCTTTTTTGACAAAATTCGTAACCTTTTTACACATATTTCATAGTATTATAACAGAGGGGCACAAAGCCACTCAAATCTATACAAAGGAAGACTTCATATGGAGTGTTGCGGTAATAATATGAACAACTGTCTTTGCAATCTTTTTGATAACGACATTATATGGATAATAGTTCTTGCAGCTATTGTTCTTTGCTGTTGCTGCCACTAAGACAGTAATAGTTTAATTTTTAAAAAGGGCTGTCGCATTGCGACGCCCCTTTTTTTAGGGGATAGTGAAATGAGTGCAGAAGGTGTGAACGCGTACGCGTCGGCGTACTGGTGTACGGTAGAGTAGCGGTCGCACCTAAAAAACAGACATAAATTGAAGAGAGCTTGCAACACTTTGCAAGCTCTCAACATTAATATTAAAGCAAAATTTAACAATATTATACGTTGAATTTAGCCTTTAGTGTCTGTTTTTGGTCTGTGCTTATTGCAACATTCCCTTTATTTTTATTATTCAGCTACTGCCTCTGCAGTTTCTTCAGCTACAGCCTCTGCTACCTCTTCAGCCACTGCTTCCTCAGCTACCGGTAAAAGTGCTCTTGCAGAGAGTGATACCTTCTTGTTTTCCTCGTCGATACCAACGATTTTAACCTCAAGCTCCTCGCCAACCTTTAGCATGTTTGCAACGGAGTCAATCTTTTGGTCTGCGATTTGGCTGATGTGGATAAGACCATCAACGCCCGGAACAACCTGTGCAAATGCACCGAATGTTGTTACGCCAACAACCTTAACAGTTGCTACATCACCCTCGCTATATTTTGACTTGAAGATATTCCAAGGATTTTCTTCCTCTGTCTTGTGACCGAGAGAAATCTTTTTGTTTTCCTTATCAACTGACTTTACAAATACCTTAATCTTGTCGCCAACGCTAACAACCTCGCTTGGGTTCTTAAGTCTCTTCCAAGATAGCTCTGTGATATGTACTAATCCGTCAACAACTCCAAGGTCAACAAATGCACCGTAGGAAACGATTGATTTTACTGTTCCCTCGAATACCTTGCCTTCCTCAACTGATGCCCAAAATTCTTCTCTTTGTTGTGCTCTTTCTGCCTTTTGCTTTTCTCTTAGGATTGCCTTGATTGAAGCGATAGCTTCCTTCTTGCCTTCCTTAATTTCAACAATTCTAGCCTCTTGAGTTGTGCCTACTAATGTGGACATATCTCCGTCCTTTGCAACACCGGTCATTGAAGCAGGAATAAATACTCTTACACCGTCAACAGTTGCAACTAATCCACCCTTTGTAGCTGATGTGATTTTTGCATTAACTGTTTCACCACTTGCTTGGTATGCAACGATTTTGTCCCAATTCTTAATTATGTCAACCTTTTTCTTTGAAAGGATAGCTATGCCATCTCTGTCGCTTACGCTGATAACTGATGCGTCAACCACGTCTCCAATTTTGAAAAGCTCATTAAGCTTAACATCGTTTGAATCTGTGATTTGGTCTCTTGTGATAACACCTGTTACCTTTGTACCGAGGTCAAGTCTAATTTCGTTTTCGGAAATTGACATAACTGTACCACTAACTGTTGCTCCTGTATATATTTTAACTCTTGCACCGCTTTCGCATTGTTCAGCAAAAAGCTCTGCAAAGCTTTCTTCTCTAATTTCGCTCATTGTTTCTTTTACCTCCCTAATTAAACTGTCAGGGGTTGATGCTCCTGCAGTTATACCTATGTATTGTGCTCCCTCAACCTTGTCAAACTCAATATCACGGCTTGTTTGTATCCAAAATGTTTTTTCACAGTATTTTTGACATACCTGAACCAGCTTGGAGGTGTTGGAGCTATCCTTACCACCTATTACAAACATTACGTCCGATTTTTTTGCTAGTGCCTGTGCTTCTGTTTGTCTTGTTTCGGTAACACTACATATTGTATCAAAAATTTTTGCATTTGTACAGTATTTTTTAAGAATTTTTTGACATTTTTCCCACATACTTAATTTTAAAGTAGTTTGGGCAACCATATTTACAGTTTTAACCATACTATTTTTTTCTTTTAAATACTTTTCTAACTCAATTTCATTTAAAAAAACTAAGCATTCATTGTTTGCATAGCTAATAATAGATTTTACCTCGGGATGCTCCCTCTGACCTATTACTATGAAAATCTCATTATGCGAGGAGTTTTCCTCTGCTATTTTATGAATCTTTTTTACATACGGACATGTGGAGTCAACAATTGTTAAATTTTCAATCCTTTTTGCACACTCCTCAAGCTTTGCTTGAATGTCCCTTTCTGCACCGTGCGTTCTAATTACTATAGTAACACGAGCACCTTGTCTTGCTTTTTCAATAATCTCGTCTATGTTTTCTTGTGAAAGCTCTACCACACCGTTTTTTTCAAGATAAGCTATATATTGCTCGTTGTGAATCAGCTTGCCAAGAGTACAAATAACATCGCTTGATGATTTGTTTTTTATAAGCTCCTCAATCTTATCGGTTGCTCTGCGTACTCCAAAGCAAAAACCTGCGTTTTTTGCTATTTCAATCATAATTTCTTGCTTCTTTCAGCATTTGATTTTTTCTTTTCAAGCTTTTCTCTTTGCTTTCTTTCCTTTTTCTCAAGCTTAGCTAAAGCCTTAGCCTTCTTTTTCTCGCTAAGCGGTTTTCTTGAGATTTGGTCGTTTAGCTCACAAATTCTTTCGTAGACTAAATCCGTTATCGCCTTGTGCTTTTCCTTGCCGTTAAGCTCCGGGAATGAAAGCATCTCAGGTGTTAAATATTCACCGATTACAAACTCAGTCCTTCTAAACAAGGATAGCTTGTTTTTCTTTGTTCTTATACATACAGGCAAAACTCCAACACCTGCTCGGGCTGAAATCATACCAACGCCGTCCTTAGGCTCAACCTCTCTTGGATCAAGATAAGGAATACGTGTGCCCTGTGGGAACATACATATACATTCGCCATTCTTTAGAATTTCAATTGTCTTTTTTATAGCACCTATATCACCGGCACCACGGTCAACGCCATAAGCTCCCATAGCCTTTGCGAATGGTCCTAAAAGAGGTGTTTTAAAAACCTCCTTCTTAGCCATAAAATGCACTTGATTATTTAAACAAACAACCGTTGGCACAACATCAAACAGATGTGTGTGGTTGGCACAAACGATAAACGGTCCATCCTTTGGCTCATTTTGGGGATTTACAATCTTGAAGCGGTAGAATAATTTAAAAATCCATCCTCCGCATTTTTTTATAAATCTATAAAATTTGTTCATAGCTCAACCTTCGACTTAATTATTTCTATTACTGCATTTACTGTGCCGTCTATATCGAGGCTTGAGTTATCAAGCATAACTGCGTCCTCAGCAGGAACAGCCGGAGCTGTCTTTCTTGTTGAGTCGTTGTGGTCGCGAGTTTTAATGTCCTCAAGAACGCTTTCAAGAGTACAATTTTCGCCCTTGGCAATAAGCTCCTTGTAGCGTCTTTCTGCTCTTGCCTCGGCTGATGCAAACATAAAGATTTTAACCTCTGCATCCGGCAAAATAACTGTACCTATATCACGGCCGTCCATAACAACGCTATTCTCTCTTGCTATCTTTCTTTGAGTTTCAAGAAGGAATGTACGTACCTCCGGAATTGCACTTACTCGAGAGGCATACATAGCGATTTCACCTGTTCTTATTGTATCGCCAACATTAACTCCGTTTAATGTTACAATTTGCTCTCCGTTTATAAATTCCATTCCGAGATTGATTTGTGGCAAAAGAGCTATAACCTTTTCTTCGTCGTCCTTAGCTACTCCTTGGTTCTTTACATAAAGACCAACCGTACGATAAAGTGCTCCTGTATCTACATAAATTATTCCCAATTTTTTTGCCAAAGCCTTAGCAACTGTGCTTTTTCCTGCTCCGCTTGGTCCGTCAAGTGCAATTTTCATATAATACCTCCGTATATTTAATCTCCCCACGCACTGTGTGTGCCGGAGAGTGCGCCTGTTGAAAATGCTATTTGCAAATTGTAGCCACCTGTATAGGCATCTACATCTATAACCTCACCCGCAAAATAAAGTCCCTTTACCTTTTTGGACTCCATTGTAGATGGATTAATCTCGTTTGTTTTAACTCCGCCCTGTGTAACTATTGCCTCGTTTAATGAACGGAAGCCGTAAATTTCAAGTGTTAGTCCCTTTAGTGTATCAACCAAGGATGCTCTTTGCTCCTTAGTTATAGAGTTGACCTTTGCACTTGGCTCAATACCACTCTTTTTTATCATAAAAGGAATTATCTTTGACGGTAAAAGCCCACCAAGTGAATTTTGAAAATCCTTGTTTAATTGCTTTGAAAAATCTGATAAAACTCTGTTATCAAGTGTTTGCCTATCGAGTGCAGGTTTAAAGTCAATTATGGCTGAATACTTGCCCTTTTGCATTTTTTGCATATGGCACGAGGCTGAAAGCGTGAGTGGTCCACTTATTCCAAAGTGAGTAAACAACATCTCGCCCATTTCCTCAAAAACTGTCTTGCCTGTTTCATTATTTTTGATTTTCAAGACAACATTTTTTAGTGATACGCCCATAATTTCCGACACGTCCTCGGTAGTTTCAAGCGGGACAAGTGATGGGACAAGCGGTGTTATCTCGTGCCCTAGCTCACGGGCAAAGCGAAAGCCGTCTCCGTCAGAGCCTGTGCCTGTATAGGATGCTCCGCCTGTTGCTACAATAGCGGCATCAAAGCTGTATTCCCCTCGTGAGGTTTTTAAGCCTGTTACCTTGCCGTTTTCTGTCTCGATTTTTGTTACCTTTTCGTTTTTTATGGTTACACCATAATCTATAAGTGTTTTTTTAAGTGCGTTTACAATATCTATTGCCTTGTCCGACACGGGAAAGACACGTCTGCCTCGCTCGGTTTTCAGTGGCACACCTGCATTTTCAAAAAATGACTTTGTGTCCTCGGTATTGAATGCGTTTATTGATGCATATAAGAACTTTGGATTGGAGATTACATTCTTTAAAAACTCACTATTTTCGCAATCGTTTGTTACATTACATCTGCCCTTGCCTGTTATAGCAAGCTTTTTGCCCAGTCGGTCATTTTTTTCAAAAAGAGTAACCGATGCACCATTTATAGATGCATAAATTGCACTCATCATACCGGCAGGTCCACCGCCGATTACCGCTACTTTTCTTTGCTCGTACATCGCTTCTCCTTTCAATTTTAAACTCCTCCGTCTCGCAAAGCGAGGCATCTCCCTTTACAAAGAAGGCTTATTAGTGTGTTTTTTTATACTCTAAAAATTCTTCATACGTGCCACTGAAGTCATAAATCCCGTCCTCTTTAAATTCAATTATACGGTTGGCAACGGTATTTATTGTTTCGTAGTCGTGTGAGTAGAACAGAATATTTCCCTTAAAGTCGGATAGTCCGTTGTTAACGGCTGTGATGGACTCAAGGTCTAGGTGGTTTGTTGGTTGGTCAAGAAGCAAGAAGTTTGAGCCGAAAAGCATCATGCGTGAGAACATACATCTCGCCTTTTCTCCACCGGAAAGAACATTTACAGGCTTGAAAATAGAATCGCCCGAAAATAGCATTCTACCGAGGAAGCCACGCAAGTATGTTTCTGTTTGGTCCTTTGAATATCTTCTCATCCAGTCAAGGATGGAATCGGTACAGCCGGAAAAATAATCAATATTGTCCTTTGGAAAATATGATTTTGAAATACTAATGCCCCATTTAAATGAGCCTGAGTCAGCCTCTGTCTCCTCCATTAAAACCTTGAAAAATGCTGTTATAGCCATTTCGTTACCGAGCAATGCGATTTTGTCGCCCTTTGATGCTGTAAACGACACGTTTTTGAAAAGAGACACGCCGTTTTCACTCTTAGATAGGTCAGTAACCGTTAGTATGTCCTTACCCGCCTCTCTATCCATATCAAAGCCGATAAACGGATAGCGACGGCTTGATGCCGGCAATTCCTCAACGGTTAGCTTATCAAGTAGCTTTCTACGTGAGGTAGCCTGTCTTGATTTTGATTTGTTAGCTGAGAAACGAGAAATAAAGCTTTGGAGCTCCTTGATTTTCTCCTCGTTTTTCTTGTTTTGTTGCTTAATCATACGTTGGATTAGTTGACTAGACTCATACCAAAACTCGTAGTTACCAACGTACATTTTAATGCCTGTGTAGTCAATATCGACAATGTTTGTACATACGTCGTTTAAAAAGTGGCGGTCGTGCGATACAACTAAAACAGTACCAAAGTAGTCGGACAAGAAGTCCTCTAACCAAGTGATAGCGTCAATATCCAGACCGTTTGTAGGCTCGTCCAAAAGAATAATATCAGGGTTGCCAAAAAGTGCTTGTGCAAGAAGAACCTTGATTTTTTCACTTTCCTTTAGATTAACCATCTGCTCATAAAGAAGGCTCTCGTCAAGTCCAAGTCCTTGGATTAGCTTAGAAACATCGCTCTCTGCCTCCCATCCGTTTAGCTCGGCAAACTCGCCCTCTAGCTCGCTCGCACGGATGCCGTCCTCCTCGGAAAAGTCCTCCTTCATATATAAAGCGTCCTTCTCCTTCATAATGGAGTAAAGTCGCTCATTACCCATAATAACTGTATCAAGAACTGTATATTCGTCAAACTCAAAGTGGTTTTGCTTAAGTACACTCATTCTAACAGTGTCAGGGATTGACACCTCGCCCTTAGTTGGCTCAAGCTCACGACATAGAATACGCAAAAATGTACTCTTGCCGGCTCCATTTGCTCCGATAACACCATAGCAGTTGCCGGGTGTAAATTTCAAATTTACGTCTTTAAATAAAAGCTGCCCTCCAAAATTGAAGGATAAGTTGTTTACTGTAATCATTTTTACCTCGAAAATTTTTATCGTATTAATGATACCATATTTCAATATTAAAATCAAGTTTATTTTATTTATAATATTATTTATAGTACAAATATCACAAAGCAAGGCGTTTTTTATAGCATAATTTGACAATTATTTATATATAAAATTAGTTGACTTGATTTTTTTGGTGTGGTATAATTAAAATGATATGGTATGCGAGAATACTAAATTAAGTTGATTTGAAACGAGGTACTGTGATGAAAAAATCTCCACTGCTTTCCGTTATAATTCCTATGTACGGCGTTGAAAGGTTTTTGCCAACCTGTCTTGAAAGTATTATTAATCAATCATACAAGAATCTTGAGATTCTTTGTGTAGATGATGGCTCTCCTGACAAGTGCGCTAAAATAGCTGAGGAATATGCAAATAAGGATGAAAGAGTTAAGGTTATATATAATCCTTCAAACCTTGGCCTTTTCCGTGCGCGTGTTGCGGGACTTGAGGTAGCTAAGGGCGAATATATTGCTTTTGTTGACGCGGACGACTATGTTTCTATCGACTGGTTTAGACTTCTTATGAAGAAGATTGGCGAGGAAGATGCCGATATGGTTATCGGCAATACTGTCAGCATTGATGAAATCAATGAGAACGATAGATATTACTATAACAGCATTTACGCTAGTCTTAACCAATCTATGCAAACACTAAGAAAGGACGAGCTGCTAAAATCATTTTATTTGCAAGAGGGCAGCTGCTTCTCTTGGCATACTGTTTGGAATAAGGTTTACAAAAAGGAGCTTGTCGACAGATGCTTACCTTATTTCAAAAAAATCGACTTTAATTTAATTATGGGTGAGGACATTGCTTTTTCATCCGTATTCTATACTCACGCAAACAGTCTTGCCTTTGCTAACGCAGATTGCTATTTCTATATTAGACACGCAGCTGCATCTACCAGCACTACTCTTCCAAAGGAAAAGGTTTTAAGAAACGTAAGAGATATGAAGGCTGTCTTTGAGTTTGTTAAATCAAGCCTAAATGAATATGATAGTGAGCTATATAACGAGTATTTACCGCTTATTGAGCGTTTTAAATCAAGATATCACAGAATTTGGTGCGGTAACGTTGGTGCTGCAGGCTTAGGCGGCGACAAGGAGGCACAAGCTCTTCTTTGTGAGGCATTTGACAAGGAGGAGGCTGTTTATCCTTATCCGTATGAGTTTTACTTCTATTCTCTGACAACCGACTGGTCAGGCAGAATGGAGGGCATTAAAAAGGCTCTTTATGATCCAAAAATCAAAATTGTTTCCTTTGATATTTTTGATACTCTTATAAAAAGACCTTTCTATGATCCGGCTGATGTTCTTTATTTTGTCGGCAAGGAGGCTAGTCGCCTACACAGTCATATAAATGAAAAGACCTTTGTAAAATTAAGAAGGAGTGCCGAGGAAAAGGCTCGTAACTACTCAAAGGAAAGAAACCCGAAATATCAGGATGTTACATTGACTGAGATATATAGCGCCTTTGCAAAGGAGGCAGGTATTTCCCACGAGGATGCAATGGAAATTAGAGATATTGAAAATGCTACCGAAATAAAATACTGTATGCAAAGAAAGAGTGCAAAGGAAATCTTTGATTTAGCACTTCTCTTTGGCAAGCGTGTAGTAATTATCTCTGATATGTATCTTGAAAGAGATACTATTGAGGAAATTCTTCACAAGAATGGATATGAGGGCTATGAGGCTCTATATCTATCAAGTGAAGAAAGATTGCTCAAGTCAACAGGCGATTTATTCAAGCTAGCAAGCAAGGAGCTTGACTTTAAGAAGGGTGAGGCTATCCACATTGGCGACAACTGGAATTCAGATGTTGTAAATGCTAGCGAAAATGGATTTGAAACCATCTTCTTCCCTAAGGCTACCGAAACATTTGAAAACAAGATTTCCGATATTTATACCGGTAATGGTGCAACACCATTTACTACTTTATTAGCAACTAAGGATAAGCCTCTTGCTTCTATGGAGCAGCTGCCGCTCAGATGTGCTCTTGCAACTGCTGTTAATAATGCTTTTGACTATCCATTTACTATTTTCCAAAGCAACTCAAACTACAATGGCGATACTTACCTAATGGGCTACACTACTCTTGGTATGCACGTTTTGGGAATTGCCGAGTGGATTCTTGACGAGGCAAAGAAAAACGGCTACAAAAAAATTGTTTTCCTTGCTCGTGATGGAAAGATGGTTAAAAAAGCATTTGATATGCTCTGTCAAGCACGTAATGAGGACATAAAGAGCGACTACTTCTATGCTACAAGAAAGGCACTTATGCCTTATAGCATAAAGGAAGCTAAGGATTTATATTCGCTTGAGGCGTTTATTGATGTTCGTGAGCATACTCCTTTGCATCTTATGGAGTTGATTTCTTCTGTTCTTAAGCCACTTAGCGAGAGCGATAAGACTCTTTACAAGCAAAGAGGAATTGAGCTTGAGGAACGCTTTAGAAATTACGGCGAGTTTTACAGCTTTATTTCGGCTCTTATCGATATTTCATTTGATGAGTCTCTCTGCCGTCATAATTTTGCAGTAGCGAGTGAAGCTTTTAAGAATGTGTTCGGTGAGAATACTGCCACCTTTGATTTAGGTTATAGTGGCAGACTACAATCTATCATTTGCGACCTTGCGCAAAGAAGCATTGATACATTCTTTATTCACACAAACGGCTACAACACAGATATAAATGTTCAAGACCGCTTTAAGATTTATTCCTACTATGACCACACACCAACAATCTCCGGCATTATAAGAGAATATTTTATGTCAGATCCAACTCCATCCTGCTATGGATACAAGTTTGATGGTGGTATTATCACTCCTCTAATTGAGGAAACAACTGACTCCCTATCCTATGAATCAACCTTTGCAGTTTGCCAAATGCAAAAGGGCGCTCTTGACTATGTTAAGGATTACCTTGATATTTTTGGTGAGCTTGATGACTTCAAGGCTAGAAACTCCGATTATGCTATCGCATTTGACTATATGCTGCTCAACTCACCTGAGTTTGATAGATACGCATTTTCAAATGCTATGATTGAGGACACTGTATATTCCGGCTACGAGGCTCGTTCCGTATTTGAAACCTGGACCTGGCATTTAGCTCAGCTGAAGGGACAAAGCGTTGTTGACAATACTTCGTTTGCATTCACACTAGAGGGCAGTAAGTGGAAAAAGGCTATTGTTTATCTTCTCTACGACAGAAAGACCTTTAAGGAAAAGATGAACAAAAAGCTGGAAAAACGCCGTTTAATCCGTTGGTTCTGCAAGGTTATTTACGGCTTCTTCCGTGGAATTTACAGAATATTCAAGCGTATTTTCAGACGCAGAAAGAAAAAATAAGCACTTTTGTGTTAAAAATAAACAAAAAACAGCGATTTTTCGCTGTTTTTTTGTTGACATAGCCTAAATTTTATTGACAATTATATTGGCTATATGATAAAATATTAGTACAAAGAAATTATTTTAACACAAGAATGGTCTTGGGAAAGGATGTTTTATGAGTAACAAAATTATTACTATCAGCCGTGAGTTCGGTAGTGGAGGCAAATATATAGGCTTACTAGTTGCTAAAAAGCTTGGTATTCCTTGCTACGACAAGGACGTTATCGAAAAAATTGCCGAGGAGTCAGGCTTTGTTGATGACTTCATTAAGCGTGTAACTGAATATGCTCCTTCGAAGAGCATATTTGCCTATTCCTTTGTAGGCAGAAGTGCATCGGGAGAATCAATTGAGGACAGGATTTTCGCTATACAGAAAAAGGTAATCCGTGAGCTTGCGGGAAATGGACCTTGTGTTTTTGTTGGACGTAGTGCTGACTATATATTAAGAGCTTACGATACACTAAATGTGTTTATCTATGCTTCAACGGAAGAAAAAATCAAACGTACAATGAACTTCAAGGGAGTTAGCGAAAAGGAAGCCAAAAAGCTTATCAAGGAAACTGACAAAAAGCGTAGTATAAACTACAAATACTACACAGGCAAGACCTGGGGTGAGCGTGAAAACTACACATTAATGCTCAACTCCACCGACCTTGGAATTGAAAAAACCGCTGAGTTTATTGCTGAAATTTATCGAAGGGAAACCGAAAAATAAATTAAACAGGAAAAGGGCCTACTGTGTAGGCTCTTTTTTAATCATATGTAAATTAATTCAGTATTTTATTGCACGAGTGCATTTTTTGTGATAAAATATAGGTAGGAAAGCTCCTTAAGGTGGTGAATTTATGCGTATTACAAATAAAATGAGAAAAAGAGCTCTTGCCTCTATTGTTGATTTCTTGACAAAAAGCGGTGGTGCTACTCGTAATGAGATAATTGATGGTGCATTAAAAGCATATGGACTATCTAGGAGTGAGCTGGAGGACTTTTCTCCAAAGAGTAAAAACAGTATAATCAGAAGTTACATAGGCACTGCCCTTAATGACCTTATGAACAAAAAGGACATCAGACGTGAGGGTGAAAGGTACTATCTTGCTAAAGAGGAGCTTGTAATTATTGGCGAGGATGAGTGTCAAAATGAAATTTTGAACATTTTAGAGACCGGTGCATACTCTAAAGAGGAGATTTTCACAAGGCTTGAGGTTTATTTCGGCACAGGCTCAACCTTGTCATTTAAGGACGACTACACCTTACGTTCAATCGCAGGTAATGTTCTTTTTGAGCTGGTTGACCTTGGCGAGGTTGAAATAGTTGGCTCAAAATATACACTAAAAAGCAATCTATGTGAGGCAATTTACGACACTCCCCTACCTGAAAATGAATTCAAGTCTAAGTTTTACAAGCAGCTTTGGATGATGGGCGGAAAATTTTTCGAGAGCTTTGTAGCTAACCTGCTCGAAAAATACTATACCTTATCCGGTATGATGGTTGTATATTGCGACATAACAGGTGGTAGCGACGATGGTGGTATAGATGTTGTGCTTGAAACCGTTGATTATTTAGGATTTAATGAAAAGATAGTTGCACAAACTAAGTGTCGCGACCGTGCACACGTTACCGAAAAAGAGGTGCGTGAGTTCTACGGAGCTATGAACGCAAGTGGTGCAACTCGTGGCATTTATGTTACAACAACACATTTTCACCCTAGTGCCGAGGATTTTCTTGACTCGTGTGGCGACCTTGTCGGCATTGATGGTGAAAAGCTTTTTGAGCTTATCAAAAAAACAAGATACGGCATTAAAAAATGTGATGGTGGTTACACCTTTGATACTGCAATTTTTACAAGGTGATTTATGAATAAAATTCAAGAATTATTTAGGTCTCGTGTTTATGCACGTGCTGACGAAAAGCCATCTGTTTTTCTCTTTTCTCACACGGATTTTGACGGACTAAAAAGAGATAGCTACAATATTGATACAGAAAGAGGCATTACTCTTGTCGGTGGCTTTTACTATTACGAAAATCCAATTAAAAACAAGCTTGTTATATTTGAGCACGGCATGTTTGGCGGTGCACGTAGCTATATGCGTGAAATTGAAAAGCTTGCTCGACACGGCTATTTGGTTTATGCCTACGACCATACAGGCTGTATGGAGTCGGGTGGTGAGGACAATGGTGGCTTTTCCGGTTCGCTCCGTGATTTAGACGAGGTTATTACAAAATTAAAGGAGCTTGACGAAATCAAGGGTCGTGAGCTTTATGTTATGGGACATAGCTGGGGCGGTTTTTCTACTCTTAATATTGCAAAATTTCATCCGGATGTAAAAAAGATTGTGGCTCTTGCAGGATTTATTTCACCCAAGGTGATAATCAAACAGCATGTTAGCGGGCCTTATTCTATATTTTCCGGAATTATATATCGTGGAGAGGTTAAAGCAAGTCCTAAATATATGAAATGCTCAGCTATCGACACTCTAAAAAACAGCGATACAAAGGCACTTGTTTTCCACTCGACCGACGACCATATGGTAAACTACAAAAAGAACTTTTTAAGACTTAAAAAGGCTCTTAAGAATAGTGAAAATGCAACCTTTATTAGTGTAGATGGAGCTGACCACAATCCAAACTACACAAAAGAGGCTATCATAGCAAAGCAAGAATTTTATGAAAAAATGCAACAAGCACTTGAAAACGGAAAGCTAAACACTAAAGAAGAATGTGAGAATTTTAAAAAGAGCTTTGATTGGTATAAGATTACCGAGCAGAATCAAGAGGTTTGGGACAAAATATTTAAATTTTTAGATTAAAAAAGACGAGGACGCTCCTCGTCTTTTTATTTTAATCAATCAAGCTTTTTATTGCGCTAGATACATTTTTAGCTGTATCGCTTGCTATCATCGAAATAGCACCGTTTTCTTTTTCGGCAAGCTCGCCGGCGTAACCATTTATATACGCACCAAGACACGCCATTTCAAGCACCTTGCTTGGATACTGACCGAGTAGCGAGGTGATTATGCCCGAAAGCACATCTCCTGAGCCGGCTGTTGCCATTCCGGCTGACCCTGTGTTAGAAATTATCACATTTTCGCCATCGGTTATTATGGTTGAGCTTCCCTTTAAAAGCAAAACAACACCGTTTTCCCTTGCATATTCCCTTGCGTAGACAACGGGATTGTTTTCTATCTCCTTTAAGGGAACACCGCTAAGCCTTTCAAACTCTTTTAGATGAGGTGTCAAAACAAGCTTACATTTTGTGCTTTTTAGAAGTGAGCTGTCTAGCCTTGAAACTGTGTTTATGGCATCTGCATCAAGCAAAACAGGTAGAGAGTAATTGTCTAAAATGTATCTTATAATCTTATCGTTTTCACCATTTTGACCAAGCCCCATTCCAATGCCAACAGCCTTGACTCCCTTTAGTGCACCATCAATTTCCTCGCTTACAAATTTTATAGCGTCGTTTTCCTCGCTAAGAGGGTAAAGAGTTGGCTCAACAAGATACGGCATAACTGAAAAGCCGATGCTTTTCGGAGTTGCAAGACGCACAACACCCGTGCCTGTACGCATAGCTGAGGCAGACATATTTGCCAGCTTTATTGCTCCTGAATATTCATAGCTGCCGCCTATTAGTGTTATGTAGCCATATGTTCCCTTGTGTGAATAATTCTCTCTTTTTAGAAGGAGCTTTTTGGCGTCCTCCTTTTCGAATAAATAGTAAGGCTTATCTTGTGGCTCAATACCTATATTGCAATTTACAAGTGAGCCTATCTTGTCCTTTGCCATACCAAGAAAATGACCACTTTTATACGAACCGATTGACACAGTTAAATCACTTTTTACTGAGCACACACCAAGACCGCTATCTCCATTTAGTCCGCTGTTTATATCTGCACTTACAACAAACGCACACGATGTGTTGATTTTATTTATTACCTCTTTGTATATTTCCTTAGGCTCACCATAAAAGCCTGTGCCAAATATACAGTCTACTATAATATCAGCCTTTGGTAAGATGCCGTCATAGAATGAATATTTTACGCCTTGCTCAAGACACTTATCAAAATAGTATTTTCCATCCTCAGAAAAGCGGTCTTCTATTAGCAAAAGCGACACCCTGTGTCCATTTTTTGCCATAATTGAGGCAAGGGCATAGCCATCACCGGCATTGTTTCCTGTTCCGCACACTATTAGTGCTTTGGGAGAGGAAAAGCTATCAAACGGTATGCTGTTATATATACCAAGTGCTGCACTATACATAAGCTCCTTTGAAGATACAAAGGTCTTTATAGTATGCTCGTCGCTTTTTCGCATATTATCTACACTCAATATTTCCTTCATTCTCTTCTCCCTTTCTTAGTATTATTTATAGCAGAGGCAACCGCCAAAGCAACCAAACACCCTTTGCTTATAGCAGTTTTTACACTCTTCTTTTGTTGTCTTATGCACAAGGCGTGAATCTATTTCCATAAAGAAATGATTTTTCAAGTCGCTTATGCTTTTGAAGTCGTCTATATTAACCTTATAATCACTCATACCAAAGCATCGTGATGCTTTCATATCAGGATAAATATCAACTATCGGCGCACAAACCGATGCCTCCCCCATAAAGACACGTCTTTCGTGCTCGTTTTCATATGGCAGGGACGCTAAAAGCTCCTTTTCATCATCTGTATAAACGCACTCAGGTATTGCGTTACAGTCATAGCAAGGAGCTATATTTCTCTTTCCAAGCTCTTTGCAGAATGATAAAAGCGTCTTTTTCATACGCATAAAATAGTTAAAGGCTCCCTCGCCTTTATCAATAGGAATTACCACGCTTAGTCGTACACGCCTAAAGAGAAACTCATCAAGAAGCGATAATATATCGGTAAAATCTTGATTTTCTTTATAAATATTTACACCAAGAGTTACTCTATCCCTTGTTGTGTAAAATAATAAATCCTTGATGTTTGCTTTTAAGCTCTTATAGGCTTTTTCGCCTATATCATCTTTTGAATTTACATTTACTAAGAAGTGGATTTTATGGTGAATGCTTTCTCTTTTAATTTTGTTTAAGTAAATGCCGTTTGTGTATAGAGTAACACGCATAATTTCAGGTGTGCTATTTAAAATGGACAAAATCTCATTTATGCTTTTATGTAAAAGCGGCTCACCACCAATTAGTCCTACTTCTCCGTCCGGAAGCGAAAATTCAAGCGCTTTTATAAAATTTTCCATAGTTATATCAGCCGTGCCATTACCGACTAATTCATTTGCGAAGCAGTATTTACAAGACAGATTACATCTGCTTGTTAGTGCTATGTTTGCCATTTTATCACTTCCTTTTTACTAATTGTAGCATAGATAATGGTGTTTTTCAAGGCAAGAGTCCTTGAAATTTATCATAAAATATGATAAAATCAATTTATTAATACACAAGGAGATGCTTTTATGATTTACAAGATTAAAAATGAATATCTTTCTGCCGAAATTAACTCAAAGGGAGCTGAAATACACAGCATCAAAACAAACGACGGCTGTGAATATATGTGGCAAGGCGACGAAAAGTATTGGGGCGGTCAAGCACCTATTATGTTTCCTATTTGCGGTAGACTTTTTGGAGGTAAATATACATACCTTGGCAAGGAATACACTATGCCGTCTCACGGTATAGCGAGAGGTAGCGAATTTGCTCTAAAAAGTCAAGAAGATAACACCCTCACTCTTAGCCTTGTTGCAAACGAAGAATCAAAAAAGCAATATCCATTTGATTTTATTTTCGATGTTTCTTTTTCTCTTGTCGGCTCATCCTTGAGGATTGAGCACAAGGTAACAAACACCGATAAAAAGGTACTTATATTCGGTATTGGTGGACATCCTGCATTTAATGTTCCGCTTGAAAAAGGTCTTTGCTTTGAGGACTATAAGGTGGAATTTGGAAAGAAATGTGATGCCTTTCGTGTTGAGTTTTCACCAACCTGCTTCTTGACAGAAAATGACAAGCTTTATACACAGGGTGGCACAAAAACGATTAATTTACGCCACGATCTGTTCGATGATGATGCAATTTTCTTATACAATATTCAAAAGGAAATCAAGCTCTATTCTGACAAAGGAGAAAAGAGCGTAACAATTAAGTTTGACAATATGAAATATATAGGTCTTTGGCACGCAGTAAAAAAAGATGCACCTTATCTTTGCATTGAGCCTTGGACCTCACAGCCATCTGTTGACGGCATAGTTGACGACCTTAATACCAAAAAGGAAATGATGCATCTTGACAGTGGATGTACATTTAAAAACCGTTACGAAATTGTAATAAAATGAAAAGAGCCCGTATGGGCTCTTTTTTGTATATTTTAGACACGTGGTCGAGCTTTTTAATTGTTTTTTGCTTTTTTTCCGGCTCTTAATGCATTCAAAACCGCTATTAGCATTACACCAACATCGGCTAGTACAGCTACAAACATTGGGAAGGTCGGAACTACAAGGTTAAGTATCGCTACAAGAACCTTTACGCTGATTGAAAATACAATATTTGATATTACTCTCTTTTTAGTATCCTTGGCAATTTCCATAGCTAAGGATACCTTTTCTATATCATCGTCGGCAATTACAATATCGCTTCTATCCATTGCGGCATCAGAGCTAACTGCCCCCATCGAAATACCTATGTCTGCACGTGATAAGCATGGTAGGTCATTTATGCCGTCGCCACAATAGCCTACTTTTACATCCTTGCCATTTTCGATAATATCCTCAAGTGCGTCCAGCTTATGCTCCGGAAGCAATTGTGAATATGCTCCATCGGCATAAAGTGTACTTGCCACAATATCAACCTTTGACTTTTTGTCTCCACTTAAAATGTAGATTTTCTTTATGCCATTTTCTCTTAATCTGTCAAATGCTTTTTTGCCGTTTTCCTTAATATTATCACCAACACCTATATAGCCTATGCATTTGCCATCAAGAGAAATATATACAGTTGCTGAGCCTGAGGCTTGATCGCCACAGCCGGCAAAATCGTAGTTACCCGCCTTAATATGTCCAAATGATGAGTCGCACTCTGCTCCTCTGCCAGCCACCTCACGATAGTTTGTACCCTCTTCAAATCCAATTTTGAAGCGTTCTGCCTCCCTTTGTATAGCTTGAGCTACCGGATGGACAGACTTTTTCTCAACCACGGAGGCTATTTCAAGAAGCTCCATTTTTGTAAGCTCACAATATGACTCCACCTTGTTTACTCTTAGCTCGGATTTTGTAAGAGTTCCTGTTTTGTCAAACGCCATAGTGTTAATTGAGCTTAGCTTTTCAAACACACCGGAGCCCTTTACCAAAACTCCGTTTCTTGATGCAAAGCCTATTGCACAGGAATATGCAAGAGGCACAGAAATAACAACTGCGCACGGGCAAGAAATTGCAAGTAGTGCAAACGCTTTATATGCCCAATCAAAGATATCAAGTCCCAAGATTGCAGGAACTATCGATACTAAAAGCGCAAGTCCTATAACTGAAGGAGTGTAATATTTTGCAAACTTATTTATAAATGCTTCATTTTTAGATTTTTTAGCTGATGCGTTAAGTGAAATATCGATAATTCTTTGAACCATACTTTGCTCACTCTTGCGAGTAACCTCGATAGTGATTGCACCGTTCAAGTCAAGATATCCTGCATAAAGCTCAGTTCCTGCACGAGCAGAAACAGGTATACTCTCGCCGGAAACAACCGAGGTATCAATATCGGCTACGCCATCGATAACTATGCCATCAAGTGGCACTCTTTCTCCCGCATAAACCTCGATTATATCACCAACATTTACATCTTCAACGCGTACAAGCTCCCCTCGTCCCTTGACACGAGCCTTGTCGGGGCGGATTTCATAAAGTGCCTTTAGTGAGTTTCTTGTATAATCACCCGCTATGTCCTCAATTAGCTCTCCTATTAAAAAGAGTGCAACAACAAATGCAGCCTCAAAATACTCACCTATGATAATAGCACCAAGCGATGCTATCGTCATTAGCATTGAAACACCTATTTCGCCTTTTTTTATGAGCTTTTTTACAGCCTTGTAAATTATTTGATATGCATTTACTATGTAAGCACCCATATAAAGAATCAAGGCGAATAGCTCATTAAATCCATTTGTTATTAAACCTGCAATGATAAGGCAAATGGAAATAGAAATCCTAATTATCATTGCCTTGTTTTCACGCAAAAATTCTTTCATTTTTATTCTGCTATGTGCTCCATGCCACAGTCGATTATTGTACGTACGTGGTCATCTGTTAGTGAATATATTATAGATTTGCCGTTGCGTCTTGTTTTTACCAAATTGCTTGTTTTTAAGATGCGAAGCTGATGTGATACAGCTGATTGAGTAATTGATAAGAACTCAGAAATCTCGCTAACACACATTTCGCTTTGTGTAAGTGCACAAAGAATTTTTACACGGGATGCATCACCGAAAATTTTATAAAGATTTGCAAGCTCCTCAAATAGCTCACTATTACGTGTGATTGCACCTTGAATTTTTGATACTACGCTCTCGTTTTCCATATTTATCCCCCTTTGTTGCTCTCATTTGGTTATATGAGCAACTGTTCATATGTTCATTATAGTACATCGAAGCATATTTGTCAAGAGTTTTTCGCTATTTTTTTACTTATTTATAAGTAATAATGTTGATTTTCAATTTCTTAATTGATATAATGAACATAGATATTAAATATATAATATTTTAACGAGGTTGTTATGCTTAATAATTCAAAATGGATTTCATATCCCACTAACGAAAAATTTACTTGTCCTGTTTTAAAAAAGGTCTTTCAAGCTTGTGGTGAAATAAAAAAAGCCACTATTGAAATGACATCTCTCGGCTGCTACTTTGCCACCTTAGGCGGTGAGCGAATCGGTGATTTTATTTTAGCACCGGGCTTTACCTCAAGCAAAAGAACTCAAGTGCAAAAATATGATATTACTAATTTAATAAAAGAAGAAAACGAGCTTCGTGTTACACTTAGCGAGGGTTGGTTCAAGGGTAGAATCAACTGGCGTAACAACCAAGACAGACCTAATATTTATCCCGCACTTATTTGCGAAATCAAGCTTGAGTACAAGGATGGCAGGGTTGAATATATCTATTCTGACGAAAACTGGGAGGTGGCTCTGTCCAAAATCACCTTTGCAGACATTTACGACGGTGAGCATTATGATGCGAATTACGAGGAAAAATTCATTCCTGTAAAGGTGCAAGATTATGACCGTGATCGTTTGGTTAAGCAACAGGGCGAAAAAATTATTGAGCAAGAAACAATTAAGCCACACAGAATTTTCAAGACTCCAAAGGGTGAAACTGTAATCGACTTTAACCAAAACCTCACCGGATACTTCGAAATCTCGCTCGATGCAAAGAAAGGCGACAGGGTTAAATTATCTGTTGCCGAGGTTCTTGATAAGGACGGCAACATCTATACCGAAAACTATCGTACCGCAAAGGCAGAATTTATCTACACAGCCAAGGACGGCTATCAAACATACAAGCCAAAATTAACCTTCTACGGATTTAGATACATAAGAGTTGACGAGTTCCCGGGCGAAATCGCAGCTGATAACATCAAAGCTATTGTTGTTCACTCAGACATTAAGCGTACGGGCTATTTGAATTCATCTTCACCTCTTTTAAACAAGCTGTTTTCAAACATCATTTGGGGACAAAAGGGCAACTTCCTTGATATTCCAACAGACTGTCCACAAAGAGATGAAAGAATGGGTTGGACAGGAGACGCTCAAGTATTTGTAAAAACCGCTTCCTACAACTATGATGTTGAGAAATTCTTTGAAAAATGGCTAACAGATTTACGACTTGACCAAGCTCCAAGCGGATACGTGCCTTCAGTTATTCCACAGGTGTGGGGAGATGATTGGAGCGGATGCGGTTGGGGAGATGCCTCAACCATTTGCCCATATCAAATCTATTTGACATATGGCAACCGTGATATATTAAAGAAACAATTCAAATCAATGTGTGGTTACCTAAAATACATCGGCTCAAAGTCCACTACAAAATATTTATGGACAGGCTGTGAGCATTTTGCAGATTGGCTTGGACTTGATGCACCAGCCGGCTCATATAAGGGCTCATCAAGAGACGATTTTCTTGCCTCCGCTTACTATTATTACTCAACAGACATAGTTTGCAAGACAGGTAAAATCATCGGCAAAAACGTTGAAAAGTACGAAAGACTAAGAGAAAACATTTTAAACAAAATCAGAAAGACATACAAGGAATACAAGACTCAAACCGAGTGCGTTATTGCTTTACATTTTGGCATTGCAACCGATAAAAAGGCTGTAAGTAAGCAGCTTGCCGATATGATAAAGGCAAACGGAACTCGTTTGCAAACAGGATTCCTTGGTACACCATATCTTTTACACGCACTTTCATCAAACGGATATACCGAGCTTGCATATAACTTGCTCCTGCAAGAGAATTATCCGTCTTGGCTATATTCAGTTAAGCAAGGTGCAACTACTATTTGGGAACACTGGGACGGAGTAAACGACAAGGGCGAATTTTGGTCCAAGGATATGAACTCATTTAACCACTACGCATACGGTAGCGTTGCCGACTGGGTTTATGGCGTTGCCTGTGGTATTAACACAGTTGAAGACAAGCCCGGCTTTGAAGAGGTAGTAATTGCTCCAAATCCAACTAAAAAGCTAAGCTGGTTAAGTGCAAAAATTGAAACAAGAAAAGGAACTGCTTCCTCTGCTTGGTATAAGGAGGGGGATAAGTTCAGATACGAAATTACCACCCCAACCAATGCGACAGTTATAATTGACGGCAAGGAATACAAGGTGGAGAAAGGAAGCTACGTATTCTAATTTGAAGAAGATACTTGTTGCTATGAGTGGCGGAGTTGACAGCTCAGCATGTGCCACTATTGTAAAAAACGAAGGATATGAGTGCCTCGGTGCTACGATGAGACTACATGGGGCATCTTGCACAACCGAAACCGACATAAAGGATGCCGAATCAGTATGCCAAAAGCTAAAAATCCCTCACCACGTGGTTGATTTTTCAGAAGATTTCCAAAAATATGTAATTGACAATTTTATCTCAGCATACGAAAACGGTGCTACGCCTAATCCTTGTATTGAGTGCAATTTTCATTTAAAATTCGATAAGCTTTTTGACTATGCAACCGAGCTTGGCTATGAGTATGTTGCAACAGGGCACTACGCTATTACCGAGTATGACGAAAAATATGGTCGTGTGGTATTAAAAAAAGCGAAAAACACAAAAAAGGATCAAAGCTATGTGCTTTATAGACTAAGCAAGGAAAGAGTTGCGAAAACTGTTTTTCCACTTGGCAAAATGGAGTCGAAGGACGAGGTGCGCAAGGTTCTTAGCGACCTTGATTTTGAGTTTGCCGACAAAAAGGAAAGTCAAGATATTTGCTTTGTGCCGGACGGAGATTATGCCAAATTTATTGAAAATTACACCAAAAAATCTTACCCCGAGGGCAATTTTGTTACTACTGATGGAAAACTACTTGGCAAGCACAAGGGCATAATAAGATATACAATAGGTCAAAGAAAGGGCTTAGGTCTTGCGTTACCTCACTCAATGTATGTTGTTGGGAAAAATTTAGAGACAAACGAGGTTGTAATTGGCGAAAACGAGGACTTGTTCTCGCGTGAGCTGTGGGCTGACAACGTAAACTTAATTGCAGTTGACTCAATTGATACGCCTATGACGGTAAAAGCCAAGGTAAGATATAACCAAGAAGAAAAAAGTGCCAAGGCGTGTCTAAGAAACGGGCTTTTGCACGTTGTCTTTGACGAACCTCAAAGAGCAATTTGCAAAGGACAAAGTGTTGTCATTTACGACGGCGATGTCGTAATCGGCGGCGGAATTATTTCCAAAACCGAGCTCGATTAATTAAAAAACAATACAAAAAGCAAGTGAATTTCACTTGCTTTTTAAATTTTTATCCTACATTTTGTAAATATTTCCCCATACGTATTGATTTATTTTTTTATATGTATTATACTTTATATATTATTATATTTTATTTTTGGAGGATTTTATATGAAGGGCAAAAGATGGCTTTTACTCGTTCTATCAGTAGTTCTTTTGATTACCTTTACAATAGCAATAAGCGCTTGTAAAAAAGGGAAAAACGAACCCACAGACACAGACACTAACACCGACACTAATTCAAATACAAACAGCGAGCAAGCTCCTGCCGAATACACCGTATCATTTTACAACGAAACCGGTGCTATTCTATTGGCAGAGGTAACTGTGAAAGAGGGCGAATCCGCCATATATCCACATTCCGTGCCATTCAAGCCTGCATCAGCTGACACAGGATTTATTTTTCAAAAATGGGTTGTTCAACCAGATTCTGATATTGAAGCCGATATAACCAATATAAGTAATAGTATGTCAGTTTATGCATATTTCATTCCAACTACTGAGCAACATACGGTAACTTTTATAGATTATGACGGCTCGATAATTGAAATACAAGAAATTTTTCATACAAATCCAGCCACAGAGCCAACACAGCCTACGCGATCTGGCTACATTTTTGAAAGGTGGAGCTCCGATTTCAATTACGTTGTCGAAGACCTAACCATTCAAGCACAATACATAAAGCAATTCAAGGTAAGCTTCTTAGATATAAATGGAAATACGATTGAAGAACAACTCGTAACAAACGGAAAAAGTGCAATTGAACCTACTCTTGAGCCTGTAGAGGGATACACCTTTATAGGTTGGGATGCCTCATTTGAAAATGTAACATCCAACATGACTATTAATGCAAAATACGAAATCAACACATACATGGTTACTTTCAACATGCCAAGTGGCGAAACCATTACAACCATAACCGACGTATATCATGGCTTTTCCGTAACACCACCAGAAATTGATGAAATTTATTTTGACTGGAACAAAATGAAAGGTTATAAATTTACCGGTTGGGACACAGCATTAGACAGTATTTCATCCAACGCAGTTATTACTGCTCAATATGACGAAGAAGTAACTGAGCCAATCATCATTGTAGACTCCAGTGAAATAAGCCGTAGCGAAACAGAGTTTTCCGTTTATATGTATCTTTGTGGAAAAATCACAATGCACGGACTAAACATTCATCTAGAATATGACGAAAATCTCAACATAAGCAACGATGATATCAAGATCCTAACCTCCAACCTTGGTGGCTCTACGACCTCAAAACTCGATTCAACCAATCACACATATGAATTCTGTTGGTCATCTGGCGGTTCTGTTTCATCAAATGGACAAATGAATATGTTCAAATTCACATTCACTGTAGGACAGCCTCCTTCTTGTGGATATTTCGTTATTGAAATACTTGATGATACATACTATATTAATGAAAATCTAGAAAAAGCACAGCCAATAATAATTTCTGGCAAAACTACCGTATTAGAATAGGAGTATAAAGTATATGAATAGCATTTTAAAAAGATTCATCGTAATAGTTACTGCTTTATTGCTATCGTTCTCCTTTGCGCTACCTATAGTTGCAACACCTGTTTCTGTTGCAAAGCAAACTCAAACAGAAACAACCAGCAAGGAAACCAAAAAAAGCAAAAAGCCTACTTATACCGAAACTCTTCAAAAAATAAACAAAAGATTTGAAGACGAAGAAAAGGCAGAAAAAACTAAAAAATTAAAGGATAACACTGCAAAAGGCTTAAGCAAGGGCATTTCATCACTTTTCACTTTTGCCACAGCAATGCAAGATGACAATCCCGATGTTGCAGGTGCAATGATTGATCTAACGATCTCCGCAGTGAACATTGTTGCCTCCTGTTTCGGCTTAGGTGATGTTTCTGACTCCATTTTAAACGGCGTTGTATCATTAGCGAAATCTGGGAATGAAGCTGAAACAGAAACCCAAAAATTGCAAAATCACATTGACGAGAAATTTGACGAGGTAAATAACAACATTGATGAATTGCAAGAAGATATCAGTGAGCTTTCCATTCATGTTGATAAGCAAACTCAAGAAATACTCTCCGCTCTTTCTGGGGCGTTTGCTGCTCAAACAGCGAAAGAGGAAATTATAAAATTTGTATCCAGCTCCGATGGTAACTTCAGCTATACAATGTTCAAAAACTATTTGCACGGAAGCTCTGACATAAATGAAAATCCATACTATGACAAAGCATATGGATTTATTTTACAGGAAGCCGCTGCCAAAAATCCAGACGATTTATCTCAGCTCAAAGACGAATATGATGCCATATATACTGCACTATGCTCCGAGCATCCAATATCTGGCTTGTCCAATATACAAATGCTCTATGAATATATGCAGACTGACTCAACAGGTGTCAAGCTATCAATCCAACGTTACTATTATGATTATCTTTCTGAAAACAGAGAGTTTATACCCGAGCAAGACGTAGAAGGTGAAGCAGTTGATTTCGCATTAGATTTGTATAACACTCTTATTAAAGCGCAAAATATGGTTGATCTTTGCCTTCTCAATCAACAGCTATACTTGCTACAGCAATATGGAGAAGCCATCACCGATGAAACAAGATATTATTACAACGAAGATGAATACATTACATATGGCGAAATCACAACTAAGCTAAATGCAACAAGAAATGTTTCTCTTGAGGCTGTAGAAGCACAGCTTGTAAAAGATATCGCATATATCATTGGAATTGAATCTGCGTTTTCTCTTCAATTATCTGACGAAACATACAGAACAATGACAAACGCAGACATGGAAACATATGGTCAAGTTCTCATAGGTCAAACAATTTATTTAAATAAATTTCCACAAAGAATCTGCAAAGCTTTTGACCTAAACGAAGACCTTTTCACATATGAATGGTCTTATGGCGACTTTGTTTTTTCTTCAAATGATGGAAAGCTTTCTGTTCCTGAGCAATATAGTGAATTCACAGGAACAGTTCTTTATAACCAAAAGACTGTTTATTCCATTGATTTTCATGTTGGAAACGAATCAACCTACAATGGTGGTAGTGGATCTAAAGATGATCCTTATATCATTTCAACCGCCGAGCAATTCAAATCGATAGGTAGCTTAAAAAACGGATTGTCAAATCACTACATCATCTTAAATGACATTGATTTTGATAACGCTGAGTTATCTGCGTTTGGAAATGCACTAGATGAAGACGAATTTTTCGCAGGAAGTATCGATGGTCGTGGACACACACTTTCAAACTTCACAATAAAAGACTCTGACACCGCTGCTCTTTTTGAATGCATCGGAGGGTCTGGAACAGTTAAAAACTTAAAGTTCGATTCGATAAAAATCGAAATTGATAACACAGGCGAAAGCAATCCAAAGGCTCAAGCCGGCGTCGTTGCCGCTGTGAACCATGGCACTATCTCGAATTGCCACATTGCTAACTGCGAAATAAAAATAAAGCAAGAGGTTTATATAGTAAATAAGTCTATTAGTGCATATTCTGGTGGTATTGCTGGAATTAGCTCTGGCACTATATCAAATTGTAGCGTCAAGAACAGCAGTGTATCAGCAATATCTGGACGTAATTACAAAGCTAATGATGACAAGAGTAATGCTTCAAGCGTTTATGCTGGAGGAATTGCTGCCTTGATCGATGGCGGAACTGTAAGCAATGTAGTTGTTAGTGGAGTTTCTCTAAAGTCCGCTGGTCTATCTTATGCTGAAAAGAACACCGCAACAGTATACCCTTATGTTCATGTTTATGCTGGAGGAATTGCAGCTCAAAGCTATAGCGGAAATGTTTCAAATGTTTTTTCATCTGTTAGCATTGACAGGTGTGAGTTCCTTGCAGACAACGTAGGAACCTTTATGTGCTATTGCAATACTAAAAACTCTTTTGCTAAAAATAGCAACTATATTCCTGACACCACAATTAGCGAAGATGAAATATCTAAAGATGAAGCAAGCATCGTCTTTCCAAGCAATGTTGCCTCTTTTGATATTAACTACTCATTCACATGTGATTACGATAAAGATCTAGGCTATTATGTTGATCAAATTTATGAAAGTGGAGAAAACACTCTCAAGCTTGAAAATTTATCCATAGATATTGGTGATCACAAGGATGTTGAATATTCGATCGTTTCTTACTTTTTTGATTCCAAAAACTCAAGCAAAACAAGCAAAAAGACAACCACAGCTAAAATTTTGTTTGTAACAACAATAGATGGTCAAACAACTGCTGGAACACTGGAACTGCCTGTTTTGATTAAAGAAAACAAGCCAACTGGACTTGTTCTAAATGTGTTGCCAAACCAATTAATATATGGCAAGGGAGACACAGTTTCTACCTTGGGTGGCGAAATCCTGCTTATGTATGGTGATGGTTCATCAATCAACGTAACACGTAATGTTCAAATTCCAGCTGATGCAACTGCAGAATTTGGAACAAAATTGATAACTGCTACTTATGACGATTTCAAGGTTGAATTTGAAATCACTGTCGTTTGTGCATATTATCTTGAACACAACGGTGTTCACAATTACTCGTCAAAAACAGTACCACCTACATGCTCGTCCTTTGGATATACTGTTACAATATGTAATGATTGTGGCTTTTATCAAAAGAATGCCTTTGTAGATAAGCTCGAGCACGATTTAATTTTACACAACGAATTCGCATCTTCTTGTACTATTCCTGGATATTCAGGCGACATTTTCTGTACAAAGTGTGAAACTATAGTTTCAAAAGGGACTGAGTTGCCTATTACACCTCATAATTACGAGGATGTTGATAATATAACTATACACCAATGTAAGGATTGTGGTGCAATTGAAGAGCACCAATTTTCCGCAACCGAAACAGAGGGCGCTATCATTTACACATGTATAATATGCGATTCAGTTTATAAGGAATCTCAAAGCTTAGCCGAAAGTACTCCAAGAGTAGTTGTTGGCGAATCATATGCTTTACTAGATGGCAACCAATATATTACTGTTTATGTGCAAATGATAAATAATCCTGGCATTACAGGTGTTTCCTTTAGCGTAAACTATGACGAAAGACTTGAATTAATAAGCCACGCAGCTTCTGATGTTTTAAACACAATAAGCTCTTACAACCCTCATGCTGAAAGAAGTTCATGTTATTTCACCATGGCCAGAGCGCAAGTCGACTACAACGATGGAAACATGTTAAAGCTTGTTTTTAAGGTTCCCGACGACGCAACACTGCTTGAAAAATATGATATTTCTATTTCTTTCTCAAGAAGCGGTGTTCAGTTTTCTGACAAGAATAACAATCCTGTTTATATTAGCACCGTTCCTGGTGGAATAACCGTTGTTTCTCATCTTCCAGGTGACGTTAACAATGATGGTTCTGTTGATATACTAGACTCTGTTTTAATTGCAAGATATTTAAGTAATTATAACGATTCTTCGTTCAACTTGAATTATGCAGATGTAGATCTAAATGGTTCTGTAAATATTAACGATTTAACAAGACTTTTACAAAATCTTGTAGGTGGATATGATGCCAACTTGTTAAGCAATCAATATGATATTGTTTTAAATCCAAATGACGATTCAACTGAATTAGGTTCAACAACCGTTGAATGCTTTGATGAAAACAATAATCGCAAAACATATGGTGCACTCCCTACTCTTTCTCGCGACGGATACACATTTGATGGTTGGTACACAGCGTTTGTAGGCGGCGAAAAAATCACCGCGGATTCACTTGTTTCTTACAATTACAACCAGCCAAAGCAAACACTTTATGCTCACTGGACCCCAAACTCTATCACGTTTGACGGAAACGGTGCAACCAGTGGTGTAATGAATCAAGTTTCTTATGCAGGTGGAAACAGCTTATTTACACTTTCAAACAACTTTTCAAAATCTACAACTATTTATATTTACAGCCTTGTTTCCGATTCACAAAACACTCATCGAACTGTAAATCAAGAATTTCTCGGCTGGTCGCTTTCAAAAGACAGCAAGGAAATAGCATATTCTGTTGGCGACACAATAGATTTAAAAAATGGAAACATCGGAAATTTAACTCTTTATGCAGTTTGGTCCAATGTTAGTTTCGAAATGCCTGTTTACCAAAAGAATGGTAGTGTTCTTGCTGGTTGGCAATTAACTACTTTCGGTGATAATATGATTTCTAGCATCGATACCGACCACTTAGAAAACGGAACTTACGTTTATGCAAAATGGGCTGCTATAGAGTACGTTGTTGTTTATGATGGTAATGGTGCTACTGGTGGAAGCACAATAGATACGCAAGTAAGTCGTGACATTAATACAGAGTTGCCTCTTGCAATAAACGGATTTTATCGTTCCGGATCAACCTTTGTGGGTTGGAACACAAAACCAGATGGCACTGGCGATTCATATAGTGATCAAGAATCCGTGAATTATATCGCTTCTGAAAAAGATGGTGTTGCTACACTATATGCACAATGGGAGCTTATAAAATACAATATCACATATCACTATAACGATCCAAATGTTGCTCCGTCGGAAACTGTAGAGCATACTATAGAAAGTATTGACGAAAATTGTATTTCATATTCCTCTTACTCTGAATACAATCACTTCATAGGTTGGTATAAGGATTCTGCTTTCACTCAAAAATTCTCTGTCGATGAGTTTAAAGCTTCCCCTTCAAACATAAACCTATATGCTAAATGGGATTTAGTTAAAGTGTATAATTATTACAAAACATCTCCAGATGCAGATCCAAACGTAGCAGGTACAACTCGTTTTGTTTACAACTGGTCATCAATTGAACCAGGTGATAACTGCAATTATCATAGTGATGTTTTAAGCGACTATGTCGGAGGAAACAAAAACCTTGATATCAGTGCAGGAACAACTGAGGTTTACTTTATCGGCAGTGAAGATGTTACATATTATGATCTTTTCATTTATTTAGCATGCTTCAAGAGTTATTCTAACATAAAGATTCATTTCATCAACTTCAACTTCAAAGGATTCATTACAGCTTGGGAGCATCCTTCTATTTTGAACGTTACTTTAGATATAAAAGGAACATGTACTATCTCAGCAACCGACTCGAGCAGACCTGCTATTGGTTGGTTCTCAAACCTCACAATTGAAGGTTCTTATGACGATGACGAAAAGGGAAAGCTAATCGTATATGGTTATGACGGAAAAGGCGGCTCAAGTCCTGGTGCAAGTGGTGAAAACGGCAATTGTGCAATCAACGCATCATATCTAACTATAAATCTTAAAGGAGAGATATATGCATATGGTGGTGATGGTGGCAATGGTGCCTCTGGATATAACGGTGAAACGGATTGCGGTGGTGGCAACGGCGGCAATGGTGGTAATGGCGCTCATGCTATTGTAGCAAGTAGACTTACAACTAGCTCAGCAACCAAAATTCATGCTGAAGGCGGCAACGGTGGCAGCGGTGGTAATGGCGGTGACGGTGGCAACGGTGCAAATGGTTCTGCTCATAAAACAGACGCCTCTGTCCGCAGAGGACACGATGGTGGTAAAGGTGGCAACGGTGGCAACGGTGGTAACGGTGGTTATGGTATATACCTTGATTCACAATCCAGTCTAAACTTGTCAAATAGCGGTAGTTACATACGTGGTGGTAATTCCGGAAGAGGCGGAAATGGTGGCGACGGTGGCGATGGCGGTAAAGGTGGCGACGGCTACTGGGCTCAAAACAATGGTAAAGGCGGTAGCGGCGGTGCTGCTGGATCTGCAGGCTCAACATCAAGCGCATCTGCCGGCTCCAACATATCGATAACCGGTTGTACTGTTTCTTATGGTTCAACTGCAGAAAATGCCTCTAATGGTTCTGCTGGAAGTAAAGGTGCTAATGGTTCTGGTGGTTGGCACACCGACTAACGCATAAATAAACTTTTTAAGAAAACCTCTGCATACTATGATGCGGAGGCTTTCTTTGTTTCAAATTTTATTAATATGTACTTAGATTACTTGTTTTACATATAATTATATACTTGAAAAATAAATATAAGTGTGTTACAATAATTTTGTATCGACATTTTTTGTACTAAATCGGGAAGGAGAAAAATATGAAGCTTATTATTGCCGAAAAGCCATCGCTTGCACGTAATATTCTAGATG
>JAGAMD010000004.1 GCA_017624905.1 Clostridia bacterium | reverse complement strand
TACATTCACAATTTCAATCTATTACTATTGTATTAATTGATTCAGCCGGCAAGGTGTATGCTTTGCCCTCTAGCTCGATTGCTTTTTCCGTCTTATATGGGTTGGCAACAACAACTACCTTTTCGCCGTTTGGATTTTCAAAGCCAACACACATACTGCTAAACTCACCGTTGATTCTTACATAGTGAGCACCACGCTTAACAAAGTGTGCAAAATGCTTCATAAGATAAAATTCCGGGGTGTAATTCGGCTCACCATCAACTACGTGCATAAGTGAATTTTGGCACCATCCCCAAGTGCTTGAGGAATCGCCCTCAAGAGCTATATTCCAATATACATAAGCCGATGCACCGTGTCTAAAGTATTGACGCATTAGCTCAAAGATGTACATCATATGCTCCCAAGAGTTCTCGCCACCGCCACATTCACTTTCTGTTTGAATGATTTCAAGCTCCGGATAGTCGTCTCTTGTTTGGTCAAGAGCATACTTTCCCGCCCATTGATAGCCAACGCCCTTTATATATTTTCTTGCCTTCTCGTCCTGCATTGCGTAACCAAGATAATTGTGGTATCTTGTATAAAATTTACGGTGGTCTCCCTCCGGCCCGTTTATTGTACCAAAGAAAATATCAACTCCACTTCCCTCAAGGGCAGGACCTAAATATCCTCCAATAAAGTCAGCTAATTTCTCTCCTGTCCATACACAGGATGGGAAAACTTGATTTGAGCAAGGCTCATTCTGTGGGTGAATATGTACAAGGGGTACACCATTTTCCTTGTAAGCCTCAACATATTTCTTGAAATAGAGTGCATAAGCCTTATAATTTTCCTCGGTTGGATTGAATACTCCATTTGAATATGTGTGTCTTGTTTTGAGCCACAGTGGTGGGCACCAAGGGGATGCAAACATTTGCATATCGGGTTGACGACTTACTCCCTCCTTGATGAGTGGTAAAAGTAGCTTTTTATCACGTTCAATTGAGAAGCTTTTCATCTCATAATCGCCGACTGTTTCATTATATGAATAAAAGTCAAGTGAAAAGTCGCTTGCCCCGATTGGTGTACGGCAATAGTTAAAGTTACATTTATCACTATCAAAAAGCTCGTCTAAAAACTTCTTCTTTTCCTTTGGGTCAAGGCTATTTAGTGCCTTTGCTCCAAGCTCACTAAAGCAAGTGCCAAAGCCACGGATTTTTTGCTTTTTCTCGCCAAAGCTTAGCTTTATTCCCTTGTCGGCTTGCTTACCGGCTTGCCATCTGTTTTCTTTAGTTGTAGAAATAATCATATTATGCTTCCTTTATAAGCCTTTCTAATTTTCTTGCACTTTTTGCAAGCTCGCAAACACCTTCATAAACGTTTTCCTTGTTATAGGCTTCTAAATATCTGTCTGCCTCAAGAGTGAGCTCGCCTCCATAATTTATGTCCTTTAATGAATTTGCAATAGCGTTGAAATCCATATTCATTGAGAACGGAATTTGGTGGCTATCGTGTAGGCAGTCATTGTCGTGGATATGTAGTGCCTGTAGTCTTGGGCCGAGTGCACGTATCATATTTGGTGCACCATCGCCTGAGCCACGCATCTCGGCATGACCTAGGTCAAGACACGCAACAAAGTAAGGGTCATTTATTATGTCTATATGCTTACAAAAATCCTCACTGGTTGAGCAAGCGGCAAAGCAGCTTTGGGTAGCGCCATTTTCCCAATTCCACATATTCTCTGTTGCGATTTTTACATCGTGCTCCTTTGCAAAAGGAAGTAGCTCGTTGTACATTTCAGCGTTTCCCTCTGCATTTAAATTATTGTCCGGATGAATAACGCAAATTTTGCCACCTGCAATAGCAGTACACTCAATCGCGCGCTTTAGGTAATCCATACCTACAATTCGGCTTGGAAAAGGCGCGTGGGATTGGTTACATTCAATGCCGCACTCGTCAGCTACATGACGTAGCTGATGGGCAAAATCACGCCACTGATTGCCATTTAACGGGTGATCGTTTTCAATGATTTCCATAGTGTTCCAGTTTAGGCGTACCATTTCAAACAGGGAAAAGTCCCAGCAGTCAAAGCCCGCCTTGGCAAGTAGCTCAATCGCTTTTTCCTCGCCAACGTGTATTGCTGTTGACCTTATTTCAGTAGAAATTTTCATAATTATCCTCGCTTTAGTGCCATCAAGGGCAAAATATGTAACTTGTTACATATAAATTGTAGCATATTGTTAATGTTTTATCAATGGGAAAGAGCTATTTTTTAAAATAAGAATTTTGAAAAAAGCTATTGACAATTAAGAATTTATGTGGTAATATATTAGTCGCAAATAGACGCGCCCGTAGCTCAGCGGATAGAGTGCCCGGCTACGAACCGGTAGGTCGCAGGTTCGAATCCTGCCGGGCGCGCCAACAAAAAGACAGTGCCAATTCGGCACTGTCTTTTTTTGCTTGTTGGTGTGCTCGGCGTATTCGAGCTGTCTTCAAGGCTCTGCCTTGAATTAGGTTCGGATGCAAGGCTAAGGCGTTGTCAGCTTGCTAGCATAAGCCGTGCCGTAGCACATTTTCATAGAAAATGCATCCTGCCTTTTGTATGTGCACCCAATCGGGTGGTTTTTTGTTTTGGTATGTCCTGACGGACAGATTCGACCTACCTTCAAGGCTTTGCCTTGGATTAGGTTCGCAAGTGAAACGGAAGCCGTTGTCCACTTGTGAGCAAAAGGCTCGTTTCAACTCGTTGCCATAGGCAACGCATCCTGCCTTTTTTACGGGATATCAAAGGCACCCTCTCCTACAGTTAAAACTTTCGTAATATTAAAACCTTTCGGGGAACCTGCTTTGTATTTCTTTTTCACGGGCAGTCGAGGACGCCTGTCCCTACAACAAGAGGAGCAAGTTTTCCCCGTGCAAAATAACTTTTTAATACAAAAAGACACCTTCACGGTGTCTTTTCTTTTTTAGGTATTTGTGAAAGCAGAACAGCTACTAGCATTAGCACTGAGCCGATTATAGCTCTCTTTGTTGGTGCACTTCCCTCGAAAATGCACTCAAAGATTGTTGCAAATAGTCCCTCTAGGGCAAAGATTAATGATGCGACGGCAGGTGGTGTAAGCTTTTGTCCTATGTTTTGAAGTGTATAGGCTGCGCCTGCTGACATAACGCCACAATATAAAATCGGCAAGATATTATTTGTTATTCCCTGCCATGTTAGGTTGCCGAAGATTACGCCAAGGAGCATACATATAGCACCCGCTGTAAAGAATTGTGTGCAGGAAAATTTAAGTATGCTTACTCGATTGCCGACTCTATCCACAAAAATCATTTGTGCTGAAAAGCCAAATGCACAAAGGAGCACCAAAATGTCGCCTAGCTGAATTTTAAAGTCCTTTGTTACCGATAAGAAATAAAGTCCTAAAAGCGAAATTGGAATTGCAATCCAAACAAAAATAGATGGCTTTTGCTTGAACATAATCAGCATAGCCACAGGCAAAATAATTAGATAAAAGCCTGTTATAAAGCCTGCTTTACCACTCTCGCCTGTTAACTGTATTCCCGCCTGTTGTAAAACCGCAGAAACAGCGAGTAGTGCTCCTGAAATTACACCAAAAATTGCAGTACGCTTCAATTTTGGCTTAAGCTCATTTTTGGGGGTGTTTTTTTCCTTTTCAAATATTAAAAAGACAGGAATTAAGATAATACCACCGATTAAAAATCTTATTCCATTAAAGGAAAAATTATCTATATTGGCGGTATCTTTTCCAACTATGTCTTGGAACGGAAAGCCCGAGCCCCATATTACAGCTGTTAAAAGACAAATAAGTGGGCCTAGTAGCTTGAATTTTTTCTTTTGCATATTAGTCTTGCTTTAATGCTTCCTTGTAATTATTTAATAATTCTTCAACCTCGTAATAGGTGGTTGCGTGATTTATGGCAACACGCACAGGTGCATTGCCTCGTGCACCCTTCAAATACCAGCTTAGGTGTTTACGTGCTTCGGGGATAGCAGTCTTCTCTCCCTTTTCCTCCATCATTAAGCGAGTATGATATAATGCTGTATCTATTTTTTCAAAAATAGTTGGGGGTGTGTATGATTTTCCCTCTATTTTGGCTTTGATTTCATCAAAAATAAACGGGTTGCCAAGAGCTCCTCTGCCTATCATAACAGAGTCAACTCCTGTTTCTTCTATCATTCTTATAGCATCCTCGGCTGTGTTTATGTCTCCGTTGCCGATAACAGGAATTTTTACTGCGTCTTTAACCTCTTTTATGTAATCCCAATTGGCACTCGGCTCATACATTTGGGCACGAGTGCGTCCGTGAATGGCAATAGCCGATGCCCCCGACTCCTCTGCCATTTTGGCAAATTCAACACAGTTTATGCTTTGTGCATCCCAACCGGCACGGAATTTGACGGTTACGGGAACGCTTGATGATTTTACACATTCCTTAATAATTTTAGAGGCAAGCTCAGTATCACGCATAAGTGATGAGCCATCACCACTTGAAACTATCTTTTTTACCGGACAGCCCATATTTATATCGATAAATGATGGTGCGATTTTGCTATTGGTATGCTCATAAAGTCCACGTGATAAAAGATATGCGGCATTTGCCATAACATCCGGCTCGTGCCCAAAGATTTGAATACCTATTGGTTGGTCGTCCTCTTTTATGTTAGCAAGAGTGCCTGTTTTCTTGTCGTGAAACTCCATAGCCTTAGCGCTAACCATTTCACTAACGCAAAGGTCAGCACCGTGCTCCCTTGCTACTTTTCTAAATGCGTAGTCGGTAACTCCTGCCATCGGGGCAAGAATTATTTTGTTTTT
>JAGAMD010000011.1 GCA_017624905.1 Clostridia bacterium | reverse complement strand
GGATCTTTTTAGAGCATCAAACCCTCGTTCCCTTGGGTTCTGTTTCTTTCTCGCACTCTCTTTTCCGCAGAGTGCCTTGCTATTATATCAAACCACTCCCTCTTTGTCAAGTACTTTTTTAAACTTTTTTTGAAAAAATTTAAATTTATTTTATTTTTTGCTTTTTTTAGTGTTTTATGTATTAAATATTTCTATTTATAAATAATAAAGGTAGAATTTCTTTCAGGTGGTGCTATGGCAACTGTACTTATAAGAACCGTTATTATTTACCTTGTTTTTGTTTTTTCGATTAGATTACTTGGAAAAAGACAGGTTGGAGAGCTGGAATTATCTGAGCTTATTATCACCTTTATGTTGTCCGAGCTTGCAACTGTACCTATTCAAGACCCGTCAGTTCCTCTCTCTTTTGTGTTAATTCCTGTGGTTATTCTTCTTTCTTTTGAGGTTGCTTTTTCTTTTTTAGTTACAAAATCCAACTTTTTAAAGAAAATAATCATTGGAAATCCAAGCTACATTATAAAAAAAGGAAAGCTAAACCAAAAGGAGCTATCAAAATTACGAATGAGCCTAGGTGAGCTACTTGGTGAGCTAAGATTAAAGGATGTTAGTGATATTTCCACTGTTGATTATGCTGTTTTAGAGGAAAATGGTAAGCTATCAGTTTTTAAAAAGATAGAAAACGGTAAAAAATCTCCCGGCATTGCACACGCACTTGTTATAGACGGTAGTATCAACGAAAGCAATCTAAAAATATCCGGCAAAACAGAAAAATATGTGTATTCCTACCTTAAAAAGCACAATTTAGAGCTAGAAAATGTATTTTTGCTCACTTGTGATGACGAGGGCACATCTAATTTAATAATAAAGGAAGAAAAATGAAAGCGTTTATTATTTCAATAATCTCATCATCACTTTTGGTGCTTATGGTTATATTTAATGGCATTTACATTGGAAATGTTACACGAAGGCTTGACACAATGGCGAATGATTTAAAAATTGATAGCAAAGACGAGATTGATGAGTTGGAATCGTATTGGAAAAAGAATGAGAGCATTATTTGCTTTTCTGTTTCGCACAAGGATGTTGACAATGTAAACACCGCAATTGAGGTTTTAAAGGGGAAATATGAAAGTGGCGATATGAGTGGATTTTATGAATACAAATCTCTACTTATTTTATATATAGAGGAGATACGCGACAAGGAAAGATTTCATATACACAATATACTTTAAAATAGAAAAACGCACACAGGGTGTGCGTTTTTTGATTATTTATCGATTGTTAGCTCCTTTAACAGTGCAATTTCTCTTGCATAGCCATCAAGGTCGTTTGGTGTTTCTAGAACTATTGGCAGTGTTGAAATGTAGGGATGAGTAATAGCCTTAATTATGCCATCGAGTGTTAGGTGTCCCTCGCCGATTTTTTCGTGCCTGTCCTTATGTGCACCAAGTGGGTTTTTAGAATCATTTAGGTGAACGGCCTTTAGCTTATTTAGACCTATAATTTTGTCAAACTCCTCTAAAACTCCATAAAAATTATTTGTTACATCGTAGCCACCATCATTTATATGACAGGTATCGAGGCAAACACCAACACGAGCTTTATTCTCTGTTTTTTCTATAATTTCAGCGATTTCCTCAAATGTTTTTCCAATTTCAGAGCCTTTACCTGCCATTGTTTCGATAAGAGCTATTGTTTTTTCGCTTTTATCAAGGATTGAATTAAGTGTGTCGGCAGTTTTGATAATTCCGATTTCTGTACCCTGTTGAACGTGTGAGCCGGGGTGAAAATTGTATAGTGCATTTGGAATTTTGTCAAGGAGCTTCATATCCTCTGCCATTGTACGCTTTGTGTAATCTCTTATGCCATCATCAAGTGCACACGGATTAAAGGTATATGGTGCGTGAGCTATAATTGGAGCAAAATTGTGCTCGTCCATTATTTTCACAAGCCCCTCAATATCGCTATCCGACGGAATTTTTACAGAGCCACCGCGTGGATTTCTTGTAAAGAATTGAAAGGTATTGGCACCGATAGACACGGCCTCCTTACCCATATTTGTATAGCCACCCGAAACTGAAAGGTGACAGCCTAAATTTAGCTTCATTTTAATTCTCCTTTAAAAATCCCTCCGTCAGCTATTGCTGACACCTCCGCGCAAGGCATACCACAAGGGCACCTTTACAAAGGAGGCTTTTGTGCAAAACTTAGACACAGGGCGACGTTTTTAAATTACAAAATCGAACTCAAAGTCGTACATTGAAACGGCATCTCCGTCTCCGCACCCTGCAGCCTTGAGTTTGTCAATTACACCACTCTTTAGTAGTACTCTTTGGAAGAACATAAGTGATTCTCTGTCCTCGAAATTAACCTGTCCAATGAGATTGTATAGCCACTCACCCTCGACAACATATGTGCCCTTATCATCTCTTGTGATAGTAACTGCGTGGTCATCCTCATCGTTGTACATTGCATCCTCCTCGGTATACTCTGCCTCATAAATTGTAAGAGGCGGAAGAGTTTCAAGCATTGATGCTATTTTATCAACCAAAATTTCTGTATTTTCGCCTGTATAAGCTGAAATATAGATTAAATCCCAACCATTTTCCTTCACATAGCTTTCAAATGATGGTACGTCAACCACTTCTCTATCGAGTGAGTCTATCTTGTTTGCCACAATAATGCGTGGACGAGTAGCAAGCTCAGGTGAGAAGCTTTCAAGCTCGTTATGGATTGTTTTTATATCATCTATTGGATTTCTTCCCTCAAGACAAGCGATATCAACAACGTGAACCAAAAGACGACATCTTTCAATGTGGCGAAGGAATGCGTGGCCAAGCCCTGCTCCCTCTGACGCGCCCTCGATAAGACCGGGAATATCAGCCATTACAAAGCCAAAGCCCTCTCTTATATTAACTACTCCCAAGTTTGGAGATAGTGTTGTGAAGTGGTAGTCAGCTATCTTTGGTCTTGCATCACTAACGGCTGCAAGTAAGGATGATTTTCCTGCACTTGGCAACCCAACGAGTCCAACATCGGCAAGCATTTTAAGCTCAAGCGTCAGCTCCCACTCTTGTCCCTTTGTTCCGCTTTTTGCAAACATAGGGATTTGTCTTGTCGGTGTTGCAAAATGTCTATTGCCCCAGCCTCCACGGCCTCCTTTAGCACATATCCATTCTTCACAGCCGGACATATCCTTTAGGATTTTGCCTGTTTTGTCATCCTTGACAAGTGTGCCCTCTGGCACCTTGATTATAATATCCTCGCCATTTTTACCGTGGAACTTAGCACCCTTGCCATCTCCACCGTTTTCGGCGACAAATTTTCTTTTATATCTAAAGGAAAGAAGCGTATTTGTGCCCTTGTCAATTTGGAAAATTACATTTCCGCCACGACCACCGTCGCCACCGTCAGGTCCACCCTTGGCAACATACTTTTCGCGTCTGAACGAAACGCAACCGTTACCACCGTTTCCCGCCTTTACATAAATTTTTACCTTATCTATAAACATTGTTTCACCTCTTTTCAAAGGAAAACTCAATAGTTGGTCTTGCCTATATCGTCGTCATCCTCGTCAAAGTCTTTTTTCTTCTTTTTCTTTTTCTTTATAATCTCGTCATCACTGACATCGTCAAGCTTTGTAATTCTTATAATTTCTGTCGAGTCAGGGATAACATTTATCATTTTATGCTTGTTAAGCTCCCTCATATTTTTAGGTACGTGAACATATTTTCTAACTGTCGAATACTCGTGAAGATCCTCTTCCTCAAGCTCAATATCGATACTTGCTCTTGATAAATCGCTCTTTTCGTCCATTATTGTTTGTGAAATCTTTTCACGCTTGATAAACGCAAAGGAGAGTGCAACAAAGGCTATGCTAAGGAGCATAATCTTTTCATCCTGCCAAACATTTTTAAAGATGCCTGTTATAAATAGTCCAACTAAGGCACAAAGTCCTGTTGCAGACTCAATTTTTCTGCTAACCTTTTTAGCATCTTGACAGTGTGAGGCCACCAAACGAATAAATGCTACTGCAAAAAGTGCAAGGAATATAAGTGTTGTTATGCCATATTCAAGCACTAGCTGAATTAGTAAGCTATCGTATTCGTCAGCTATGCTACCTGCTCCCGTACCGAGAATCTGCGGGAAACTAAAAATAGCTCTAAAGCCATCCTTTAGCTCAAGTAGCTTAGCATTTATGTCAAAGCCATCAAGCAAGTGTATCTTGTCAACAAATTCCTGTACAACTGTAACATTTTCAACCAAGAAATATAGTCCAATAGCTGATGCAATCAATGCAAGAGCAAGATAAATATTGTTCCTATTGTATATAATTAAAAGCAAGACTACTGCACAAGCAATACCGATAAATGCATATTTTGAGTTTGAAATCACAAGTGCTATAAGAAGGGTTAAAGTGATAAAAAAGCTTCCTGCCTTTGGTGTTTTTTTACCTGAAATCAAATGGATTAGTCCAAACGGAATTGCAATCATTAAATATTGTGCAAAAACGTCATTTGATGCAAAAACAGATGGAACCGACGCTTTATACACTGTGAAAACAGACAAGGCTGAGGACAGCTCATCTATTCCGGATAGTAAGCCAAGCACCAGCTGAACTATTGCAACAAGAGCTGTTATTAAGGCACTTGTTGTTAGTGCAAATATGCACTTTCTAAACCATGTTCTTGAACGAATTAAATTTGAGCAGAGGTAATATGCCATAAAAATGACCATATTACTAAATATAATCGGTAGTGAATTTCTTGGATTTTGATAGTCTATACCACAAAAAACCATAGCTATAATTGCAAGGGTTGCAAAAACATCGTGATACTCGAATGAGAATACTCTTTTGCGTAAAATAACCTTAATTATATAGCAGAAAAACACATAAACTATTGCTATTTTAATAACCCATGCTTTAACAAACGGAAGTGTTAAAATTATCAAAATTACGCCAATTTCCGGAGTTCTAAACACGTTATAGGCAAATAAGATTGAAACGAGCACAATTATTGCTACAAATGGATTTATAAAATATGTGCTGAGTCCCAAAAGTGCACCTAAAATAAGTGCTATGCTTGTCTTTGACACTCTCTTTTTTGTCGCCATAGTCTTTATATTTTCGTCATCAACGCCCAACAATTTGAAGGCTACAAACGAAAACAATCTGTTGTTGAGCAAGGCATAAGCCAATGACTTGCCATAAAACAAAAATGGCAATGAAAAGACTATTAGTGCAATCGCAAAAATAAGTCTTTCAACCGAGCCGGGTATGACAAAGCCAAACACACTTTGCTCTGCACTATTCAAGAAATACTGTGGTAGAATTACAAGTCCCATAGTAAAGAAAATCATTGCATAATTCCTTACAGCAATACGCAAAAGTGCGTGGAATGCCTTTGGAATAATCCTTGCAAAAACATTATTTTCAAGTATCTTTACAAATCGATTTTTATGATGAGACCTTTTATTTTTTGTATTAGTGATTTTTTGGAATTTAGCGTTTGCCTTATCATAGCTTGTAAAATATTTACCGATAAAGCTCTTTTTTAGCATTCCAAACAAAAACGCACTGAATTTGTCAAATGCTGAACGCTTTTTTCTCTTTTCCATATAATCACCTCCATGCTTGGTTATTTTTTCTTCTTTTCTTTAATTGGATGCTCCCTTATGTATTTTTCATACAAATCCGGGCGACGCTCCTTTGTTAGCTCAAGCGAATTTTCAAGTCGCCATTTATCAATATTTTCGTGATGACCTGAAAGTAGCACCTCCGGCACCTCTTTACCTCTAAAGCTACGTGGACGAGTATATTGCGGATACTCCAAAAGTCCACTTGCTATGCTTTCCTTTTCATAGCATTCCTTGTCGGATAAAACTCCCGGCACAAGCCTTGCCACAGCATCAACTATTATACAAGCCGGAATTTCTCCACCTGTTAATACATAATCACCTATCGAAATTTCCTCGTCTACTATCTCATCAATGACTCTTTGGTCAATGCCCTCATAGTGTCCACAAAGAATTATAATATTGTCGTATTCGGCAAGCTCCTTTGCTATCTCGTGATTGAAAACTCGTCCACGGGGTGAGGCATAAATGGTTTTTGTCTTACCATTGGGTAGCTTTTTAGACACGTCCTCATAGCAATCGACAATCGGCTGTGTTGACATAAGCATTCCCTTGCCACCACCATACGGTGTGTCGTCTGTTTTCTTATGCTTATCAAGTGTGTAGTCACGAATATTGTGAGCACCAACACTTATATATCCATTTTGTGAGGCACGACCTATTATACTTGATTCAAGCACACAGGTAACTACCTCCGGAAAAAGTGTTAATATTTCAAATCTCATTCTATCATTCCCTCAATAGGTGTAATAAAAATAGCCTCATCAAGCTTTATTTCCTTAACAAAGCTCGGCACAGCCGGAATATATGCATCAGGCTTTCCCTCTCTTTTTATCACATAGAGGTCCTGTGCACCTTGGTTTGTTACATCCTTAAGTGTGCCATATTTTTCATTTGTATCAGCGTCAATAACAGGCAGTCCAATCAGGTCAACGATAAAATAATCGTCCTCGTCCTTTAGTATATCGTCTCGGTCGCAATACAAATAGCTTAATCTTAGCTTGGTTACATCCTCCGGATTATCAATTCCGTCAAGCTGAACCAATACGTTTGTTTTGTATGGCTGACATTTTGTCATTTTATATTTTTGGTATTCACTACCATTTTTAAGATACAAATATTCAAGCTCCGAGAAAACCTCATAGCTATCGCAAAAATGATTAACCACTATTGCTCCGTTTATGCCGTGAGCACGCATAATTTGTCCGCATTCTAAATATTTGCTCTTCATAATACCACCAAAAACTAATTAATTAACAGATTATAAAATTCCAATGTAGATTATATCATATTTAATTACAAATATCAAGAGAATATTTTATATATAAATAAATATAATTTAAATTTTTTTCAAAAAAGTATTGACAAGCCCATTTTGTTGTGTTACAATGTTTTCACCTCGTTGTGGGGTTCTTTTTTTGCGCGTCTTTTTTTAGGTGAGCAGAAAAATGGTAATATCCCTTCTTACGAGGGAGGTACTGTGTACTAGCTACACAAATAAATTTATTAGGAGGTGCCGAAAAATGGCTAATGAAGCAAGAGTCAAGGTTACTCTCGTTTGCACAGAGTGTAAGCAACGTAACTACGACACAAAGAAAAACAAGAAGAACGATCCAGATCGACTTGAAATGAACAAATTCTGTCGTTTCTGTCGTAAGCACACCTTGCACAAGGAATCTAAGTAAGGAGTAAACTATGGCTAAGAACGAAATTAAAACAGAAAAAGAAAAGAAGGAAAAAAAGCCCGGTAAGATTAAGCGTTTCTTCTCCTGGATTGGAAGAAAGTTTAAAGAGCTAAAATCTGAATGGAAAAAGATTTCTTGGGCTTCTAAAAAAGCAACCTTCAAGAACTTCGCACTTGTTCTCGTAATCGTTTCTGTCTTCGCAGTTGCTATCGCTGGTGTTGACATTCTATCCGGTATGGCAGTTTCTGGTTTGAACTTCTTAGGTAATATGATCTATTAATCGGAGGTGCCAAAATGAGTGATTTCAATGAACTTAACGTTGGTCCAAGATGGTATATAGCTCATACTTATACAGGCTATGAAAACAAGGTAAAGGCAACTATCGAACGAGTTGTTGCGAATAGAAATTTATCCGATGTTATTTTTGATGTAAAAATTCCTGTTACAACATCCACTACTGTTGATTCAAAGGGTAAGGAGAAAATCGTAGAGGAAAAAATCTACCCTTCTTATGTATTTGTAAAAATGGTAATGAATGATGAAACTTGGCACATCATAAGAAACATCAGCGGTGTTACAGGCTTTGTAGGTCCCGGATCTAGACCTGTTCCACTAACAGACGAGGAGGCTCTTTCAATTGCGGTTGAAGAGCAAGTTAAGCTCGATGCATTTAAGATTGGTGATGAGGTTGAAATTATTGACGGCTTCTTAACCGGTCACAAGGGTACTGTCAGTGAGATATCCGAGGATGCTTCCGAGGTTACAGTTATTGTATCCACTATCGGTCGTGAAATGCCGGTTAATATGGATGCAAAGGCAATTAAAAAAGTTTAATTTTAGACGACTAAGTGTCGCAAATAACGTGGGAGAGAGAAAAATTCTTTAATTCTCTCGTAAAGAACCACATAGGAGGAAATTTATAATGGCTAAGAAAATTCAGGGTTATATTAAGCTTCAAATCCCTGCTGGTAAAGCAACACCACAACCACCTATCGGACCTGCTCTCGGTCAATACGGTGTATCAATTCCTAACTTCACAAAGGAATTCAACGAAAGAACAAAAAATGATATCGGTTACATCATTCCTGTTGTAATTACAGTTTATGCTGACCGTTCATTCACATTCATCACAAAGACTCCACCTGCTCCGGTTCTTATTAAGAAGGCTGCTGGTATTGAGACTGCTTCTGCAACTCCTAACAAGACAAAGGTTGCAAAGCTCACAAAGGAACAAGTTACAAAGATTGCAGAGCAAAAGATGCCTGACCTAAACGCAGGTTCTTTAGAGGCTGCTATCAGCATGATCAAGGGTACTGCTCGTTCAATGGGCGTTACTGTTGAGGACTAATAGGAGGTAGTTTGAGATGAAACAAGGAAAGAAATATATCGCTGCTGCAGGTCTAGTTGACTCAACAAAGCTTTACGACCCAGCTGAAGCAATGGAGCTTGTTTGCAAAACAGCTACTGCTAAATTTGATGAAACTGTTGAAGTTCACGTTCGTCTTGGCGTTGACTCTCGTCACGCTGACCAACAAGTAAGAGGCGCTGTTGTTCTCCCACACGGTACAGGTAAGACTGTTCGTACTCTTGTATTCGCTCGTGGCGACAAGGCAAAGGCTGCTGAAGAGGCTGGTGCTGACTACGTTGGTGCTGAGGACTACGTTGAAAAGATTACAAAGGAAAACTGGTTTGATTTCGACGTTGTTATCGCAACACCTGATATGATGGGTGTTATCGGTCGTCTCGGTAAGGTTCTCGGTCCTAAGGGACTTATGCCTAACCCAAAGGCTGGTACTGTAACAATGGATACAGCAAAGGCTGTTAACGAAGCTAAGGCTGGTAAGATTGAGTATCGTCTTGATAAGACAAACATCATTCACTGTCCAATTGGTAAGGCTTCATTCGGTATGGAGAAGCTTGGCGAGAACTTCGCTACTCTTCTTGGTGCTATCATTAAGGCTAAGCCGGCTGCTGCTAAGGGACAATACATTAAGAGCTGCACAGTAGCTTCTACAATGGGCCCTGGTATCAAGGTTAACTCAGCAAAAATTGGCTAATAGTTGAAGTGGTCAGATGCGGTAAAAACCGAAATCACAATGACTATCATAAATGAAATTAAAAGAGAGGGATTTATTCTCTCTCTTTTTAATGTAAAAAGAGGGTGTATGCCCTCTTTTATTTTATGTGATTTCTATACACGACTATCGTTCCGACGTACGCAAGTACGCCTCTCACTCTATTCGTGCATTTTTTCTCCACACTGACACTTCAAGTGGGCTAGAATACCTTCGCACTTTCTCGGCACACTCTTGTCCCTCTCTTTTGGAAATTTTAAGACAAAGCATTAAAAATGGACACATTGAAGTTTTCTTCTCTGTGTCCGTTTTTCTATTAAAAGAAGCTGGTTATTAGTATTTCAAGTCCGATTAAGATAAGGATTATTCCGCCGAGTAGTCCTGCCTTGCCTGCTAGTCGTGTACCTGCCTTTTTGCCTATAAAAATACCGCCTAGGCATATACCAAAGGTGAGTATTCCAATTATACCACAGCCAAGGAGTGCTTCCCACACGTTATAGTCAGCAATTGTAAAGCCAACTGAAAGTGCGTCAATTGAGGTAGCAACACCTTGAACAAGCAATGCTAAAATTCCTGTTTTTTTACATCCACACTCTTCTCCGTTGCCCTTTATACAGTCAAATATCATTTTTCCACCGATAAAGCATAAAAGTGCAAGTGCAATCCAAGGAATAAATGGTTCAAATTGTGTGAATACGCTAACAAAGAGTGATACACAAATCCAACCAATCATTGGCATAGCAAACTGAAACAAAGCGAACACACCTGACGTTAGGCACATTTTGGGCATTTTCATCTTAGGCTCATTGAGTCCGTTTGCTAAGGATACGGAAAAGGCATCCATAGCTAAGCCAAAGCCTAGCAATATATTATTAAAAAAGAACCAAAAGTCAAGGTCCATAGCCTTTTCCTCCTTTAATTAATCATTTATTCAACGACGAGCATTATATCATATTAAAATATATTTGTCAATATACCGTTCCTATGTGCATAGTGATTAAAAAAGCACACAATAGTGTGCTTTTTCTTCTATCGGTACTATCTCATTCCACAACCGGATGTAAATTTTTGAGTGATAAATCAAGAATAGGTGCTGAGTGAGTTAGTGCTCCACTTGAAATAAAGTCAACGCCGAGGTCGATAAGACGTGCGATGTTTTCCTTTGTTACATTTCCGCTAACCTCAATCTCTGCTCTGCCATCAATATATTCAATAGCTTGTTTTAGCTCTTCAGTTGTCATATTGTCAAGCATAATTATATCAGCACCGGCGTCGATAGCCTCCTTCACCATATCAAAGGACTCTACCTCAACCTCAATTTTTCTAACAAATGGTGCGTATTTCTTAGCCATTTTAATAGCATTAGCTACGCTTCCGGCTGCACCTATATGGTTATCCTTTAAAAGAACTCCGTCAGATAGGTTATATCTATGGTTTTTGCCACCGCCTATGCGTACTGCGTATTTTTCAAAAATACGGTTGTTTGGTGTGGTTTTTCTTGTATCAAGAAGTGTTGTTTTTGTGCCATCAAGTAAAGATACAACCTGTCTTGTATATGTAGCTACACCGCTCATTCTTTGCATATAGTTAAGTGCTGTACGTTCACCTGACAAAAGAACACGAATATCGCCTGTTACCTTGGCAATAAGCTCACCCTTCTTAATGTCATCGCCATCATTTTTATAGAATGTTACCTCTGTTTTATCGTCTAAAAGTGTGAAAACACGCTCAAAAACCTGACAACCGCAAAGCACTCCGTCTTCCTTACAGATTAGGTCAACCTCACCCTTTTGGTAGCTTGGCATTACGCTATTGGTTGAAACGTCCTCGCTTGTAATATCCTCGTCAAGTGCGCCAAGAATCAATGGGTCAACCTTTAATTTTAAAGTAGCATTATCAAACATTTTTCTCTTTATCCTTTTCAATTTCCTCAAGTACTCTTGCTTTTCTTCTTTCCTTTAGGCTTGGTATATCGTCGTATTTTGACATATCAACCTTTGGCAAATCAACAAATTCCTTTGGATTTTTTATAATATCGTGTGCTGCACGTTTAGCAAAAACAAGGCTTTCAAGCAGTGAGTTACTAGCTAGTCGGTTTTTGCCGTGAACTCCGTTACAAGCAGTTTCACCAACGGCATAAAGACGCTCCATTGTTGTTTTTGACTCATAGTTTACCTTAATTCCACCCATAAAATAGTGTTGAGCAGGAACAACAGGAATACATTCCTTAAAAACATTATAATCAAATGAATGACAGTGGTTTACTATGTTAGGAAAATGCTCCCTTAATTCCTTTTTTGGAATGGTTCTTAGGTCCTCCCAAACGTGGTCGGTTCCATCCTTTGCCATTTGCGCCCTTATGGCTTGAGTGAGTAAATCTCTTGGCAAAAGCTCGTCTGTAAAACGATTCATATTCTTATCATAAAGCTTAGCACCCTCACCACGAACAGACTCGGAAATTAAAAATCTACGTCTTTCCGGCTCGTCAGTAAACAAGGTTGTTGGATGGATTTGTATGTAGCTGATGTTCTTTAATTCAACACCGTGTTCGAGTGCAATTGCTAAAGCATCGCCTGTTAAGTGTCTAAAATTGGTTGAATGACGGAAAAGTCCACCGATACCACCACTTGCAAGTACTAAATACTTACATTGTACCGTAACAAGCTCCTTTTGTGGTGTTAACAGAATAGCACCAACACACTCGCCGTCCTTCTCTATTATATCAATTATAGGTGTGTATTCAAAAAACTGAATATTTTCTCTTGATTGAGCCTCTAAAAGTAGCTTACTTGTAATTTCCTTACCTGTCATATCCTTGTTATAAAGAATACGCTTTCTAGAGTGAGCACCCTCCTTGGTATAAGCAAATTCACCATTTTCATCACGGTTGAACTCAACACCGTAGGATAGCAAATCGTCAATTACCTCACGTGAGGAATTTATCATAATTTTGACACTCTCTCGGTCGTTTTCGTAATGTCCTGCCTTCAAGGTGTCCTCAAAAAAGGAATCAAAATCGTCGTCATCACGTTGAACACAGATACCACCCTGAGCTAAGAAAGAGTCATTTCTTTCAGTCATTGATTTTGTTATTATAGTTATTTTATAGTCTCGTGGCAAATTTAGAGCACAAAAAAGTCCGGAACAGCCACAGCCTACTATTAAAACATCGGTTTTTATCATACCTAAAACCCCTTTCCTATAATAATTTTTCAATATTATAGCACAGTTTTTTCCATAATTCAACATAAGTTGAAATTTTTATTGACTTTACGTGCATTTTTTATTATAATGTTTATAATAAATTTTGACGTGCAAAAGAGGTACTTTTATGTTAACCACACGTGAATTGCAAAATGAAATATTAAGACTAAAAAAAGAAAAGGGCGTGTGCATTTTGGCTCACGCATATCAAACACACGATATAATTGAGATTGCTGACTTTGTGGGTGATTCATTTGGTCTTTCCAAGCAAGCCAAGGATGCACCACAGGATACAATTCTTATGTGTGGCGTACGCTTTATGGCAGAGACGGTTAAGGTGCTTTCTCCAAAGAAAAAGGTTATTTTATCTCATCCCGAGGCGGGTTGCCCTATGGCTGAACAGCTTAGTGTAGATGAATTAAAAAGGCTAAAAAAGGACTTGCCAAACGCAAAGGTTGTTGCATACATAAACACAACTGCCGAGCTTAAATGCGAGTGCGATATGTGTGTTACCTCAGCATCTGCTGTTGAGCTTGTAAAGGGACTTGATAGCGATGAGGTATTATTCATTCCTGACCCCAACCTTGGCAGCTTTGTTAAAAAGTGTGTACCTAATAAGAAATACCACTTTGTAAACGGTGGCTGTCCTGTGCATATGGGAATTAGCTATGAGGATGTTTCAAATGCTAAATCAAGCCATCCAAACGCCCTGCTTTTAGTACATCCGGAATGTAAAAAAGAGGTTACCCAGTGTGCAGATTACGTAGGTAGCACTACCGGAATTATGGGCTATGTTGCAAAGAGCGAAGGCAACGAATTTATCATAGGAACAGAAAATTCTATTGTTGAGCATCTAAAGTTTGAATACCCAAACAAGAAGTTCTACCCCTTGTCTAAAAAGTGCATTTGCTCCGATATGAAGCTCACCACCTTGGTTGATGTTTACAACTGCCTACTAGGTGTTGGTGGCGAGGAAATTGTGCTTGACGAATATACATTAAAGAATGCAAGAAGATGCATTGATAATATGCTAAAATAAAAAAGGTCTCCCCAAAATGCACAAGTCCGTTAAAAAAGGACAATTGAAAAAAACACCCCCTTATGGTAGAATTAAAGAAACTACCATAAGGGGGAATTTTATGTCAAGAGGATATAGAAACATCAAGAAATACGAAAAAGAAATATTGCAGTTG
>JAGAMD010000010.1 GCA_017624905.1 Clostridia bacterium | reverse complement strand
GTCTGTCTGTCTGTAAGAGATTATCTCATCATATCTCATTTATGTCAACCTTTTTTTAAATTTAAAACATTATTTATTGTATTATATAACAAAACGGCTTGAAATTCAAGCCGTTTTGTTATTGTTTGCCAAAATCATATCATTCATTAGTGCTATAATCAATTTGCAAATTAGAGCTACAATTGTAAAATGCATTTGTACCAATTGTTGTACCCGTAGGAATTGTAACATTTGTTAAGCTTGTGCAATCTTCGAACGCACTTACTCCTATGTTCTTTAAGCTGTTAGGAAATGTTATGCTTGTCAAGCCTGTACAACCTGCAAATGCATACACGCCTATGTTTGTTAAGCCATCTGAGAAGGCTATGCTTTTTATACTTGTCAGCCCTTTAAACGCATAACTATTTATTTTTGTTATAGTTCTTGGAATAACAAGATTGGTTAAAGCCTCACCATTCATCAAAAAGCTCTCGGTTGCACCTATTACAGGATTGCTATTATAGCTATGTCCAAACGTTATATTACACCATCCCTCAATGTCGCCTAGATAATTTGCGCTGGTCAAGCTACATCCAAAGAATGATAATGATTCTATTTTCGTTATGTCCTTAGCAAGCGTTATGCTCTTCAAATTACTACATGCGTAAAATGCACCATACAAAATGCTTTTTCCATTTATTGTTACATTTTTTAGAGTTGATGGTATGTAATAGGTTGCACTACCTGTGGAGGAATAATACTGCTCTGTTTCTACTCCGTTTGTATAACTAGCTGTTCCAAATATATAGCCGAACAAAGTAGAGCTCGAGGCTGTTGTAGCGCTAGCGTTTCCTCCAACAAACGGAATTGTTAGACTTACAAGCTTGGAGCAACCGCTTAGAGCACTCGAACCTATGGTAGTTACACTGTTTGGTATTTCTATGCTAGTCAAGCTTGAGCAACCACTAAAAAGTCTTGCTCCTATGCTTGTTACACCATTTGGAATTGTTATACTTGTCAAGCCTGTACATCCATTAAACGCACTCACTCCTAGGCTAGTTATACTACTAGGCAATGTTATGCTTGTCAAGTTTGTACATCCATTAAACGCACTCGCTCCTAGGCTTTCACATACGCTGTTCTCGTCAAAAACTACGCTTGTTATTTTTGGCGAGAAGCTTGTGGATTCGGAATAGAACAAACACGAAGGTATTTTTGTTACATTTTTACCTACATTTACAGTTATTCCATCACTGCTATTTCCTGCAAAATCAAACGTATAATTACTATATGTATCGTCCATAGCCACTGCGTTGAAATTAATTTCTTCCAAGCCAGCACAACCATAGAATGCATAACTTCCTATATTTGTTACGCTTTCTGGTATTGTAATGCTTGTTAAGCTTGTACAATTATAAAATACGTAGCTATTTATTTTTGTTACAGTGTCTTTTATAACAAGCTCCGATAAAAGCTCGTCGCTAATATATAATTTCTTTGCATAACACAGTGGATTAGCATAACAATCTGCAAAGGATATGTTATTCCATTCTTCGATTGTTCCAAGATAATTTACGTAAGCTATGTTGTCGGAGGAATAAAACGCCTCGCTTCCAATACTTGTAACGCCTTTTCCTACTGTAATGCTTGTTAGCTTATCGCAAAGATAGAATGCAGAGTTGCCTATAGTTTTTACAGCATTTGGTATTTCTATGCTTGATAAACTGCTACAGCCTCTAAATGCACTATCTCCTATGCTCGTTATACTGTTAGGCAATGTTATGTTTTCCAAGCTATCGCACAAATAAAACGCATAATTTCCTATGCTTTCGCATTCGCTGTTTTCTTCAAAGACAATGCTTGTTACATTAGGGAGATAAGAGGTTCTATCTATGTATAGCAAATACGCAGGAATTTTTGTTACACTGTTTCCTATATTCAATGTAATTCCTCCGCCCTCTTGTCCGACGTTTTTAAATGCTGTATTACTTTCGTCTAAATCATACATTGAAATTGCATTAAAATTAATTTCTTCCAAAGCTTTGCAATCACTAAACGCATAGCTCATTAATATTTTTGCATTTTCATTTATCGTGCAAGACGTAATAGCTTTATCGCTTGCCTTTATGAGTACTATGTATGGATTGTCATTATTACCTAGATAATAAGCATTGCCATATTCGTTGAATTCGAGTGAGGTGCAACCATCAAATGCTCTATATCCTACGCTTGCAATGCTATTTGGTATTGTTACACTTGTAATGCTTGTTTTAGATGCAAACGCACTACCCTCTATACCTGTTACTAATTTTCCCTCATATGTATAAGGAATGACTATATCTGTATCTGCGCAAGTGCCCATACCGGAAACTATATATGTATCGGTTGCGGTATCAAGAGTAAATTCTAAGCCTTGGCTTACAGGGCAATCGCCACCACATCTTGTACATACATAATTTCCATTATAACTATGACCTAGCTGAGGTACTTCCTCATATGTTGTATAATCACATCTTGAGCAGGTTTGGTATGTATCCCAGCCTATATCTGTGCATGTTGGCGTTTTTGCCTCGTTCTCAACATAGTCGTGACCAAGCGCATCTAAAATCTCTCTATTTCCGGCAGAACAGCCACACAATGAGCAAATCTCGTCGCTATAACCGGCGCTTGTACAGGTTGGTGCTACCCCTATCGTTTCGTATGAATGAGCATCAAAACTATTGCTTGGAGAGGTAATATTGTTATGCTCTGTTCTTTCACATCTTGAGCAATCGTATATATCATAACCATTAGCAACACAGGTTGGTTTCACTGTTTCAGCAAATTGCATATCATGACCAAGAGCAGATATTTCCTCATACGTTGTATATTCGCATCTTGAGCAGGTTTGGTATTCGTTCCAACCAATTTCAGTGCAGGTTGGCTCTTTTGCCTCGTTCTCAACATAATCATGACCAAGCGTGCCAACGACCTCTTGTGCAATTAAAATTTCACCACACTCTGAGCATTTCTTGCCCTCTGTTAGACCTGTTTCAGTACAGGTTGGTGCAACTGCTGGCAATATCTCTTCCGTGTGGACATGCTCCTCTGGTTCAGTTGGATCTTCTGGTTCAGTTGGTTCCTCTGGCTCGGTTGGATTTTCTGGTTCGGTTGGTTCGTTTGGTACAACCGGATTGTCCGGTTCAATTGGATTCTCCGGTTCGCTTGGATTTTCTGGTTCGGTTGGTTCGTCTGGTACAACCGGATTGTCCGGTTCAATTGGATTCTCCGGTTCGCTTGGATTTTCTATGTTGCTTGAATCATCCTCTGATGGTAAAACATTAATTGTACAAGATGCTTCTACACCATTAGAGGTAAATGCATATATTACCACAATGCCACATTGCTTTGCTTCAACTAAACCATTCTTTACAGTTGCCACCTTGGGATTTGAAGACTCCCATTCCACGGTTTTATCTGTAGCAGTGCTTGGATAAACAGTAGCAATCAGCTTTGCCTGCTTTCCCTCTATCAAGGTCATGTTGGTTTGGCTCAACTCAACTCTGGTAACTGCTACTATTTTTCCTTTTTCCTCTGTGTCTGTTTTCTTATTAGATTCGGTACTTGTATTTGCATTTCCTAGGTTTATTATACCACAAGAAGAAAATGCAAACATTGTAATTAATATGATAAAAATAATACTTAAGAGCTTGTTTTTCATTTTCTACTCCCTATTAAACAAGATATTTTGATTATATCACAATGCCAAAGCTCTGTCAACTTAAACACAAAAAACGGCTTGAAATTCAAGCCGTTTTCTTATTAATATTCTGTCTTGTAGGCGTTTACATATGTTCCGCTGAGGAGTCTGCCGAACATATATTTCTTTGATGCTGACTCGTTCATAACGAGGACTTTGCCATCTAGATATACAAGCTCCTCTGCCATTGGCGGTGCTTTTACATCCTTATAAAGATGCTCTTCTCCCATTGTATAGAGTGTTACATCCTTGTTAAGTGCCTTGTCACCAAACAGCTCAGCGTCCTTAAAGATGTCTGTTGTTGTCTTTGTATTATCGCGAACGCCCTTCATATCATAGATATAAAGATGTGATGCGGAAACGCCCCATGAGGTTGAGAACACAACATTGCCATTCTTTGTCATTGTCATGCCTTGTACTTGGCTTGGAATTGCGTAAGCCTCCATTGGCTCGCTAGCTACACCAAAGTTACTTGCATACTTATTGTGGTCAAGCTCAAATACTGTCATAAGAGCTGTTGCTTTTTCATCACCAAGAGCAACTACCTTATCAGGGGATAGATATTCCTTATCGCTACCTCTTGTTTCTTCTCTATGGAAGTTACCTGTATATAGCTTACCATCAGCTATATAGCAGAATGCAGGCTTTTGATATACAAATACTGAGCCCTTAATTGCTGTCTTTTCCTTACCCTCAAGAACATCCTTTAGGCTGAATACATCAAGCGACATATTGTTGTTATCGTCATTTGAAACATACAAATACTCGCCATCGTGAGCAATACCACCGCAGTGGCCTGTGTATTCCTTGTAATCAGCGTTTCTTAGCTGAGTGATGCTTACAATCTTGCCATTTGCGTTAAGAACATATATTCTTGACGCAAGAGTGGTGTCCTTCATATAACCGGAAACTAAAAATCTGTCATCCTCGTCGGTTGACGCATCTCCCTCGTAGTAGTCAAAGCCCTGTTGTACAAAGCCGTGAGCAAGTCCGGGCACCTTAAATTCTGTTGTTGAATTGAAGTAATATGGAGCGAAAACTAATCTTTCGCCGATTTTAACAAGCGCTAAAAGAATAGCCACACCAAGAACAACTGCAGCTAAAATGCTGAGTGTAGTTTTTAATACCTTATTTTTCATAACTCTCTCCTATTTTTTTGTTAGCTCGTTCTCTTTGCTTTCTTCAGCCTCAAGCTTTTTCTTAGCTACTGATAGCATAAGCTTTATTCTATTAAGCTGATTTACCTCACTTGCACTTGGGTCATAGTCAATAGCTACTATATTTGACTCAGGGAATGAGTCACGCAGTCTTTTGATAACGCCCTTGCCTACAACGTGGTTTGGCAAACACGCAAATGGCTGGATACAAATAATGTTTGGAACGTCGCTTTTTATAAGCTCAATCATTTCTCCGGCTAAGAACCAGCCCTCGCCATATTGGTTGCCCATTGACAAAAACGGCTTTGCGAGCTTTGCCACCTTTGTTATATGCATAGGTGCATCAAAGCGTTTGCTTCTCTTTAGTGCCCTCTTTGCAGGCATACGGAAGCGTTCAATAGCTCTTACTCCAATTTTTGAAATAAGCATACTGATTTTCTTGAAGCCTAAAAATTTGTGCTTATACTCTGAATTATACACTGAGTAGTTAAAAAAGTCAAGGAAATCCGGCACAATTACCTCTGCACCTTCTTTTTCCAACTGTAAAACTAAGTTGTTATTTGCAAGTGGCATATACTTGACAAGTATCTCGCCAACTATACCGACCTTCGGCTTTTTTATGTCCTCATTTAGTGGTAGATTATCAAAGTCCTTAACTATTCCACGGCAAATTTTTCTATATTTATATATAGTTTTTTTGCCTGTTAGCTCTCGAATACAAATCTTGTTCCACTTTTGGCGGAGTGCTTCAGCCGAGCCCTCTACCAGCTCATAAGGTCGAGTGCGATATAGACACTTCATAAGTAAGTCGCCGTAAACAAATGCACGAAGTCCTGCTAAAAGTCCCTTTATTGGTGGCTTAAAGCCCTCGTTTTTCTCAAGCCCTGCCATATTGAGTGAAATAACAGGGATATATGACATATCAACCTTATCAAGTGCCTTTCTTATAAAGCTAACATAGTTACTTGCACGACAACAGCCACCTGTCTGTGTCATTAAAATTGCCAGTCTATGAGTATCATATTTGCCGGACAAAACAGCATCCATAATTTGACCAACTATTGTAATTGACGGGAAGCACGCATCGTTATTAACATACTTTAGCCCTGCATCAATTGCATCCTTAGTTGTGTTTGATAGAATTTCTACATTATAGCCATAGGCTCTAAATACAGGCTCTACCAGGTCAAAATGTATTGGCGACATTTGAGGTGCTAAAATTGTATAGCCCTCATTTAGCATCTCTTTAGTAAACTCTGTACGCTTATAGTTAATTGGCTTTTTCTTTGCTTTTATATTCCTTTTTTCTCGCATTGAAATAGCACTAATTAAGCTACGCACACGAATTCTTATAGCACCAAGGTTGTTTACCTCGTCTATTTTCAGTGCTGTATATAGCTTGCCGGAGCCCTCTAGGATTTCAGCCACCTGATCGGTTGTAACGGCATCAATGCCACAGCCGAAGGAATTTAGCTGTACTAATTCCAAATTGTCATGGCCTCTTACATATGAGGCGGCATTGTATAGACGTGAATGGTATACCCATTGGTCATTGGTTCTAAGCTTTTCGATTTCCTTGTAGTTATATGGAATTGCATCCTCGGTTAAAACTGCAAAGCCATATGAGGCAATAAGGTCGTGAATACCGTGGTTGATTTCGGGATCAAGGTGATAAGGTCTACCGGCTAAAACTATACCGTGTGAGCCTGTTTTTTCAAGCTCCCTAAGTAGCTTCTCTCCCTTTTTCCTTATATCGTCCTTAGCTCGTCTCTGCTCACGCCAAGCAAGAGATGCAGCACGTCTTATTTCCTTTTCCTTTATATCAAACCTTTTCTCGTGGCAGAAGTATTTTACTAACCTGTCACTGACGGTTTTTTCATTTGTAAATGCAATAAACGGTCTATAATAATCTATTTTTCCGCTTGTGATTTCCTCTACGTTATTTTTAATATTCTCCGAGCAGGAAACGACAATTGGACAGTTATAGTGATTTTGCGGGCCTTCAAACTCTTGATTTTCATAGAAAATGCAAGGATAGAAAATAGATTTTACACCGTTGTTAATTAGCCATTTTACGTGACCGTGCGCCAGCTTTGCCGGGTAGCACTCGGACTCGGACGGAATTGTTTCCATTCCCATCTCGTAAATTTCTCTTGTAGAGAAAGGAGATAAGACAACGCTAAAGCCAAGCTCATAGAAGAATGTCGCCCAAAATGGATAATTTTCATACATATTTAATACTCTTGGTATACCAATTACTCCACGCCTTGCGTTTTCCGGTTCAAGTGGCTCATAGCCGAAAATCCTATCCAGCTTATATTTAGCTAGATTTACACCCTTTTCTCTTTGGTTATCTAAACCTGCTCCCTTTTCACATCTGTTGCCTGTTACGTGGCGTCTGTCTCCGTCAAAGACATTGACAGTCAAGGCACAGCTGTTGGAACAGCCCTTACATCTTACAGTAGTTGTTTTAAAAGTGATTTCTTCAATTTTATCAAACGGCAAAATTGAGCTTTCCTTTTCGTTTGCGTTTTCACGAGCGATAAGTGCCGCACCAAACGCACCCATAATGCCTGAAATATCGGGACAAGTAACGGTTACACCCGCTATTTTTTCAAGTGCACGTAAAACTGCGTGGTTGTAGAATGTACCGCCCTGTACAACAACGTGGCTACCAAGGTCCTTGCCTGTATTCAGCTTTATAACCTTGAATAACGCATTTTTAATAACGGAATAAGCAAGACCTGCTGAAATATCAGGTACGCTTGCACCTTCCTTTTGTGCTTGCTTTACATTTGAATTCATAAATACAGTACAGCGAGTGCCGAGGTCTATTGGATTTTTTGCAAAAATAGCCTCGTTTGCAAATTCCTTAGCAGTATAGCCGAGCGAGCTTGCAAATGTCTCAATAAACGAGCCACATCCGGAGGAGCACGCCTCATTTAATAGAACTGTATCAACTATATCGTTCTTTATTTTGATGCATTTCATATCCTGTCCGCCAATATCAAGCACACAGTCAGCCTCTTTATCAAAGAACTTGGCAGCTACGCAGTGGGCAACGGTTTCAACCTCGCCCATATCGAGATTAAATGCAGTTTTCAGTAGCTTTTCACCATAGCCTGTTGAACAGGTGTATTTTATTTTAGCGTCGGCGGGAAGCAGCTCTCTTAGCTCACGCATAGACTCCATAGCGGTTTTTACAGGAGAGCCTTGGTTGTTTTTGTAAAATGAATACAAAAGCTCACCATTTTCGCCAATTAGTGCAACCTTAGTAGTTGTTGAGCCGGCATCAATGCCAAGATATGTATTTCCCTTGTAGGCTTTTATGTCCCCACGGGTAATTTTTGCTTTTTCGTGTCTTATCTTGAACTCGTTATACTCTTCTTCATTATTAAATAATGGTTCAAGTCTTTTAAGCTCAAATTTCATTTTCACACCACTTGAAAGCTGACTAAGAAGTGTATCAAGTGAGATAGCCTTGCTGTCCTTTGCCTCAAGAGCCGAGCCATAGGCTGCAAAAAGGTGCGAATTGTCGGGGTCGACTATTTTATCGTCTGTGAGCTTTAATGAGCGAATAAACGCTGATTTCAGCTCTGTTAGGAAGTGGAGTGGGCCACCTAAGAACGCAATCTTACCACGTATAGGCTTACCACAGGCAAGACCTGAGATTGTTTGGTTTACAACCGCTTGGAAAATTGATGCTGATAAGTCAGCACGACTTGCGCCCTCGTTTATAAGTGGTTGAATATCTGTTTTTGCAAAAACACCACAACGGGCAGCAATTTGATATATTCTTTGATAATTTTTTGCCTCTTTGTTAAGTCCCTCGGCATCTGTTTGCAAAAGTGATGCCATTTGGTCAATGAATGAGCCTGTGCCACCTGCACAAATACCATTCATTCTCTCCTCGATATTGTTGCCATCAAAATATATTATTTTGGCATCCTCGCCACCCAGCTCAATTGCAACATCGGTGTCGGGTGCTAAATGCTTAAGTGCAACGGCAACGGCTGTAACCTCTTGCACAAAATCTATATTTAATGCTTTTCCTAAATTTATAGAGCCTGAGCCTGTGATTTTTACCTTTATATCACACTCTCCAAGTGAGTCTTTAACCTCGCAAAGAAGTGAATATAGCTTGTCTTGTGTGTGCGATAGATGTCTTTCGTATTTTTCAAATACGATTTCGTCATTTTCATTGATAACTACAACCTTTACAGTTGTTGAGCCAATGTCAATACCAACACGATACATTCTCTCCCCTGCCTTTCGCTTGAATTTTAGCAAAAATAATATAACATCTAAATATAAACTATATATTAAATACTCTAACTTTCAGTATATCATTAATTTATTACAAAATTGTAAACTTTTTCTTTTTGTTGACAAAGACAAAAAAAGCTCGTGCGATAATCCGCACGAGCCTTCTTATACACAATTTAATAAATTACTACTTTACATAATACCAAAACGTTCTCTTATTAACTCTTCCGTCTGCCGACCAAGTTATTCCCCATTCATTCTCTTCACATATACCGAAAAACTTAAAATCACCATCGAACGAGCTTTTTAAAGCCTTGCAAAATTCAGCCGGTGAGGTGGTTTCATCAAGCTTATAGCCCTCATTTGTCGCATTTTTAATTGCAGCATAAATTGCATACACACTATCATAAGCACTTGCTCCATATTCATTCAATGGAGCATCGTCTCCATAGACGCTTTTATATTTATCTGCATATATTTTGCTTGCACCCTCTGTGCTGTTATAGTTGTAAGCGGATAGGAAACAAACCTTTTGAGGAATTGAGGATATATCGAAATTTTTAACGCTATCTATTCCAAACATGTCTTCGGTTCCATAATATACGGCATCCGGGTTAACGATATTTCTTCCGTTTTTCATAAAGCGTGCTGCGGAATCTTTATCTGCTAGAATGAGAATTACATCACAATCCTTTAATTTGTTTGCCTGTAACGAAAAATTCAAAGAGGTTAAGGATGTAAATGATGCTACAATAGGTGTTTCAAATGACGGAGCAAGCGAACGGAAAAACGCATCCTTTATACCAGCAAATTTGCTATCATCCGACTTATAAAAGATTCCTACTTTTGTTTGCTTTGACCCGTACTCAAAGTCAATCACTCTTGCTAAATTGCTTCCTGTATTGCTGTCATTTATACACATTTGATATGTATTTTCGTATTGTAAAATTTCATCAGTTGATGCTGATGGTGTTAAAATGAAAACATTATCCTTAGCGGCTTGCTTGTTGAAGGATAGAGCTGGTCTATTGGTAACAGTACCGAGGGAAATCTGCATTCCACTTTTATAAAGCTTTTTATAGTTGTAACGAGCTATTATTTTATTATTAAAGTCATTACGCACCATAAGCTCAAGCTTTATGCCGTTTATTCCACCCATAGCATTAATTTCATCAACAGCTAATTGAGCAGAGTTTTTTGCAGCTATTCCATATTCTGATTTAGCACCTGTAAGTGGCGCTGAAAGCCCTATTTTTATAGTTGGTTCGTTACTATTGAAATCGCCGTTCTTAATAAACGAGCACGAGGAAAATGTAAAGCTAAGTACGAATAGTAAAAAAATTGCAACTAAAGATTTTAATTTGTTTTTCATAATAAGCCTCCGATAAAATTGCTTAGTTTAATTATAAATTAAGCAACTAAAATTGTCAAGGCAAAACAAAAAAGCCACGATTGCTCGTGGCTTTTTATTTTATGAAGATTTATTTTACTTGTAGAGCTCAATGAATCTCTTAAGTCTTTCGTACTTAGCCTTTGCAGCCTCTTCACTTGCTGTAAAGAGCTTTTCGGCTCTGTCTGGGAATTGTTGAGCAAGACGGCTGTAACGTGTTTCGTTTGTAAGGAATGCACGGTAGTCGCCTGTTGGCTCCTTAGAGTCGAGTGAGAATGGGTTCTTGCCCTCAGCCTTGAGTGATGGATTGTATCTGAATAGATCCCAGTAACCAGCCTCAACAGCCTTCTTCATTTCGCCTTGGCAGTTTGTCATACCACCCTTTAGACCATGCATTTCACATGGAGCATAACCGATGATAAGTGATGGTCCCTTATAAGCCTCAGCCTCAGCTATCGCCTTGATTGTTTGAGCCGGGTCAGCACCCATAGCGATTTGTGCTACATATACATATCCGTAGGACATAGCGATTTCAGCAAGGTTCTTCTTACCGATAGCCTTACCAGCTGCAGCAAATTGTGCAACCTGACCGAGGTTAGAAGCCTTTGATGCTTGTCCACCTGTATTTGAGTAAACCTCTGTATCGAATACCATTACGTTAACGTCTTCGCCAGAAGCAAGTACGTGGTCAAGACCACCGAAGCCGATATCGTAAGCCCAACCGTCTCCACCGAAGATCCATACGGATTTCTTTGAGAGGTATGTCTTATCGTTGAGGATTTCCTTAGCTACCGGGCAACCAGCTGCCTCAGCCTTTTCAAGCTCTACGATAAGAGCCTTTGTAGCTGTTTCGTTTGCCTTACCGTCATCAACTGTGTCGAGGTAAGCCTTAGCTGCTGCCTTGAATTCGTCTGATGATTTTTCGCTTTCAGCCATTTCAGCAACCTTGCGGATTAGCTTTTCACGGAGAGTCTTTTGACCGAGGTACATACCAAGACCGTGCTCTGCGTTATCCTCGAATAGTGAGTTAGCCCAAGCCGGACCACGGAGGCTATCCTTGTTTACTGTGTATGGTGTTGCAGGAGCAGAACCACCCCAAATTGATGAACATCCTGTTGCGTTAGAGATGTACATTCTCTCACCAAAGAGCTGTGTGATTAGACGAGCATATGATGTTTCAGCACAACCAGCACATGAGCCTGAGAACTCGAGTAGTGGTTGGTTGAATTGGCTACCCTTAACGGAAACCTCTTGGAATGGAAGCTCCTTCTTTGAAACGTTAGCAACTGCATAGTCAAATGCTGCTTGTTGATCAAGCTGACTAGCTTGTGCAACCATTCTGATAGGTGTCTTTTCCGGAGTGCCGTTTGCCTTAGCCTTGAGAGCTACTGGACAAACGTTTACACAAAGACCACAACCCATACAGTCAAGTGGGCTGATAGCGATTGTGAACTTGTAGTCCTCGCATCCCTTACCGATCATCTTAGCTGCGAACTTTGTTGATTCAGGAGCGTTAGCAGCCTCATCAGCGTTCATAGCGAATGGACGGAGTGTTGCGTGTGGACATACATATGAGCATTGGTTACATTGGATACAGTTTTCTGGAATCCACTCCGGAACAGTAACTGCAACACCACGCTTTTCGTATGCAGCAGCACCTTGTGGGAATGTACCGTCAACGTAGTCAACAAATGCAGAAACAGGGAGCTTGTCGCCTTCCATCTTAGATACAGGAAGAAGTACGTTTTCAACATACTTAACGAGCTCAGGACGTTTGCCCTCTACTGTTTCCTTAACGTCTGCAACGTCAAGATTTGCCCAAGCGGCAGGAACGTTAACCTTAACGAGTGCTTCCTTACCGGCGTCGATAGCCTTGTAGTTCATTTCAACTACTGCTTCGCCCTTCTTGAGATATGACTTCTTAGCCATATACTTCATCTTTTCGATAGCCTCGTCGATAGGCATAATGTTAGCAAGTGCAAAGAAAGCGGATTGGAGAATTGTGTTTGTTCTCTTACCCATACCGATTTCGATAGCCTTGTCAATAGCGTTTACAATGTAGAATTGAATATTGTTCTCAGCAATATACTTCTTAACCTCTGCAGGTAGATGTGCGTCAAGCTCTGCCTCTGTCCATTGGCAGTTAAGTAGGAATGTACCACCCGGCTTAACGTCATTTACAATCTTGTAGCCCTTGAGCATGTATGAAGGGTTATGACATGCAACAAAGTCAGCCTTTGTTATGTAATATGGGCTCTTAATAGCTGAATCGCCGAAACGTAGGTGAGAAATTGTAACACCACCTGTTTTCTTTGAGTCGTATTGGAAGTAAGCTTGAATAAACTTATCTGTGTAGTCACCGATAATCTTGATTGAGTTCTTGTTAGCACCAACTGTACCGTCACCGCCAAGACCCCAGAACTTGCAAGAGATTGTTCCCTTAGCGCTGGTGTCAACGTTAACTGTTTCAGGAAGTGATAGACCTGTAACGTCGTCAACGATACCGATTGTGAAGTTAGCCTTTGGCTCGTCAAGATTTAGGTTCTCATATACTGCGAAGATTGATGCAGGTGTTGTGTCCTTAGAACCAAGACCGTAACGACCGCCAACAACCTTAGCGTTAACGCCCTTAATAGCAAGGGATGTAACAACATCGAGGTAAAGTGGTTCACCAAGTGAGCCTGGCTCCTTGGTTCTGTCAAGAACTGCTACCTTCTTAGCTGTAGCCGGGATAGCCTCAACAAGCTTCTCTGCTACGAATGGACGATATAGTCTTACCTTAACAAGACCAACCTTTTCGCCCTTTGCTGTTAGGTAATCAATAACCTCTTCGCAAACGTCACATACTGAACCCATAGCAACGATAACTCTTTCAGCGTCTGGTGCACCGTAGTAGTTAAATAGCTTATAGTCAGTACCGATTTTCTCGTTTACTTTGTTCATATAGTCTTCTACGATTGCTGGGAATGCATCGTAGTATTGGTTACAAGCTTCTCTGTGTTGGAAGAAGATGTCGCCGTTTTCAGCAGAACCACGAAGAACTGGGTGCTCTGGGTTAATTGAACGAGCACGGAATGCGTTGATAGCATCCTTGTCAACCATTTCTTCAAGATCCTTGTAGTCCCAAACCTCAATCTTTTGGATCTCGTGTGATGTACGGAATCCGTCGAAGAAGTTAAGAACAGGAACTCTACCCTTGATTGTGGACAAGTGTGCAACTGCACCAAGGTCCATAACCTCTTGTGGGTTTGTGCAAGCCATCATAGCATAACCTGTTTGACGACAAGCGTATACGTCGGAGTGGTCTCCGAAAATGTTAAGAGCATGTGAAGCTACGCAACGAGCTGAAACGTGAATTACGTTTGGAAGAAGCTCACCGGCAATCTTGTACATGTTAGGAATCATAAGGAGCAAGCCTTGTGATGCTGTATAAGTTGTTGTTAGGGCACCAGCAGCAAGTGAGCCGTGTACTGTACCAGCAGCACCAGCCTCAGATTGCATCTCTGTAACCTTTACTTGTTCACCAAAAATGTTCTTTAAGCCTGTAGCACTCCATGAGTCTGTAAGCTCAGCCATAACACTTGATGGTGTGATTGGGTAAATCGCAGCAACCTCTGTAAACGCATAGCTGACAGTAGCGGCAGCGGTATTACCGTCCATTGACTGTTTCTTTCTTGTTATCATAAAAAACCCTCCAGTTTTATTTTTTTACAATATTAAGGCACGTTTTTACGCGCAAAAAAGCCACGTGCGTATGCACGTTCATAGTAATAATATCACTTTTCTATAAAAAATTCAATAGTTATGACTTATTTTTTAAAAATTTGTAATAAATATATAGATTTGTGCATATTTTTTCTCGTTTTGTGTATAAAACATAAAAGCCGTCCTACATAAAGTGAACGGCTTTTTGTTATTCCTCGTCTGAATATTCGCTCATATTGGCTGAGTCAAGGGCTTCTCTTTTGATGTTGCCCTTTACTCTTTCGTAGTAAGAGATTTTTTGGCGAATCATAGACATAATTTCATTTTGGAGTGTCATTTTTTCATTTTCGGCGACGATTGCAAATTTCTTTGCCACATCCTCGCTTAATTTGATTTTTAAAATTTTATTCTTTTTCATGTTTTTTACCATTAGTTAAAGTATTTTTTGTCAAGTGAGCGAAGTCCGATTGCCTCTGCTATATGTACTTGCCTTCCCCAGCGGGGGAAGGGGGACCACAGCCACCAAGCTGTAAATACAGTCTCGCTTTATCAGTGGTGGATGAGGTGTTTCCCAAATTTTAGTTAAAGTATTTTTTGTCAAGTGAGCGAAGTCCGATTGCCTCTGCTATGTGATTTGGCTGTATCTCCTCGCTTCCGCCAAGGTCAGCTATTGTACGGGCAAGACGCAAAATTCTGTCGTGGCCTCTTGCCGACAGTCCAAGTGCTGTAAATGCCGTTTCCATAAGGGACGAGCACTCATTTGAAAGTGTGCAATATTTACGTAAATGCTTTGATTCCATTTGAGCATTACAGGTGATTTTTACGCCGTTTTCTGTTGTGTCATTTTCAAAGCGAGCTTGCATAATTGCACGAGCTTTATTTACTCTTTTTCTTATCTCGCTTGACGGCTCTGCTTTTCTCTTTTCTGAAATTTCACCATAGCCGATCGACATCACCTCGATTTGTATATCTACTCTGTCAAGGAGTGGACCGCTGATTTTTGAAACGTATTTTTTGATGTCCTCTTTTTTGCAGGTACACGCATGTGTTGGATGTCCATAATAGCCACACTTACAAGGGTTCATAGCTGCAACGAGCATAAAGCTACAAGGATATGTAATTCTACCTGCTGTTCTTGTTATTGTAATTTTGCCATCCTCAAGCGGTTGGCGAAGCGACTCGGTAACCGTGCGATTAAACTCCGGCAGCTCGTCAAGGAATAAAACGCCATTGTTGGCAAGAGAAACCTCTCCCGGCTGCGGAATTTTGCCACCACCGACCAACGACGGCGCTGACATTGTATGGTGCGGAGAGCGGAATGGTCTTTCTCTTATAAGAGAAACATCCTGTGGCAAGATGCCTGATACTGAATGGATTTTTGTTGTTTCTATTGACTCCTCAAAGGTCATTTCGGGAAGGATTGATGGTATACGCTTGGCAATCATTGATTTTCCCGTACCGGGTGGGCCGATAAGTAAAATATTGTGGCCCCCTGCGGCTGCTATTTCAACCGCTCTTTTCACCGCTACCTGTCCCATAACATCGCAAAAATCCGGATAGCTAAAAGCATCATTTTCGTTAGATGGAGTATATTCTGTTTTGCTTAATTCCTTCAAGCCGTTAAAATGGTTTACTATATCGTTTACAGACTTAACACCATAAACCTCAAGTCCCTTTACAACACTTGCTTCATTTACGTTTTCCTGTGGAACAAAAAGCTTTGTTTTTCCTGCTTTTTTAGCGGCAACCGCCATACAAAGAACGCCATTTACACGTCTAACCTCGCCGGATAGTGAAAGTTCACCTATAAAGCAAGAATTTTCAAGCAGCTCCGGTTTTTCAAAAACACCACCGCTAATTAAAATGCTGATAAGAATAGCAAGGTCAAAGCTTGAGCCCTCCTTACGCTTGTCAGCAGGAGCTAAATTTACTATTATTTCATTTTGAGGAAATGGCAAATGTGAGTTAATCGCTGCTGCTCTTACTCTTTCCTTTGCCTCTTTTATCGCATTGTCGGGAAGTCCAACTATTTCAAAGCAAGAAAGACGTCTTGCCGAATGGCATTCGACAGTAACCAAATACCCGTCAATCCCAAAAAGTCCCGCACTGTACGCTATGCTGATCATAAATTACCTCGTGAAAGTTTGATATTTTAATTTTATCACACGCGAAAGAAAATAGCAAGTATAAAAGTCTCCGTTACATTAAAAGTAGCAAAAGACACCGACCAATCGATGCCTTTTGCTTTTTGCTATTTTTGTTTTGGTGATGCCCACGTGTCAATGCCCAACCACAGTTTTAGACGGGCGAAGAGACGGGGAGCAGAAATTGTCGATTTCTAAGCGTAGGCGTACTTTGTACGGTAGAGCAGAAATCGGCAATAAAAATCAAAAAATTTCAATATAGAAAAGCGATAGCTTTTCAACCTTATAACAACAAAAGGCACCATTCAAGCGATGCCTTTTATTATAATTATTTTTTGATTTTGGTTGTGCCCACGTGTCAATGCCCAATCACAGTTTTAGACGGGCGAAGAGGTGGCGAGCAGAAATGGGCGAGTGCGTAGTCGTCGCTGTACTTCGTACTGCAGAGTAGCAGTCGCCCATAAAAATTAAAAGGCATTAGCCTTGGAAGAAAAGCCTTAGCTTTTCAACCTTGTAATAACAAAAGAGGCGCACCGACAAACGATGTACCTCTTTTTCGCCTTTTAATTTTGATTGTGCCGTCACGTCACAGCCTATTACGCCTCTATTGCTTTAAGTATCTTACGTGCTATCATCATTCCACCAACCCAGTTAGGATGAACTCTGTCCCAAGAGATATATGCGGGATAGCGATACTTTAGGTGGTTATCAAAATCCTCTTGTACGTCTATGTATTTGATATTGTACTCCTTAGCGTACTTCTCTACAACCTCACGGCAGATATTTGCGTACTCTACCATACGCTTTTTCATTGGGTCGTTGTTGTTTGCTTCCATATAAAATGGGCTGATTACAAACATTCCCTTTACCTTTGGAAGTGTTCTTTCACATACAGCCTCTAAATTTGCACGATATGGCTCCGGCATAAGTAGGCTGTTATCAAGGTTTGGCTCGTCAAATTGTCTCCAAACGTCGTTTGCACCTATCATAATAAACACCCAATCAGGGTTGCATTTTTCTACGTTTTGCTCCCAATTTGCAAGCATATCCTTACTAGCTGCACCGCTCTCGCCTACGTTTATAATGCGTAACATTCTATCTGGATAATCTATTGCAAGGCTTGTATCAACCATACGTACATATCCGTTGCCAAGTCCCTCCCAAAGTCCCATACCATATGGACGCTTTCTACCACAGTCAGTAACTGAGTCTCCTGCAAATACTATTGTTTCTCCATTTTGAAAAATCATTTTTCTTTTCTCCTTGTTGTTTATTTTCAGCGGACAGTCTAGGTCGCCTGTCCCTGCATTATTTGTTGTTTTTTGCCTCGGCTCCCTTGTGCAAATGGGGCTCCCACACCAGTGGGTGGGGGATTGCTTCTTTATTTTTTCTTTTGGTTTGGTTTTTTCTTTACCGAAAAGCCGAATTTTCCGATGCGTTCGCCTAATTTGTAGTATTCACCGTGAGCAAAAGCACACAGGTGTGCACGATTTATGCAGAGCTTGTCGCCCTCTAGTAGCGATTTTTCCACATTTACAGCCACAATGTCGGCAAGGAACATATCGTGTGAGCCGAGCGGTATTATGTCGGTAACCCTACATTCAATTGAAATTGGACATTCGCCTATCATTGGTGCATCTACCTTAGTTGCTTTTTCCTTAGTAAACGAGCATTTTTCAAACTTGTCAACCTTGCGACCTGTATATGTACCGCACCAATCTGCCTTTTTTGCAAGTGATGATGGCGTTAGGTTTATTACAAACTCCTTCTTTTCCTTTAATATTTCATAGGAGTATCTGCTTGGCCTAACAGAAATATATGTTTTTGGTGGCACTGTGTTTGTAATACCGCACCAAGCAACTGTTATTATGTTGCTCCTTTCCATATCTCCAAGCGACACCATAACAGGAGGCACGGGTGCAACGAGTGCTCCACCCTTCCAACTAACCTTTTCCATTAATATTCTTCTGCTTCCTCTTTACAAATATTTATTATGCCAAGACCACACTTTTGTGCGTATCTGAAGGTTTGTCCTGTGCCTGACCTTACCGAGCCGTCGTAATATGCAATTAAATATGCCGAGTTGTCTACCATTTTATAATTTCTTATCTTCATACACTGATTATTGTAAGAGTGCGACGGCATATCAACATAGTCTGCGTGCTTTAATATCTTTTTATAAAGCATTTTTTGACCGAGCGTCCAAAGCTTGCTTTGGTCGTTGCAGGGTGCATAGATATGCAATTCTATGTCCTTGTTTTTCTTTTTCAGACGCAACACTTCGATTGCTGCCTCGGTATCAAATCCGAGTGCACCACCGGCAATAAAGATTGTAACCCCTTTATTTACCATTGTTTCTATTGCATTTTTCAGGTCCTCTGCCTTGTAGCTACTATATAGATGTCTGTGTCCTGTAAAGCAGCATGTCTTTTCTCTTGACATATTTTTCCTATCCTTTTTTAAATTTATATTTAAATTATATCACCTAAAATTTATTAATACAATAAATTTTGCAAAATAAATATTCACTTTTTGCCAAAACTATGTATTTTTTTATCGACACAGGGCGAGGCATTTTCTTAAAAAATCTCCCGTTTTCACATTTAGGTGTTTATTGCGACCGAACAATCATTTTTTTGACAATATGCTTTGACAAAATCCTTTCATTTTACAAGATATAATAAAACAAAAACGATGGAGAAAATTATGGTAAAAAATACTTTTAAGAAAAAATTTAAGTTGCCCGAGGAAGCAAGGATTGTTATTTTTGAAGCTCTTATTTTTCTTCTTGGCTTTGTTTTAACGCCTCTTGAATTTATTATGGGGCTTTATCCGTTTGGTCTTTGCTTTGCTCTTGCAACTAAGAGCTATGCTCTTTTTTCTATTTGCGGCTCGGCTCTCTCAGTCATCTTCTTTATGGATGCCGACCCTGTATATCTGATAGCCTTGATTTCAATTCTCGTGCTTCGAGCAATTGCCTCGTTCCTTTCCAAAAACGAGAAACGAGCGTATCTTTTAGGTGAGTCCCGCGTGAGTGGATTTTTCAGCGGAATGTTTAAGGAAAGCATAACCTTAAGAGTGTCAATCTCCATAGCGGTAGCACTCGGCTTGGGAATTTACTATGTAATAGTAAACGGATATAAATATTATGATATTTTTGCCCTTGTGTTTTCCTTGGCACTGTTCCCTGTTTTGACGTATGCCTTCTGCGGTCTATATGAGGGAAAGAAAAGAAGTAAGCATCTAACTGTATCGCTAATTGCAATTGCATTTTGTATTGCTTATATGCTACACGGACGAGAAATTTTCGGCATTGATTTATCAATTGTGCTTAGCTATATGCTTGTTTTGTATATTTCAAAAAATGTGTCCTCGCCTATTGCCTCGGCTGTTGGTCTTTTGCTTGGCATAGCCTCAAATATCACCTTTGCTCCTGCGTTTGCATTAGCCGGTATCATAAGTGGCTTTAGTTGGCATATATCTTCTTATCTTGCTATTATGTCTTCCTTTATTATTAGTATGGGGTACGGGATTTTTGCCTCCGGCTACGAGGCTATTGCTTATTTAGCCCCTGAGATACTTGGTGGTAGCTTGATTATGTATCCGCTTTTACGCTTTGAAATTTTACCTAAGCCCGAATTTTTGATGAATATAAGCGAAAAGAAAAAGACAGCAGACACACACATAATAAGGCGTGAGGGACAAAGAATTTCAAACGGAATAAGAAAAATCTCCGGCTCCTTTGGTGATATTTCAAAAATGCTTTACGATGTTAGTGAAAAAGCAAAAATTCCTGATAGGACAAGCTATGAAAGAATGTGTATTGAAGCGTGTGAGGGCTACTGCTTTTCTTGTCCTAAGGAGGAAATTTGTTGGAAAAAGGATATTGACACGACCAAAAGCAACATAGGTAAAATGAGCGAGGATGCTTATCACAGCGGTGAGGCAGGTCTTGACTCGCTTGACGAGAAATTTATCCACAGATGCCCAAATGTAGAAAAAATTATAGATAAAATTAATGCGTATTCTCGTGAGAGCATAAAAACGAGAATTAAAAGCGACAAGCTACTAACCTGTGCAAGTAACCTGGATTTAAGCTCGAAAATGATACAAGCATATTGCGACAAGGAAACGGGCGGTGAAAAGGAGAGCGACCGTCTTTGTAGCCTTGCAATTAAATGTGCCACGGTTTGCGGATTGCAATTTGAAAAAATCGAGATTTTAGGAATAAACAAAAGGCAAATTATAATAGCGGGAGTTGACACCGTGCGTAGCACCTGCACTCTTGAGGAATTAAAGGAAGCTCTTAGCCTTGAATTAGGCATTAAGCTTGACGCACCCGTGCTTCACGAAAATGGTAGCCTTGCAACTATTGAAATTGATACCCTGCCTATGTATAACACCACATCAAATATGCTTTCTATATCTAAGGATGGCGAGATAAACGGTGATAGTGTTGCTTCATTTAAAAGCGACGACGGGCGTGAATACTTTTTAATTTGTGATGGAATGGGCAGTGGAAAAAATGCTTCCCTTACCTCGTCTATGTGTACATCATTTCTTGAAAAAATACTAACCGTTTCACCTGAAAAGGAGCTTGCTCTCTCTATGCTGAATAACTTTATAAGAGCTAAGGACATTGAGTGCTCGTCAAGTGTTGATTTGCTTGAAATTGATTTATCAAACGGTGCATCGTGCTTTTTAAAGAGTGGCGCTGCTCCCTCATTTATTAAGCGAGGCGAAAAGGTTTTCAAGCTACAATCCAAAACTGCACCGCTCGGCATTATGAAAAGGCTTGATAGCGAAAAGCTGTCCTTTACCTTTGAGGTCGGTGATATTTGCGTAATGATTAGTGATGGAATTGCAAACGAAAGGCAAGACTCCTCTTGGCTTATTGGTCTTTTGCGTGAAAGCGAGGGCGAAAGCCCAAACGAGCTTTGTCAAAAAATAATGTCTTATGCTAAGGGGAACGAGGCAAAGGACGATATGAGCGTATGCGTGGTGAAATTTGAGTAATATTTTTTAGCTTTTTTCATATATTTTAGCGAGGAAGTGTCTTTTTTTACGAGGTGATTATATGAAAAGGCTTAGTCTGTTTTTGCTCCCTGTTCTTCTCTTTTTTGTTGTGTCGTGCCACAACCAAAGCTATGGGATTTTATCATATCAAGATAAGAATATTGAGGCTGAATGTACTTTAAATGGTGAATATAAAATTTTGGTTACAAAGAGCGGGGAAAAAAGCTCGGTTTCCTTTATCGAGCCGTCCTCTCTTTCATCCGTTTCCTTTACCTACGAGGGAGAAAGGGTTACGGCAAGAGCCTCCGATATGGAGATAACTCTGCCAAAAAACGAGCTTGAGGGTGCTGTTGCTGTTTTATCTATGTTTTCACTCAGCGAGGAATGCTTGGTTTCCGTTAGCAAGGGGGAAAACGGCGATATAATGGAGTTTGATAGTGAGCATGGCAGCTACAGGCTGACAATGGGCGAAAACGATATGCCAAAAAGGATTGAAATCGAAGCCGAAGGATATCAGTTTGATATCATAGTAGAGTCTATTATGATAAAATAGTTGATTTTTTCATTTTCGAGCGATTTAATCATACTGTCTTTTGATGATTTGATTTTGAGAATACAAAAATAAAAAGAGTGCCGTTTGGCACTCTTTTTTTATTTCTTTAGGCTCAAAGCCTTCTTTACCTTATCAACTATTCCCTTTGCGTTTAATTCGTAGTATTCAATAAGCTCCTTAGCAGGACCACTCTTACCGTATACATCGTTTACGCCGTGGCGAACTACCGGAACGGGATAGCTTTCTGCTATTGCCTCAGCAACTGCTGAGCCAAGACCACCGATAATATTATGCTCCTCGCTGACAACAACTGCACCTGTGATTTTTGCATCATCTACAATTGTCTTAGCATCAAGTGGCTTTACTGTGTGTGCGTTGATAACAGAAGCTGAAATGCCTTCCTCTGCCAAGATTTTTCTTGCCTCAAGTGCCTCTGCTACCATCATACCGTTAGCTACAATTGTAACATCCTTACCATCAGCCATTTTTATAGCCTTGCCGATTTCAAACTTATAGCTATCGTTATCATTGATAATTGGGAGAGCAAGTCTACCAAAGCGAATGTATACAGGGCCATTATAGTCGATTGCTGCCTTTACAGCCTCTCTTGCCTCAACTCCATCGCTTGGATTGATAACAACCATACCGGGAATTGTACGCATAAGACCGATGTCCTCATTACATTGGTGTGTTGCACCGTCCTCACCAACAGAAATACCTGCGTGAGTTGCACAAATTTTTACATTTAGGTGCGGATAGCCTATTGAGTTTCTAATTTGCTCAAAGCTACGACCTGCCGCAAACATAGCAAATGTGCTTACAAATGGGATTTTGCCACAGGTGGAAAGACCTGCTGCAACCGACACCATATTGTTTTCTGCTATACCACAGTCAAAAAATCTTTCAGGGATTTGCTTTTTAAATACACAAGTTTTTGTTGCCTCGGCAAGGTCTGCATCTAAAACTACTATGTTTTCGTTTGTTGCACCAAACTCAGCAAGTGCGTTGCCATAGGCTTCTCTTGTTGCTATCTTATCTGCCATTAGTTATTACCCCCTAAAGAATTTTTGTATGCTGTAAGCTCACTAACTGCTATATTGTATTGCTCCTCGTTAGGTGCTTTGCCGTGCCAGGATGCTTGGTCCTCCATAAAGGAAACGCCCTTGCCCTTAATTGTTTTTGCAACAATTGCAGTTGGCTTACCCTTTACTTCCTTTGCCTTTTTGAAGGCATCAAGGATTTGTGCAATATTATGTCCGTCGATAGAAATAACATTCCAACCAAAAGCCTCTAGCTTACTTTCATAAGGCATAACGTTCATAACATCGCTAACGCGTCCGTCAATTTGCAGACCATTATTATCAATAATCATACATAGGTTGTCAAGCTTATAGTGAGATGCAAACATAATTGCCTCCCAAACCTGTCCCTCTTGGCTCTCGCCATCGCCAACGAGTGCGTATGTGCGATAGCTCTTGTTATTTAATTTACCTGCAAGAGCCATACCACAAGCACAGGAAAAGCCTTGTCCAAGTGAGCCGGCTGACATATCAACGCCATTAATCGCCTTCATATCAGGGTGTCCCTGTAAAAGTGCTCCTGTGTGTCTAAAGGATTTTAGCTCCTCCTTGTCAAAGTAGCCCTTTAGTGCAAGAGCTGAATAAAGTCCCGGGCAGGAATGTCCCTTTGATAGAACAAAGCGGTCGCGGTCCTCCCATTTTGGATTGCTTACATCAACATTAAGCTCATTAAAATATAGACAAGCAAGAATATCTGCACTTGAAAGTGCTCCTCCTGGATGTCCCGATTTTGCATTGAATACAGCTTCAACCGCACCTAAACGGATTTCGGTTGCGATTTTTTTAAGCTCTAAAATTTTCTCGTTTTCCATATTGACCTCCGAGTGTTTTTTATCTTTATTATTTTAACATTTTAAGAGCTTAATGTCAATATACATTTATTTCTTATTCTCGGCAAACTTTTTGAATTTTTGAAGATAGTCAATCTTTTTGATGACATTCAAGCGATACTCATCAACAATCCAAGAGTAGCTTGCGTACATTTGAATAATACCGGAGGTTATATACATTACAATTTGAAGTATATTCCAAATGAGCGTTGCAAAGTTGACCTCGCTTACAAAGCTGACTCCAAAATAGCCGAAAATTATCGCCATTACTACTCTTGTTGCCATATCGGAAATGTTTCTTTGTGAGGTATATTCCTTTTTGGTTTTACCAAAATTAAACGGATCGTTTTCCTTTATGCTTGATGAGGTAAGTGCACTTGGAGTTAAAAGCTTTATTTTGATATTTACTGCCTTAAAGTATGCTTTTTTACGCTTTGAGTTTACTCTTTTGTAGCGTCTTTTTTGCTTTTTGCTTTTGGCTTTTTCAATTATCTCCTCGCTGTATAGCTCGTAGTTATATTCCTTGCAAACTCCGTTTTCGTCAAAGCAATCGTCGTATTTCAAGCCAACGACAGCAAGGATTTTTTTGCGTATTGATATTTGTGCATTTTTGTTTTCAAGCTCACAAAATTCCTCCAGCTTATCAATGTAAGGCACACTGCTCTCAACCGTTTCTCCATATAGGTGGTTCGTTGAAATTGTCCTTTCGTCCTCCTCGCCCTTTTGTATTCCCAAAGAGCGAAAAACACCTGTGATAAGCACGCCGACAATTAAGCTAATAACACCGGTCGCTATTATCTCATAGATGGTTTTGCCGGTTGATGAAATTAAAATAAAGCTACCCGCAATATAAGCAAGTGAGATTAATAAAACGGCAAAGTAGCCTGCGTTTTTAAAAAATAGCTCCTGAAAGGTCTTTTTCATTTTTATACCCTACCGTTTGTTTTGGCAATTACCTTTTCTATTGCTTGTTCTGTTTTTTCTAATTTGTCCTTTTCCCTTTGCGACTTTATAATCAGTCGTACAATAAACGCTAAAACCTCGCCAACAAGGGCTAAAAACGAAAAGATTAAAAGGTCGTTTATTATTCCCTCAAGCAGATATGCAAATGCAAAAACCAATGCAAAAAGCGTAATTCCCGAGTTGATTTTTAAAACGCCGATTGTCTTAGTTATTAAAATAGCAACTGCCAAAACACCACCGAAAAGAAGCTTAACCTTTTCCGGTGTTGTGCTTATATAGCTCTCGTGATTAATAAGAAAGTAGATAAGCACAGGAAGTACACTGCAAAGGAAGGAAAGAGCGTACAAAAGAGGAATTTTCATTTTCTTCATTGCTCGTTTTCACTCCCATAAGATGTATCTAGTCTTTGGCACTCCTCAAGCAAACGGCTGATTTTCTTGCCGTTGCCACTTGCTACAACCTCTTCATTTTGGCTAAAGCCAAGAGATATCATTTTGCCAAGATATGTACATTTCTTAATCAGCTTTTCCGTGTTTTTCTCTAAAGCTGTAATTTCACCCTGTAGCTGTGGAACTAACGATAGCGTTCTTTCTATTTCCTCTGCCTTTGTTGTTAAGTATTCGCTTTCCTTCTTGAACTGCTCCTCTCTGTCCTTAGCTTCCCTTTTAAAGGTGTCCTTTGCCTCGCTAACCGAGGTAAGTGAGCGTTTAATTGCTACTAAAGTAGCAAGAAGTGCTGAAACAGATGTTAAAACACCTACAACAACGGGTAGTATCTTTTCCTTTATATATATGCCAATTTCCTTGCCCTTGGAAACTACCTCGGTGGTTGTTATCTTATCCTCGGTTGTGCTTTCGGCAGTGGTGTTATCGCTGTTTTCCGTGCTTGTTTTATCGGTGGTGCTTTCCTCGTTGATTGTACTGTTCTTATCACCATCGCCCTCCGGGGCTATTGTGCTTTCGCTATTTTTTTCCAAAGAAATCTCGTCTGGTAGCTCGCTTGCCTTGGTAAAGCAATGGAAGCAGAGCAAAAAAATTACAGTGAAAAGCAAAAGCGTACCTACTGATAAAAGTAGCTTTTTTACGTTCATTTCTTGTCCTCCATAACTAAAATATAGCCGTTTTCTATGACGTATTTTTCAGCCTTTTCATAAAGAGCCACATCCGTGGTTGATAAGGTCGCTCCTTCACCCTTGGAATCAGCTTGTCCGCTTTCCTTTAAGGGATACATTCCCACTTTTGCAAAATCCTTATATGATGGATTTGTTTTTACTCTTTTCTTGCCTTCTTCGTCATAGTATTCAATTTTGTTTTCCTTGTTTTTTATTAGCCTACCGTCTTGTATGCTATATACATTTTTATATGGTAGCATTACTGTGCCTCCTTATAAAGTAATTCAATTGTTGTGTCCTCGTCTGCCACACCGTAGACCTCGGTTGACACACGAGTATAGCCCTCAATATGCGGTGCTATAATTAGGCATTTTGAAGCCTTGCGTACATTATGCTCCTTTAATGTAGCTATCTCTTCTCCTGCCTCATTTATGTATTTAATAGTTATTTTCACTGTGTCCTCTTTTGTTTCTGAATAGTAGCTTAAATCAAGCGAGGTAATACCAACATCGCTAGAAAGCTCAAGTGTGCCGTTTGCTCCCTTTGGTACAAACAGGGCAAGTAGCCTTTGACCTAGCTCTGTGCTTGTTATATCGTATTCAGTCGGTGTTTGCTTTTCGGCTAGAATTGTAAGCGGTGTTCCGTTTGTCGTTTGCTCGTCTAAAAACTCACTAAGAGCTGTGGTAGACGCAAAAACCGATGTGAGAAATGAAATTCCGGAGGTACCAAAGCCTAAATTGTTTTCAAACGCAAAGCTGTTTTTTTCAAAGTGAGAGCAATAGCCGTTTCCTGTCAATTCACAGGGGATTTTTGCCCACACCTTGCTCGGATTTGTGGAAGAGCCCATGCCCGAAGAAGCATAAAAATCCTTATAATAGCCTCCATTATGATATATAACCTTGTTTTTTGAAGTATCGACCACAATCCTGTCATACTCGCTGAGAATTAGCGGTATCTCTTCTCCGCTTACCTCCAATGATGTAGGCAGTGGAATTTCATCCCAAAAATATGGCTCGTATTCAGGACTTGTTACTGCTCCCTCTTGTATTATAAAGGTATCTATATCAATCCATATTTGAACATTCGTTATGGAGAGTGTGCCTATTGATGAAACAGTTTTTCCCGGTGTTGTGGTGAAAGTTGTGTTTTTCCACACGTTTGATATGTTGTTATTATTCAAAGTTGTTGCAGTTCCGTCTGTGTACAGAATTCTTAGAAGTGGTGTGAAGATACCGGTACTACCATAGATGTCTTTTCCCGTAATCCAATCAAATGAAATGGTATATTGAGTGTTTTCCTTAAATCCACCCTCGATTACATTCTCTTTGCCTATATTATGGGTGTAGTAAATACAATTTCTACCGTCTTTGTTTTCCTCTCTATACAAACCAAAGCCTTTGCAAATCTGCTTAGCAGTAGCTAGATTTTTTGAAAACAGAATAGAGCTTGCTCCATTACTGTTTGAGCTTTGAATATCAACGGGCAATTCCTTGCTCGGCACTCCGTTTTGCACTGTTTTGCCGACAATCTCTATTCTTTTTAGAGGTACACCTGCACTGTCCTCGATTGATACTGAGCTTGTTCCACTTACGGTTTTTTCTGTGCCTCTTATATAGTGATGCTTTGTTAGCCCTCTGCGGTTATTTTCAAAATACTTCACTCTATTACTTCATAGTCACTTGCACCAACACGAGCGACTAAAGCTCCCATAACATTTTTAATATTAATCTCGTAGAGTCGGTTTGAAACAGGATACAGTCTGCCGTTTAGCGTGTCATCACCCGTAAATATGATATCGCTCGGTGCATCAAATGAGGTTGGTGTTGTTCCGCTTCTGAAGTTTATAATTGAATTTATCTTCGTTGACTCAACCTCAATTATAACGCTTGTTCTTAGTCCAAGATTGTATTCGTGGTCGGTTTCCAAGGTTACAACCTCTGATGTATTATCAACCGTTTCTTTGTTATTTTGCTTGAGGGACAGAATATTTTCAAGCTCGGTTAGCTTTTCTCCTATTGCCTCGGCATTTGCTAAAACAAGATTTTCAAGCTCGTCAAGGTCGTCTTGCTTAGCAAGTAAGCCTGTTTCAAGATTGCCCCTTGAGGCAAGTAATCGTTTACCCTTGAAAAAGTACATTTTCCCCGCCTCAAAGGTAAACTCTCCGTTTACTAAGGCTGTATAGTCAACCTCTATATCGTCTTGTTGGGCTTGTGATACGCTTTTTTCAAAAACAGTAAAGTCAACCTCGCTCTCATCTCTTACCAAAAGCAAATCGCCAACATTAATATCTCCCGTTGCACTTTTGATAATAGCATCTAAGGCTGTGTCGCATGGATAAACCCTTTGCTTACCACTTGCTAAGGTATATGCTACATTGAGCTTGTCCTTAAGCTCCTTTAGGTAAGAGCGAATATCCCCGTGGGCTGTTGAGCTAATATTATGTGCACTTAGCTTTGATACTGTCTCATTTCTTATATCTAGATGCGCTCCCGTGCTTATGTTGTGCGCCTTGATATTTGATTTTATCGCATCGCCGATAGATAAATCTGATGCCTCAAGGTCAAGTATTTTTTGATTTATCTCTTCAAGGAGCAAATCAATATTATCAAAGCCTTCACCGATATCATCCAAATGAATGTTTATCTTTCCGGCAAAAAATCGAATAAATTCATAGAAATATTTTTTAATCTGCATAGCCTTAAGCCCTGCCTTAGCCGGAGAGTCGGCAAGTGAATAAGGGGAATGTAAAATAGTTTGGTTAATTTCCTCGTCTGTTATTTTATATACCTGACTCATTTTTCCTCCGTATATTCAAAATATATTGTGTCAAGCCCAAATTGCTTACCGTCGCTTGACGTGATTTTTAAGCTTAGATATTCAAAGCCACGCATAAACGCCTTTACCCTCACTATAATATCAAGCTCACTATTTAACGAAATGCTGTCAAAATCAAGACTGTCAAAATCAATGGGGTTGCCTAAATTTATTTCTCTTTTCAGCTTGCCTCTTTTGGTTTCAAGCTCTAAATTTATTTCCCCTTTTGACCATTTTGGTATTTTTAGATAGACATTTTTTAGTGTCTTTTTTGTAGTCGGCTTATCAAAGCAAAGAGGTATGGTTTTATACTCGCATACTACATTTTCTCTTCTATGCTGTGTAAGCGTTAGTGGCTCTTGTGTCCTTATGGTTATTCTTTCACCGTTTCTCAGTAGATATTTGCACGATGTCGTGCTTTCAATATCGTATTCAAAGGAGTCGTCTTCCTTTAGATAAGCGACATAGACCTCGCCCTCGATAAGCGGGTGGTCTATTATTACACTCCTGTTAACTATATTTGTCGAGGCTACAGTGCCGGATGATATCTGTGTGCCGTACTTGTCGTACAGTGTAATGGTCATACCATCATAAATTTTAGGCGTACCGTCCTTATAAAGAAAGCCCTCAGCTAAGCATAGCTCTCCGTTTTTATATTCTGCCTCACGAGTTATAAGCACCTCGTGGTCGCTAAGAGTGATTTTTACCATCTTCCCACGACCTTCATAAAGTCCACCTAAGACAAAGCCTGTTGCGTTCTCCTCTTGCTTTAAAAGAAGGCTATTTTCATCGGTTTTGTAATAAACCAGGTCGGTATCATAATACTTATCGCTAAATTTTCTGATTTCGCCATTCTCAAGACCAAAATAGATATCGTTTCCATCGGCATATACGCTTGTTACAGTCATAAAATCCCACACCCAAAGCTCGTATGAATAGTTTGATGCAGTGCTTTTCCTTACTCTTGAGTCGGTGTCGGTAATATATACATTTTCTCCAATAAAAAGATAATGCTTTTTGTCAACTGATATTGCAAGAGCATTTTTTATTTCCTCTTTTGTGTGATGGCTAAGGTATGCTCTTATGTCAGGGGAGCACTCCTTAAGCAGAGAAAAAGCGTTTTCTCCCGACCTATAATCACTAGCGCTATATATACCTCTTTCATTAAACACAAGGCACTCATTGTTTACAACACAAGCACTGCCCTGATTTATTGCACCGATTTGATCGGTTGAGAAAAACACCTCATAGCCATTTTCATTTGACGAGGTAAATCTAACTCGATAAAAGCTGTTTTTCTTAAAGACGCCTATCATATTGTCGCTTAGCCTTATGACTGCTGTTATCGGCTCACTCTCGCTGCCAAGAGAAATTTCGTTTCCCTGTGGCATATGATAAATTCCCTTGTCCCTGTCGCTGAAATAGAGCTTATTATCTCCAAAGCAAGCTACAAAAATAGCTTTTCCGTTATCACTATTTGACAGTGCAAGGTGAGTTGCGTTTGATAGCTTGTCGCCTGTGTCCTCGTTTTTTGACTCGTATTCAACGGTTATGTTGTCCTCGTCCTCAAAGGGTGGTGTTGTTTCAAAGGATAGGTGCACCTCTTTATGATTTTTTATCGATACGCCAAAGGGCAATTGATTATATAGATAGGTTTTATCGCCCCTTTTTATGCTTATTTCGTTTCCATCTATGTCCTTTATCGGCTCGGTTACAAAAAACGACGAGCCGTCGCTGACTGATGATACCTCGTAGCGAATTGTTGCAATCGTGCTAACCTCGTTGCCGTCCTTATCAATACCTATATACGAGGTTGCGTTTTGGTATTCCTCCTCTTGGGAGCTTGTTACAGTGCGTATTTTAACCTCAAGTATTAGCTTTGTTCCGTACCTTACGTTGCTATCAAGCAAAAACACGCTAGGTGTTCTTTGTGTGCCTCTTAGCCTGTTAATTCTGCGTGGAGTTAAAAGGTTTTGCTCCTCGCCCACCACTCGTTTGTCGGGCTGTGTTATGTCGGTTATGCCAAATGCTGTTGTCGGTATATATGCTTTTTTGTCCCCGTATGCACTTTTCAGCTCGACTCCGTCATATAAAAGCATCTCACCACAGCCGACTATAAAAAGGCTGTTGCCGACAGGGAGTGCTTGGCTTTTTGAGTCGTTTATCAAAGAGCTTGACTCAATCTCCTCATAGCTTGAAAAATCATTCTTGCATTTAAAAAGCTTATTTTTTGCGTGGACTATTTTATATTCCTGTCCTTCGCCGTTTTCTATCTGTGAGTAGCTGTAAATACCATTAATTTTTAAGGGATTTAGGTCAATATCCGTGATTTTGGCAACATTTATATGTCCCCGTCTTTTCACATTGATTGAGCCTTCGTTTATCATATTTTTTACATATGAAATGCCTTTTTTTTCATTTTGACTTGTTCCGCCTATCTCTTTGTATGTATATTTGTATTTCTTTGCCATATTTACCTCACTCAAAGAAATAAACAGTATCTACCACTTGATTTGTGCTACCTCGACTAATAGCGGTCAGCTCCTTTAAAATCCCGTCAAAAAGCAATCTTGACGCATTTGATTCCTCGCTGTTTTCTGATGCGATTAGCTCACTCTTTACAAAGTATGGGATAATTTCGGCTATGCCCTCGTCAAGGTCAATGTCCTCGTTGTCGCTTGTTGCTTCGGTCAAGCGTTTCAGCCTAGTGCTGTAAATAAAGGTGTATTCTCCATTTTTTTGTGAGTGGATATAGATTTCGTCATCACATTCTACATCAAACGGAATTTTTTCTCCGTTTTCAAAATATATGCTCTCTACAAAGAGTATGTCGGGCGAGATGCTGACGAGTGGTACTCTTGAGCGTCTGCCTATTTTTTCAAGAGCTTCAAGCCTAAGTGTTTTGCTCTTTTTTCGTGTGCCTCCTCTTTTTTCAATAAGAGAAAATGCACGATTAATTGATGGCACTATGCCAAGAGCTATATCTCTTATATTTGGATCACACCTTAAGCTTTCTATTGTGTCGGTTAAGCTGTCCTCGTCGTCTACATCGTAGCTTATTTCCACCTCCGGACAGATAAGCATAATAGAATGTGCTTTAATTTCTCCAACTTTTATTTCTTCCATCTCCTTTCCTGTGTATTAAAAATCCTCAAATTTTTTCCTTTGTATCTCCTTGCCGTCCGTTTCCTTAATTTTGTTTCCGGAGGTATCTCTTACAAAGGTTGCAGCCTGTGTATCACCGTTTGTCGCCTTTATAATTTGTGCAAGGAGTATTGCCTCCTGATAGCTTATTTTTTCTCCAAGAGGCGACTCCTTTATCACGTCTGCAAGTGCTTCACTCGGGACCTCTAGCGCAAGGATTTTAGCAAAAGACTCCTTAAACGAGGTGTTTTCGCTTAATGATTTTGCTTTTCTGCGCCTTTTTTTCTTTTCGTCCCTTTTTTTGCTCTCGCTTATAAAAAATAGTTGCTCGTCCTTCTTTGCCATTAGTTCCTCCTTTGCCTTCGCACCTCTATTGTAAAACAAAAAAACCGGTACGAGCCGGTACACTTTTGCAATTTTTCAAGAAAGATAGAAAGCCGATTTTCTATATTAAAGATTCTTACGATTCATTGCATTCACTTGCATAATTCCACTAACGAAATTAAAATTTCGAGTGTCATTAATCGCTACGCTCCAAAATGACAGGTAACATTTTGTCATTTTTACCAAGCCTAGCGAATGGAGAAATCTTGTATTTGACGGGCGACCAATAATCGCCCATACTTATCTTCTGTTGCCTTCCCCCGCGGGGAAGGTGTATGCGAAGCAGACGGATGAGGAGAGGAATTTATCACATATTGTATTCTACTCATCCGTCACCACAGGTGACACCTTCCCTGCTAGGGAAGGCTTATATCGATGTCATTTTGACCGAGAATAGCGAAGCTTGTTGTGGCAAAGGTGGAACGATCTTGGGACGCCGAGATTCCCTGTGGTTATTGGCTTTGTGGCACTTTGAAAATTTTTGTTGGGACGAAGCTGGGACGAAATCAAAGAAAAGAAAGAAAAAAGAAAACACGAAAGAGAGAAAAAGCAAGAGAAAAGTAGCAAAAGAGAAAACAAAAAGAGAGAAAGAATAAAAGAATAAAAGATAGATAAGAACATTAGAAGAAAGAATAAATCCCCCTATAATCCCCCATAAGGCATTGTGTTCTTGAGGACACTACGCCAACTCTATTCGCCTTCTGCGAGTTATATTGCTTTGCAGTGATATTCGGCTTACACCGAGTGGTATTCGCTACGCGAGTTTTCCCAGCGAACAGAATATCACTTCAAGGCAGTGCCTAGAAATATCACTTTTGCTAGAGCAAAAATATCACGCTATCAAAGATAGCATATCACTAAAAGCTATCAAAAGGAGCGCACTTACTCACCACCGAAGGCGGTCGTGTATAATAAGAAAAGAGCCGATACGGAAATAAATCCGTATCGGCTTTTTTACTGTCCTTTAGCGCCCAACACTAAAAGCCCCTCTCTCTGTTATTTGTTTATTTCTACAACATCTTCATAGCTTAAGCCAACGATGCTCTCGCCTGTTTGTGCGTTGCTCACATAGTATGTTTTATCGTTTTGTACAACATACATACAAAATACAATGTTTGTAGTCTTGTTTGCTAAAGGAATACTTGCTACCTTAATGTTGGTAACTACATAGTTGCCCTCCTTTAGTGATGCACTAAGCACACTTTGGCTGTCAAGTGATGGTGCAATTGCCTCTTCCCCTGCATTTACTGCTGCAAGAACTCCATAATCACAGCCCTCGCCAAGATATTTTACCATATCCTTATTGATTGTAAAGCCTTGAGCAACTGCAACTGTTTCGCCATCGTCAAAGCTTGATAGTCCCTTGCTTGTTATAAACGCCGGAGCTGATGGAGTTGTCTCCTTAGACTCGAGATTACATCTTGAGCATAGACCTGTGTATGCACCTACACTAAAGTAGTTATCATAATGTACGCCTGTTGGATTATCGATATTGTGTCCAAGTGCCGGGTTTTGTGTTGTGTACTCTGCGTCAGGTGTTGAGCCGTCCTTTGTCAAAACAGTCTTTTCTCCCGCATTTTCACAAGTTGCAGTTGTTATAAGTGTAAGAGTACCATCTTTACTAGCAAAGTCAACTGATTCGTATGTACAGTCTGTAAGGATTGCATCGGCACCGCCTGAGCTATCTCCCTTTAGACAGATCTCCTTAAATTCACAATTGTTTGCAACTATTAGGTTACTGTCTCCCTCAGCATGATATTTACCGAGCAACTTAACATTGTCAAGTGTGAAATTAAACTCGTTTACTCCCTTATATGAGTCAATAAAAATGCTACACTCTATAGCTTTACCGCTTATAGTGGCTTTTTCAATGTCAACTGTTGCGTTTTTCACAGAGGATTCTAACAAGTTAGTAAGACATATACCGTCATAATATCCGCCATCAATGTTTAGCGCAACCGGTTGTGCATTATAGCCTGTTTTATCAGCAATAGCAAAAAGATTAACCTTTTTAACATTTAGTGAACAGTTCTTAAATTCATAATTTGCAGTGCTTGAATCCATACTGCCGTTTCTATATACTAATTCCTCTGCGCCAACAGCAATAAGGTTTTCAGCATAAAGGCTTCCACAACCTGTATAAATTCCTACATATCCACCATAAAAGTCTATATCATTTGTATTTGTACTAACTGAATATGAGCCGGCATCTTTAACTGCAACTGCATTTTCTCCATCTTGGAGCTTACCACCAATAAGTCTAAGTGTTGCACCTGTGTTGTTAATGATAAATCCACAATAGTTTGAGTCGTCAGAAACCCACCAAGAATATGCACCAAACTTTACAGTAACAGTTATTGCCTTTTCTAATCTCATAGCAACTGTTGTTGTTGGGTTGGATGTTTTTCCACTTGGTGTATAGTTAATATTCTCCGCGAGCTCTATTACAACGCTGTCGCCATCGTTTAGAGTAGTGAAAAGCGGTGTTGTTGCATTGCTGTATAGATCAGCTATTCCAACAACATTCTTGCCCTCGTCCTTTAAGGTGGTTGCAAGCTCGGATGTGTTATCTTGAACCAAATAATATACGCCTTTATCAGTAGCTGAAATGCCAACTACAAAAAGACAAGTAAACACAAGAGCTAACACTAATGCTAAAATAATCTTTTTCATTTTTCCTCCAAAAATATTTATAATTTCTAATCTAATATTATCATATTATAAAGCTATTGTCAACAAACATTATTCATTCGACTAATTATCTCGTTCTTAGTAAAGCCACAAATGCGATACAAGTCGTCAAGTTCGCCGTGCTCAAGCAGTCCTTCTATTGCGTGGATGTGGACATTCTTGGCTACTCTATTTAGTGTACCGCTTAGCTTTTCACCAACACCGCCGTGAATATATCCTTCCTCAAGAATATATACAAGCTCCTTGTCCTTGCACAGCTTAGCTATTTCCTCATAATCAAGCGGGAAAATACGCACAAGCTTAATAAGTGCGGTATCATCCTTACGCTCATTTATCACCTCGTTTGCAAGGCAGGTTATTCTGCCATAGGTGATAATAACATTTTTAGCCTTATCTATATTGCTTGAATAATAATACATATTATTCTCGTCATATATCATTTCAAGGGACGGAGTGTATGATTTTTCACTTCCCTTAGGGTATCTTATAATATCAAAATCGTTATCGCTTAGTGCTGTTTTTAGTGATTTTTCGACCTCGCTATACGTTTCCGGCGAGTAGATTTTCACGTTTGGAACTGATGAAAACAGCGAGACGTCAAATATGCCCTGATGGGTTATTCCATCACCTGCAACAAGTCCGCTTCTGTCAAGGAGCAAGGTCATCGGTAGCTTTTGTATTGATATATCGTGAAATGCTTGGTCATATACTCTTTGTGCAAAGGTTGAGTACATAGCCACAACAGGCTTCATACCGCTTACACTAAGGCCGGCACCGAAGGTTATTGCGTGTTCCTCAGCAATACCAACATCAAAAAATCTATTTGGATGCTCCTCGGCAAATGGAGTTAAGCCTGTGCCGTCGCACATAGCAGCGGTAATAGCACAAATCTTGTCATCCTCTCTTGCCATCCTTGTAAGAGTATTGCCTACAAAGGTTGAAAATGTTTCCTCAGTCGAGTCAATTGCTCCATTTTCTATGTCAAAGCAACCAACACCGTGGTATTTACTAGGCTCGTTCTCTGCTTGCTCATAGCCGAACCCTTTTTTAGTTTTAATATGTACAACTGTACAGTCGCCACGTGATTTTGCTTCCTTTAAAACCAAAACAAGCTTCTTTAAATTATTGCCGTCAACAGGGCCGATATAGTCAAGCCCTAAGTCCTCAAAGAAAGTGCTCTTTACAAACGCACGTCTAAATGCGTTTTTAATTCCGGCTGTTAATCTTGCAAAGGGCTTACCGATAATAGGAATGAATCTAAAGCCACGCTTTGCACTTCTTTTGAGTCTGAAATAGCTACGGCTCACTCTGAATTTTGACAGATACTTAGGCAGACCGCCAACGTTTTTAGAAATAGCCATTTCATTGTCATTTATTACAATAATCAGCTTAAGTCCTCTGTGTGCACAGTTGTTTAACGCCTCATAGACCATACCGTTTGTTAAAGAGCCATCGCCAATAATCGCTATGGCATAGTTATCATTTCCAGCTAGCTTATTTGCCTCGGCAATACCAAGCGCTGCCGAAATTGATGTGCCACTATGTCCCTCGTTTAATACATCGTGCTCACTTTCACATCTGTTTGGAAAGCCCGATATACCACCAAATTTGCGTAGAGTATCAAATGAGTCCTCTCTGCCTGTTAGTATTTTATGAGCATAGGACTGATGTCCAACATCAAAAATAAGCTTATCGTTTGGCGAGTCAAAAACGTGATGCAATGCAACCGTTGTCTCCACTATGCCGAGATTGGAGGCAAGGTGTCCACCGTTTTTTGAAACTGTGGTGATTATTTTTTGACGTATTTCGTCGCTTAAGGCTGTCATTTCCTTGTACGACATGTTTTTAATTTCGCTTAAATAGTCTCGCACACCTTAGTCCTCCTTTATTTATATTATATACGTAGTTATTTTAACACAAGAGCTAACCAAAGTCAAGCATTTGTATATTTGCTCTCCCAAAAACAAAAAAAGTCGCACCACGTGTGCGACTTTTCTGTCATTATAGTAGTAATAATGTAGGTGCCAATGCTGCAAAGGCTGTCTCAGCAAATCCTATAATTAAGCCAACAACAAAGGAAATGACAAATCTAACTACAAAAACTATAATTAGAAGTGGCACTCCAATTATCAAAATTACAGGCAATAATAAAAGGATAACAGGTAATAGCAAAAGTAGTATTGGTAGTAATAAAAGTCCGCCAATTACAATAATTGGTATAAGAATTGGTAAAAACGCTGCTATGCTCTCCATTATAAAGCTCCCTCCTCAAAAATTATATGCTTATTATAGCATATATTATTTAAAAAATCAACAAAAAAGCACATAATAAAAAAAGAAGTTGTCAAGCAACTTCTTTAGTTTATTTTATCTCGCGATATGTACCCTCAATGTCTTTTCCCTCGTAGGATTTTTCAACCTCAAAAAGAAGGTCGTTCATTATTTCCTCCTCAGCCTCAACAATAGCCTTTGCTGTCTTTTTTACCTTTTTAACTATTATGCAAATTATTATAATAGTCGCTATTATAACAGCAAGTGGCACAACCACAAGCATTACAAAAAGACCTAAAAGCAAAAGTATCAACGCCAAAAGTGCAACTATTATAAGTATTTTTATCCACCAAGTCATAAAAATCTCCCTATTAAACTAACTACAAGTATTTTACCATAGCTTTAGTATAAAGTCAAGAAAAAGGTCGCACAAGCGACCCTTTAGCTTATAGATTTGGTTTTGGTGTGCCGATTGGCTTTGGTGTGTTACCACTAAATAGCTCCTTTGCGTTATCGCTGAAATCTTGGCATCTCAAATCTCTATCTCTATGTATTGTCCAAGGTGCCCCCAAGTCGATTTCATATAACCAAACTCCATCATAGCCAACTCCCTTAAGGTCGGAAATCAGCTTTTGCCAAGCTATTTTTCCCTCGCCCGGCAGCCAATGTCTTTCGTCCTTGAAATCATAGTCTGATACGTGAGTTGTTACTATGCTTTCACCAACTGCTTTTATATACTCCCCTGAGTCCTCGCTTAAAAGATGATTGGTATCAAAGCAGGATTTTAGTCTTTGGTCAGCTGAAAGCAACTCCAAAATATCACTTGAATCTCTACCAAGACAGGTGCGTGGCAGATTTTCTACTATGATAACAGAGCCAAATGTGTCAGCATAGCCGGCAAGCTCCTTCAAGCTCTCTTTTGCGGTTTGCATACGCAATTCTCTCTCGTCCTCGCCAATAGGCTCACCACTTGCGTGGATTACATATTTATCTATACCTATCTTGCTTCCCTTTTCTATGTAGCCCTTTAAATACTCTACACTGCTTTTTGCAAGAGTCGGCTTTGAAATATCAATTTCGTTAAATGGCCAAAACGGTAGATGAAACGACCATAAATTTACATTATATTTTTCCGCCCAGCATTTTAAATCCTCATAGCAAAGCTTTTCACTAAGCTCTCTTGAAACGGAAACCTCCATATGCTTAATACCTGCTTCTTGCATACCTTTAAAAAGCTGTTCGTTTATAAATCCGGGTGTTGATAATCCTATTTCCATAATTCTCTCCTTGCACTTGATAAATATATTATATCATTTTACTTATTTATCGTCAATAATTTATTGAAATATCATTTTATAAATGATATACTAGAGTTAACACTATCCTTAGGGGGACGCTTTATGGCTATTATTTATAACGAACAAGAAAAAACCTACACAATTCAAACTAAAAACACTACATATCAAATGGCTGTAAATAAATTGGGTGTGCTATTGCATACATATTACGGCAGAAAAATAGAAAACGACAATCTTTCCTATACAGCATATGGCGATATGTGGCCATATACTCCAAAAAATGAGGAGATAAAGGGTGATGAGGTATGGGCAAGAATTGACCATATCCCGCAAGAAATTTCCTGCTTTGGCTGTGGAGATTATCGTGAAAGTGCGATAAATATTAGACACGCAGACGGCACAATGGGACTTCAACCGATTTTTGTATCCGCGGAAATAAAAAGCGGAAAATATTCCCTTGAGGGCTTGCCTGCATTTTATGGTGATGAGGGAGAAACTCTTGTTGTTACCTTAAAGGACCGTGTTTACGATGTATATCTACACCTATATTATGGTGTTTTGCCGGAATACGACCTAATCACACGTTCATTAGTAATTGAAAACAAAACAAATGAAAAAATCCATATAGAAAAGGCTCTTTCCCTAAACCTCGATTTTAACTATGGCAATTTTGATTTAGTTTCCTTTGAGGGACGTTGGGCACAGGAAAGACGCTTCCAAAAAGCTCCTGTTTTACACGGGAAAACACAGGTTTTCTCAACTCGTGGAGCATCAGGTCATATTATGAACCCGTCCTGTATGCTTGCTAATAAAAACGCAACAGAAACAACAGGCGATGTTTATGCGTTTGCGTTTGTTTACAGTGGTAGCTTTTTAATCAGTGCATCAAGAAATATTCAAGACAACACTCGCTTGGTTATCGGCATCAATCCCGAAAACTTTGATTTTACACTTGAAGGTGGCGAAAAATTCCAAACACCTGAGGTTGCGATGACATTTTCATATAATGGCTTTGAAATGGCATCTCAAAGCCTACACAAAGCAATCAGAAACAACCTTTGCCGTGGCAAATACAAAAACGCACGTCGCCCTGTGCTTATCAACAACTGGGAGGGCACGTACTTTGATTTTAACGCAGACAAGCTTGTTTCTATGGCTAAGGACGCCTCCGAGCTTGGAGTTGAGCTATTTGTTATGGACGACGGTTGGTTTGGCAAGCGTGATGATGACTTCTCAGGTCTTGGCGACTGGTTTGTAAACGAGAAAAAGCTCGGCTGTACACTTGGTGAGCTTGTTAAGCGAATAAACGATACCGGTCTTAAATTTGGTATTTGGTTTGAGCCGGAGGCTATAAACGAGGATTCTGAGCTTTATCGTGCACACCCCGACTACGCATTCAAAATGCCGAATCGTCAGCCTACTCTTGCCCGTCATCAGCTTATTCTTGATATGTCAAGAAAAGAGGTAAGAGACAACACATATGACCAAATTTGTAAAATTCTCGACTCTGCAAATATTACTTATGTAAAATGGGACTATAACAGAAACATAACCGACCTATATAGCTGTGAGGTTCCTGCCGAAAAGCAAGGTGAGATTTATCACAGATATGTGCTCGGCTTATATGAATTGCTTGAAAGAATCACCTCTCGTTATCCTGACATTCTGTTTGAAAGCTGTTCAGGTGGTGGCGGTCGCTTTGACTGTGGTATGCATTACTATATGCCACAGGCTTGGACAAGCGATGACACTGACCCGATTGAAAGACTGAAAATTCAACACGGAACATCCTTTATCTACCCTGTTTCTACAATGGGTGCACACGTTTCAGCCTCACCCAACCACCAAACAGGCAGAATTACACCACTAAAAACAAGAGGCAATGTTGCTTACTTTGGCACATACGGTCTTGAGCTTGATGTAAACAAAATGACAGACGAGGAAAAAACAGAAATCAAACGCCAAATTAAAGAATTCAAAGACCACTACGAGCTAATTCAGAGGGGCGAATATTCTCGTCTTATCTCACCTTATGAGACAGACAGCCTATACTGTGTATGGCAGGTTGCATCGGCTGATAAAAGTGAAGCTCTTGTTTGTGCCGTTAAACACAGAACTGAGGCAAGCACACATCCGGAATTTGTTCGTTTACGTGGACTCGATGAGACTAAATACTATAAGGTAAATGATGACAAAATTTATAAGGGTGCTACACTTATGTACAACGGACTTATGCTAGCGGAAAGCTGGGGGGATTATGAATCACAGCTTTACTATATCGAAGAGGTAAAATAAAATGAAAAAGATAGCAGTTTTTATGATTTTTGGTCAGTCTAATGCCACGGGACACGGTGTACCTATGACCGAGGGCGACATTATAAAGGAGCCTCTTAAAAATGTTTTTGGCTTAAATCGTGAGCCTAACCAGTCATTTGATACAGAAAAATTAAAGTTTACAGGCTATACAAGCTATGGTATGAATCTAGCTGAGAACCAAGATAACACCTACTCCGTTCCTAACTGTCTTGCAAAAAACTGGCAATCTGACATAGATAATGGGGTAGAATTGCCAGACTTATATATAATTCATATTTCAATCGGCTCGCAGGGTGTATATGGTATGTGGTCACCAGAGAGACCAAAAAAGCTAATCCCTGGTAAACTAGGCGACTGTGATATTTCTATGTATCCATTTGCATCTCACGTGCTATCTCTTTTCAAAAAGTATATGGAGGAAAATGAGCTAGAGCCTGACTTTGTCGGTATGCACTGGCGTGGTGGTGAGCAGGAATTTTGGCAAGCTATTCCCAATCTAAAGGACAATGATAGGCTAAAAAATACATATAAGACTATCTTTTCTGGTCTACGCAAAGCACTCGGCTATGAGTTTCCTATTGTTATTCACAAAATGAACTTTGAGGCTGTCCTCAAGGGCATTGAGGACGGTAAGCACCTGCCGAGTATGCATTTTATAAACGAGGTTTTCAGCGACCTATGTAATGAGGTGCCAAACGTAACAATGTTTGACAGCACTCGTGCACCACACTATAATCCCGAGGACCCATACACTCTATTTAGATGGGACCTAATCCATTATAGTCCGCAAACAAACGACTGGGTTTCTCGTGATATTCTCGAGGAATATAAAAAGAGATAATCTAACAATCTCTATATCTCTCCCTCCGTCTGCCTTTCGCAGACACCTCCCCCATCAGGAGGAGGCTCTAAACTGGGTATCAAAGGATATTCTTGAGGAATATAAAAAGAGATAAAAACAGAAAAAACAGCGACACGTGTCGCTGTTTTTTGTTTATTCTACAATTTCATACTGTAAAAGCTCATACTTAAGACGTGTGCCAATATCTGTGCCCTCCGGCAAGAGAAACAGAGCTATAAATATCTCATCCCCCGACTCCTCATCGGTGATATATGCATACTCGCCTTCAATTCTTGTTACCTTGTAATATCTTGTTTCCATTTTATCCTCGGTTATGCCCCTATATCACAGATTTCTTATGGAATAAAAGCAAAGCTTTTCAACCTTTTTGTTGCAAAACAATATTTGAGAACAAAAGCCCTCTCTTCTCTTTACTTTTGATTTCGGTTGTGCCTCTTATATCACAGACGGGCGAAGATAGAGGGTGCAGAAATTGGTGAATTTTTTCCGAAGGTGTACTTGTGTACATCGAGAGGGAAAATTCGCCGATAGAAATCAAAAGTTTTATTTATGAAGAAAAACGCAGTTTTTCAACC
>JAGAMD010000003.1 GCA_017624905.1 Clostridia bacterium | reverse complement strand
TGCGCTTTGAGATATTCAAGGTGCAATCTTCCGTACTTGCCGATCTCCTTTTGTTTGGGAAGTTCAAGCAAGGGGTAATATTGCTCGCCTCTGAGTTCGTAGGTAATTCCGTTCTGTTCAATGTACTTTTTCATCTTATTGCACCTTCCTTTCCTTTGGTGCTTTAAGTGTACTATAAGAATAGAAAATCTGCAAATGTGCAAAAAAGAAAAATACGAGAAACACCGAAATGTTCTCGTATTTTTCTTAGCCTTCGCAATGCTCGTAGTTCTTAATTCTCAGAAACTGTCCTTAAGAAGCCACCGCATTTGCTTGCGATTTTTTATTCTTCTCTTTTCTTTTGTGCTAATTCATTAAGCGACGAACGCATTGTGCTTCCAGCATACTTAGTTTCGCCCTTGGTTTCTTCTTTGGACTTTTCAAGCACGATAAGATTTACTATTTTGTCGCCCTTGTGTGTTAATTCAACCTTATCCATATAGTTTAGAGATTTATATTCGCCTTTAGTTACCTTAAGCTCAATTTTTTCATTTTCGCCAAAGGTAAACATAACATAATATAAATAGTATATACCTGACGGATTCATAAGCATCTCTTCTCGCTTATCAACTACGTTTGCTATTACTGTTAATGTTTGCTTTTTTCTTCCACTAAAAAAAGCAGGAAAAACAAAAATTTTCAGAAGAAAAATTACACCTATACATATTATAATTAAAGGTATTCCAAAAATAAATATAAATCTCATTATTTCAAACATATAGTCATAAAATTTTACCGTTAATTTTTCAAAATTTGAAATAAATGACATAAATAACATATATATACTCCCTATTGTTCTTTTCCTACTATTATATTAACATATTTTCTCAAAGTTGTCAATATACGAACACGCGTTTGAAAAAAATACGCATAAGCACCAATTTGTTTACACTGTGTGCTTATGCGTATTAAAAAAACCGACCTGAAATTCAGGTCGGTTTAATATTTAATTAAAGACCACGCTTAACGTACTTAGTGTGAAGTACTTCATGAGCCTTGTGGCTATTTGGAGCACCAAAGTACTCATCATAAAGCATCTTAACTGCAGAGTTTTCATGTGATTTTCTTAAATCCATCTTCTTATCTGCTGTGTAAAGAACGCTTGCGCGGAGAGCCTTAAGGTCAACATTGTTACGAACAACTGCCGGTTGTGTTGGTTGTCCACCACCGTTTACACAGCCACCTGGACAAGCCATAACCTCGATGAAGTCATACTCTTCTTCACCATTCTTAATAGCTGTGAGAAGCTTCTTAGCATTTGCTGTTCCGCTTACTACTGCTACTCTAACAGTTACATCACCAATCTTGTATATTGCCTTCTTAATGCCTTCTGTTCCTCTTACATCGTCGAATTCAAGCTTTTCAAGCTCTTTACCCTCGATAACCTCGGCTGCTGTACGTAGAGCTGCCTCCATAACACCACCTGTAGCACCAAAGATAACACCAGCACCTGAACCGATACCAAATGGATCATCAAACTTCTCGTCCTTAAGAGCCTTAAAGTCGATACCAGCTTGTTGAATCATTCTGCCGAGCTCACGTGTTGTGATTGCAACGTCAACGTCAGGAACACCTGCTGCATTTTGGAAGTCTCTCTTAACCTCGAACTTTTTAGCTGTACAAGGAATAGCAGAAACAAATACGATATCCTTTGGATCAAGTCCAACCTTTTGTGCGTAGTATGTCTTATACATAGCACCAAACATTTGTTGTGGTGACTTGCAGGATGAAATATTGTCAGTAAATTCTGGGAAGTAGTGCTCACAGTACTTAACCCATCCTGGTGAACAAGATGTGATAAGTGGGAGGTTCTTTCCTTCTTTAAATCTGCCAAGGAACTCTGTTGCCTCTTCCATAATTGTGAGGTCAGCAGTTAAGTTCATATCGTATACACCATCAAAGCCAAGAGCCTTCAATGCTGCAACCATCTTGCCCTCAACATCTGTACCAGGTTCGTAACCGAAGCACTCACCAAGTGTAGCACGGATAGATGGAGCTGCACAAATTGCAACGTGCTTTGTTGGATCTGAGATAGCATCAAATACCTTTTGTGTGTCATCTCTTTCGTAGATTGCACCAACCGGACAAGCAACGATACATTGACCACAACCAATACAAGATGTTTGACCAAGCTTTAGCTCGAAAGCTGATGCGATATGTGTATCAAATCCACGGTCGTTAGCACCGATAACGCCAATGCCTTGCATATTCTTACAAGCAGCTACGCAACGACGGCAAAGAATACATTTCTCGTTATCTCTGATAACAGAAGCTGTTGAACAATCGATTGGATATTCGTTGTTATTTCCTTGGAAATGATCTTCATCAACACCATACTCAAGGCAGAGCTTTTGAAGCTCACAGCTAGTTGAACGTACACAAGTTAAGCATTTCTTTTTGTGAGCAGAAAGAACAAGCTCAAGGTTTGTCTTTCTTGCTTTTCTAATTGCAGGTGTGTTTGTTTGGATTTCCATACCCTCATTTACAGGATATACACACGCAGCACATAGGCCTCTTGCACCCTTAACCTCTACAAGGCATAGACGACAAGCGCCGATTTCATTTATATCTTTAAGATAGCAAAGTGTAGGAATATCAATGCCTGCATATCTTGCAGCCTCTAAAATGGTTGAATTAGCAGGAACTGAGTATTCTCTGTTGTTAATTTTAACATTTACCATATTTTCCATCGTTAGTTCCCTCCATTAACCTTTATAAATTGCGTTGAATTTCTTACAGCTTGGTAGACAAGCACCACACTTAACACACTTTGATGCATCGATTTGCATTGAAGCGAGCTTATGGCCCTCAGCTACATAATCTGTTCTTGAAATAGCATCAGCTGGACATTGTTTAGCACATAGGCCACAACCCATACACTTATCAAGGTCGATTTTGTATGTAAAGAGATTCTTACATACGCCTGCCGGACACTTCTTATCTACAATGTGAGCAATATACTCGTCACGGAAGTTTGCAAGTGTTGAAAGAACTGGGTTTGGAGCTGTTTGTCCAAGACCACAAAGTGAAGCACTCTTAATGTAATTTGCAAGTTCTTCAAGCTTATCAAGGTCTTCCATTTCACCATTACCCTCAGTAATCTTTGTAAGAATTTCAAGAAGTCTTACAGTACCGATACGACATGGTGCACATTTACCACATGACTCATCAACTGTGAACTCAAGGAAGAACTTAGCCAAGTCAACCATACATGTGTCCTCGTCCATAACGATAAGACCACCTGAACCCATCATTGAGCCTTGTGCAATAAGGTTATCATAGTCGATTTCTACATCGTACTTAGAAGCTGGGATACATCCACCTGAAGGACCACCTGTTTGAGCTGCCTTAAACTTCTTACCGTTAGGAATACCACCGCCGATTTCCTCAACTACTTCACGTAGAGTTGTACCCATTGGGATTTCAACAAGACCGGTGTTTGTGATCTTACCACCAAGAGCAAATACCTTTGTTCCCTTGGATTTTTCTGTACCCATGGACTTGAACCAGTCAGCACCCTTAAGGATGATTTGTGGGATGTTAGCATATGTTTCAACGTTATTGATAATGGTTGGTTTGCCAAATAGACCCTTAACTGCTGGGAATGGTGGACGTGGACGTGGCTCACCTCTGTTACCCTCAATAGATGTGAGAAGAGCTGTTTCCTCACCACATACGAAAGCACCAGCACCAAGTCTGATTTGCATATCAAATTCAAAGTCTGTACCGAAAATATTCTTACCTAGTAGACCTTCTCTTCTTGCTGCATCAATAGCTGCTTGTAGTCTGTTTACAGCGATTGGATACTCAGCACGAACGTAAACATAACCTTGGTTAGCACCGATAGCATAACCAGCGATAGTCATAGCCTCGATAAGAGCATGTGGGTCGCCTTCAAGGATTGAACGGTCCATAAATGCACCTGGGTCACCCTCGTCACCGTTACATACAACATACTTTTGACCCTTAGGTTGAGCAGCAGCGAACATCCACTTTCTACCGGTTGGGAATCCTCCACCACCTCTACCTCTAATACCAGACTCAAGGATTGTATTGATAACTTCGTCTGGTGTCATCTCTGTAACAACCTTAGCAAGTGCCATATAACCGTTTGTACCAATGTACTCGTTGATACATTCAGGGTCAACAACACCACAGTTACGGAGAGCAACACGCTTTTGCTTCTTATAGAAAGCTGTCTCGTTAAGTGAAAGAATTTCATCACCCTTAACTGTTTCTGAGTAAAGAAGGCTCTTTACTGGATTTCCACCAACAAGGTGCTCCTTAACGATTGTTTCTGCATCCTTAATTTCAATTCTTGAATAGAATGTTCCTTCAGGATATACTATTACAATTGGACCAAGAGCACAAAGACCAAAGCATCCTGTGAGTACTACTTGTACCTCATCTTGGATACCGGCTTCTTTGATTGCCTCTTCCATCTTAGCTTTAATTTGAACGCTCTTTGATGATGTACAACCTGTACCACCACAAATCAGAACGTGCTTTTTGATGTTTCCATCAGATACCTCTGCTCCAGCATCATGTTTACGGAAATGAATTTTATTAGCATAAGTATCTCTTATTGCTGTTAATTCTGCGACATTCTTAATCATCTTTTATTTCCGTCCTTTCTTATTTGTTGTACTTATCAAGGATTCCCTTGATCATATCTGGAGTAAGTCTGCCATATACCTCTTCGTTTACGGTAAGTACGGGAGCAAGACCGCAAGCACCGATACAACGTGTAGCATCTAGGCTGAATTTTCTGTCGTCTGAAATCTCACCATTCTTGATTCCAAGTAAGGATTCAAGCTTGTCCATTAGTAAGCCGGCACCTTTTACGTAGCAAGCAGTACCAAGACATACAGCAACTGCATACTCGCCTTTTGGGTTCAAAATGAATTGAGAGTAGAATGTTGCAACTCCGTAAACCTCGGAAAGTGGAACATCCATAGAAAGTGCAATATGCTTTTGAACTTCAATTGGCAAATATCCGTAGATACCTTGTGCTCCTTGAAGAATTGGCATAAGTGCGCCCTTCTCACCTTTGTGCTTTGCAATGAGTTCGTCTAGCTTTGCAAGTTGCTCAGCTGTGCCATTGAAAGCAACGGTTGTCATTTTCTTTTTCATAGGGGAACTCCTTTATGTAAAATATTATTTTTGATCAAATTTATTTTCGATGGTTTCTATTGCTTTATCAAGAAAATCATTTTCCATAAGCTCAATAATTCCCTTGTCGCAAAGTGAAGCAAGTTTACCATCCATTGGTAGATTGCCAAGTAGCTCATAGCCATACTTGGAAGCAACCTTATTTATTTTTTCTTCGCCAAATATATGAATTTTCTTTCCGCAATCAGGACATACAATATAGCTCATATTCTCTACTATACCTATGATTGGAACGTTCATCATTTGTGCCATTTTAGTTGCCTTTTCAACAATCATTGAAACAAGATCTTGTGGAGTTGTTACCACAACTATACCATCAAGTGGCAAAGATTGGAATACTGTAAGCGGTACATCTCCTGTTCCCGGAGGCATATCAACAAACATATAGTCAACATCATTCCAAACGCAATCTGTCCAAAATTGTTTAACCGTACCGGCAATTGCCGGACCACGCCATACAACCGGTCTAGTTTCATCCTCAAGCAATAGATTGACTGACATAATATCAATGCCTGTCTTTGAAGAAACCGGCAATAAATATTCACCATTCGACATCGCTCTTTCCTTAATTCCAAAGTTTCTTGGAATTGAAGGACCGGTAATATCTGCATCCAATATTGCTGTTTTGTATCCTTTTCTCTGCATTAAAACAGCGAGCATCGAGGTAACTATTGATTTACCAACGCCACCTTTACCACTCACAACACCAATAACATGCTTGACAGAGCTCAAAGGATTTAATTGTTCCTTTGGAATAGCCTGTGAGCATTTAGATGAACAATTTGCACAATCGTGCGAGCATTCTGACATTTATTTCACTTCCTTAAATTATTTCGCACATATTATACTACATTTTATGTATAAATTCAAGAGTTTTTAAAATATTAATTGATTTTCGTCAAATTTTATAAAAAATTCGTGCATTTGATATGTTTTTTGAACCTTATTAAAATTTTTATAATCAACATAAACAAATTTATTCATAGTCGGCAAAATCGTCGCTGCTCTTTTTACGTTTTTTTCACGTTTGGTTTCTTCGCATTTTTCCAACTCGTTTAGCATTTTTTTGATTGTTGGAGAGTGGATTTTCAAGAATTCGGGCAGAGTACCCATTCTATTGGTTAAAAGGCGATCAAGTGCCAAAAAATCTCGCAATTTTCTTCTATTTATATATTGATTATCAGCAAAATAATTAAGTATAGCTTCTGTGAAATCATCCAAGTTGTTTTTAACCTTGTTTTCTTCACAATACAAAGCGAAATTCATAACAGCATCAAATACATTGTCATATTTGGAAAAAATATATTCACAGGTGTTATTAAACCTTGACGAATTGTATATTTTTTCAAATGCATCTTCGAAAATATGTAGTTTTTTCAACTCTTCTTCGGTTATCCATTCGGTAGAAGTCACCTCATACGGTGGCTCATTTGAATACTCAAGTACAAATTTCTCTTTATTTTCTCTCATTTCCGCACCATGAAGCAGCTTTAAAAATCCTATTTGAAGCATATGAGGTCTTAATTTGATTGCGGAATTAAAGCTATTTTTAAAGCTATTTATATCCTCGTAGCTCATCCCGGCAATCAAGTCAATGTGTACGTGAATATTTCCAAGCGAAATTATTTCTTTTATGATATTTGCAAGTTTTTCAAGATTTGCTTTTCTATTTATGTATTCAAGAGTTTTTTCATTAAAGCTCTGTAAGCCTATTTCAAATTGGAACAAGCCAACCGGTGCTTTTTTTAAAACCTCTATTGTTTCATCGTCAACAAGCTCACCTTCTATTTCAAAGTGAAAACAGACACTGTGTGGGATTTTTTTGTCATTATAACTATCAATAATGAAGTTAAAAAGCTCAATTGCTCTTTTTTTGTTTGCGTTAAATGTTCTGTCAATAAATTTTACTGTTTGCGTTCCACTATTTGCAAGAAGTAATATTTTTTTCTTGCTTTCTTCCAAATCGAAGAAGCGCACACTCCCACATCTTCCCGAAAGACAAAACGCACAATTAAACGGACACCCTCTGCTTGTCTCTATGTATGTAATTCTTCCGTTTAGTGCATTAAAATACTCATTTGAATAAGGAAACGGTGGATCAAACTTAGATACGTATGGGGGTTTTATTAATATTTTTTCGCTGTTTCTATAACAAAGCCCTTCTATTGTTTCTTCGTTTTCTCCATTCACCAATTTTGCAATCGGTTCCTCACCTTCACCTGAGATTATGTAATCGACAAACAAATTCTCACTCAATATTTCTTCAGCATTGTAGCTAACCTCAGGACCTCCTAAAAGAATTTTAACATTGCTTTTCGACTCTTTCACCTTTTTAGCAAGTGATAAAACAACATCCTTATTCCAAATATATGTTGAAAATCCTATCATATCAAAATCGCAACATAGGATTCTATTTAGAAGTACGTCTTCGCTTTCATTAATAGTTCCTTCAAGAATCTGTGCGCTAATTTTATTATTTTTTTCAACAGATGCCTTTAAGTACCAAGGTGCAAGTGATGAATGTATGAATTTACTATTTAAAGCACAAAATAAAATATTCATTTTCACACCTCCTTATCCTGTTCATTTTATCAAATTTTCTTCGTTTTGTCAACTTTAATCAATGTATACCTATATTAAATATTACTATTGACAAATTTATTTGCGTGTGCTAAAATTATATTTGTTGTTTAAAATACACACAAGGGGTAATTGTTTTGTACAATTTTATTGATCTACATTGTCATGCTCTTTTTGGTGTTGATGATGGTGCAAATGATTTTGACACATCGAAAAGGATGCTTCAAATTGCATATAATGATGGCATTAAAACCATATGCTTTACACCTCATTTTAAAATACACAAATTCGAAGATGATAATGATATTGAAGAATATAATGATAGGCTCGTTCAAAACCTTGAACGTCTTAAAGAGTACACAAAAGAAGCATTACCGGATATGACTCTATTGCTTGGCAACGAAATTATGTTCCACAGTGATATCTCATCATCAATTTCTTCAAAAAAATGTCGTACTATAAATCAAGGTACATATGCATTAATAGAATTTCGCCCTAATACAAGTAAATTTGATATTCAAAATTCTATTTCTAGACTTACAAGAAAAGGTTACAAGCCAATTATCGCTCACATTGAAAGATACACAGCTTTTGCAAATAGTTTTTCGTTTCTCAGAGAAATAAAAGAATTGGGAGCTAGCCTGCAAATAAATGCCGGATCAATCACAAAATTTAAAATAGGCAAAACGGCTAGACTAATTAAAAAAGCTTTAAAGCATCAACTTGTTGATATCATTTCAACAGATGCTCACGATGATAAAGTAATTATTCCGTGCTTATCAAAAGCACATAAAAAAGTCGAAAAGCTTTATGGTAAGGATTACGCAAAGAAGTTATTTCACGATAATGCTTTTTCTATTATCAACAACGATTAATATACAAGGAGTCAATATATGAATTCACAAAATGAGATTGTTAAAAAGAAAGGCTTGAAGGAATTCGACGTCAGAGATGTCGGTTACTTTTTGCTTAAAAAATCTTGGATTATTGCTATTGCTGCATTTGTATGCTTAGTATTTGCTCTTGGCTACACTGCTCTAATCCCTGAAAAGTTTGTAACAAACACAAGAACATTCTTAATTGCAGGTAACGGAGATAGCAGTAACGCATGGGCAATTGGTGAGCGTACCGTTGAAAACACACCTACTCTTATTGATGGTAATGCTTTCTGTGCAGAGGTTAGAGATATTCTTAATGATGATGGAAAATTGCATCAATTTCTTGATGACAAAAACAATGCCCAGATCAAGGAAAAGTTAAATGCATATCTTGTCCAAAACGGTCGTGCAAGTGTTGATAATTCAAATATAACACATTTTAACGAAGGTAAAAAGGTCACTGAGGGAGATGTCATTGGTTGGATTAAAGCTGAAGTAACAGGAAAAGATTTGAATACATTTACCATTACAGCAGAAACAAAAGATCCGGCTCTTTCATATCTTGTTGCAAATGTTGCAACATCACATTACAAAACATATATATGCGCTGCTATGACTAACGATCTTTCAGAGCCTATTCAAACATTAACATACGAAATCAACGATACAGGTGCGGTTGCTTCTGCTCCTTCAAACAAGAATTTTGCAAGCAATTCAGTCATTGCTGCTATTGCAGGTGCTCTCGTTGCAGCTGTTGTTCTAATAATTGTATTTATATTTGATGACAGAATAAAAACTCCGGATGACATTCAAAAGCATCTAGGACTTAATATTTTAGGTACAATTCCTGATTTTGAGGATAAGAGAGGTGCTAAATAATGAATGTAACTACAATTAATGAAACCAAAAAGCTTGATTATTCAGCACGTGAAGCTTTCAAATCACTACGTACTAATTTCCTTTTCTGTGGCGACGAATTCAAGACAATTATTATCACCAGCTCTGTAAAAAATGAAGGAAAAAGTACCATTTCAATCGAGCTTGCCAAGTCCTTAGCCGTGGCTGACAAAAAAGTATTACTCATAGATGCTGACCTAAGAAAATCTGTATATGCAACCTCATATACAACTAATACTCAAGAGGTTGTTGGTTTAAGTGAATTTCTTTCCGGACAAACTGATTATGAGCAAATACTATACTCTACTCAATTTGAAAACCTTTCACTAATTTTCGCAGGAGCTGTTCCACCAAACCCTGTTGAACTTCTTGGTTCAACAAAATTTGAGGAATTGGTAAAGCAAAAACGCGAAGAATATGATTATGTCATAATCGATGCCGCTCCTCTAGGTGCTGTTATTGATGCCGCTGCTATGGCTGCTTTTTGTGATGGTGCAATTATGGTAATTGCCGCTAACGAAATCCGCACTCGTTTAGCACAAGATGTTAAAGAACAGCTAGAAAAGAGTAACTGCAAGGTTCTCGGTGCTATTCTCAACCGTATTCCTATGAAGTCAGGATCTTACTATGATACTTATTACAGAAAGTATTATGGAAGAAGTAAAAATGGCGCAAAATATGGCTATGGACACTACGGAACATACGGATACGGCGATGAAAAGAAAAAGAAGAAAAAATAAACTTATAAAGAAGGAATTCGGAATAATAATTCCGGATTCCTTTTAAAATTTATATTCGAAGGAGATTCTTATGAACATATTGTTTTCTTCAAACGAAAAAGGCAAAATCATTAAACTAACTCCTAAAACAATATTTGAAAAGCTACGTTGGTTTTTCGAGAGCAAATACTATCCCTTTGTTTTATTTCTGGCAGGTTTGATTTCTCATACATTTTCCGTTGAAATTTTTGGAATTGTGGCTGTTCTGCTTTCAACCGCTATTGCTCTATTTGTATGCGATAATTTTAAGTTTTTAATCACTCCTGTAATAATATCTCCACTAATGTTCTCAGAAAAAAGCGTTGCTACCGGAAAATATTACGATACTCCTTATGTAACAGCGATCATTTGTGGTGTTATAGTTTTAGCTGTATTAATCGTCGCTCATTACATCATATATAAAAAGCTTTTTGACATCAAAGGCTTTATAAAATCTAAGCTATTATGGGGCATGGTAGCTTTAGCTTGTGCGGTTTTCCTTAATGGCTTTTTGAGCATCAATGAATATCATATAAGTAATTTCACATATTCTTTGGTATTCAATCTAGGAATTATTGGCATTTTCTTTATATTTGCAACTAACCTAAAGAAAGATAAAAACCTTATCAAATATATTATTTATATTTTTTATTTGATGTCCATTTTAATAACCTTAGAATTATTCATTGGATTTACTAATCAAATAGAAATAGTTAATGGTGAAATAGTAAAGGAATCCGTTAAGCTCGGTTGGGGAATGTGGAATAACATCGGTGGATATTTAGCATTTTTGCTCCCTATTCATTTTTATTATGCTGCTAGCTCAAAAAAATATGGTTGGGTGTTCTACATTACAGGACTCATCTCATATGTGGCAATCGTTTTAACGCAAAGTCGTTCCTCCCTGTTAGCAGGAAGTATAACATTAGTTATAGCTATGTTAATCACATGCTTCAAGGGTAACAACAAAAAATTCTGCCGTATAATCACTATTATTCTTGGTTCTATTGGCGTTTTAGGAGCTATAATAATCGTTTATAAAAAATGGGCTTCGCTTGACGATTATTTGATTGCATTTTTCAACGACAATGGTAGATTTGAAATGTATGAGCATGGTATATTCAACTATCTTGCTAATCCTGTATTCGGTGGTGGCTTCTCTTCTTCATATGCTACCGACTTCAAATTCAATGTCTTTTTACCATATAGATACCATAACACCTTTATTCAGATGATGGCGACGTGTGGTTCTGTTGGTATTATGGCGTATTTGTTTCACAGATATCAAACTGTCAAGCTTTTCTTATCAAGCAAACGACTTTCTACAGCATTTGTTGCTTTAGCAATTGGTACAATGCTTTTTGCAAGTATGTTTGACAATCATTTATTCAATATTTATCCTACATTTGCATATACAATATTCTTATTAGGCATTGAAAAATCAATAGAAGAAAAATAAAAAAAGGCTGTTGCTTTTGGCAACAGCCTTTTAATTATTTATACATTTCAGTCTTTTCAGCGACAAAATCGCCGTTTTCATCTAGTGAACCAATTGAAACAATTAAATCAACGCCCATCGTATTTGATGTAAAATATACAGTCATCTTTTCGGTATAATCCTTAGGTAACTCAAGTGTAATTGTGTTACTTCCACAGTTGATTTCAATCCATTTTCCTGCAACAGCAATGTCATTGTTTTGGACAACTGTTGAAATATATTTTGATGAACCAACTGTAGATTGTTCATTGTTTGTTGTGGCTATCATTAATATCGTGCCACCATTTACTGAAACTGTTCCTGTTGTACCTGCGTCAATTTTGTCAAATAGATACGTCTTACCGCCATTAAATATTGTTGTTTCAGCCTTTATAGCATCAGTTAAAGCATTTATGCTGATCAATCCGCCATTTACTGTTACAGTTGTAGCATTAACGCCCTTTTCGGAATTGAGAACTGTAATTGTAGCATTTGTTCCAAACTCAACACTTATTCCGTCGAATGCGTCCTTCGTTGTATTTAGAACGAGCGTGCCGCCTGAAATTACAGCATAACCAACATTCATAGCGTCCTCATATGAGTCAATACCAATAACTCCACTATTAATAGTTATAGTACCATCAGCTTCAAAGCCTCTGCAATCTCTGCGTGTGTATTTTAGCATATCAACTGCATGAACATTGGAATCAAATTTTACATATGAACCATCAACGAAAACAAATACTGTTTCATCTGCCGGAGTTTCAGCATTTACAAGCTCGTATACCGGTGCAGTTTTTATAAATATTACTCCACTCGTTTCAATAGTTAAATCTTTTGCAGAAACACCATTGCCATTTGTTTCGATCTTTAAGTTAGCAGTTCCACCGAGAATAACATTTTCATCTGTTGTGATAGCTGATTTATAGGAGTTGAAAAGCATTGTACCGCCGGTGATTGAAATGTTTTTTGTTGCATCTATTGCGTTGCCACTGGTTGAATTTACAACTATTCTTCCATCACTAATATCAACTTGACCATTGCAATTCAAACCATTTGTACCAGCTTTGAATTCAAAGCTACCAGAATTGATATCTATATATCCATCTGCAAGATCTTCAATATCGCCACTCTTCAATGCACTCTTTCCGGCTTCAATATTAAATCTACCACCATTAATTGTTAAGCCAAGCTTTCCATATATACCTTGATTTGGAGCAGTAATATTATATGTACCACCATTAATTGTTGTTTCCTTAGTGTTCGAAATGCCGTGCTTTGCATTGGCTTTGACATTAAGTGTACCTTGACCGTCAATTGTTAAATTACAGGATCTTACGCGTAGAACTGCGCCTTCTCCGTCATTGGTTTTGCTGTCTTCTAAATAGTTATCACCAACTAAAATAATTATTACCGAAGAACAATCCTCAGCATAAATCGCAGGTGCTGCGAAGTTTTTGTTTGTAAGAGATACGTTATCTAAAACTAAAACAACTTCTTGATCCTTAGCTTGAATATAAATTTGACCATCGGTGGATGTACCGGTCAATCTATATGTGCCGCCTGATGCAATTAAATATTTCGCGTTAGAAGCAACCTTGGATACATCAACAACAGTTTCTGTTGTATAGTCATTCATAGTGCCACCAACACCAAAGGTATCTTCTTTATCAAAAACCTCAAGCTCTGTCTTTAGTTCTTCCTCAACAGTTGTTGATTCATAATCAGAAACCGGTGGAACAACCTCTTCACCACCACTGTTTGTATTTGAGTTTGTGTCCTTATTGGTAGAACTTGTATTAGTATTTGTTTGAGTATTGCTTGAGCTAGTATTAGTATTACTTTCTGTATTGCTACTTGTATTAGTATTTGTATTAGTGTTTGTATTAGTGTTTGTATTTGTATCGGTGTTTTTGTTGTTTCCACACGCAACTAAAGATAAAACCACTAATATGGAAAGTAGCATTATTATGATCTTTTTCATACATACCTCCTAGAAAATGCACAAAAAAATATTTTTTTATGAATATATTTTATCACATTTAACTATATTAGTCAATATAAATTTTAAAATACGCCTACATTATATAGGCGTATTTTTATATTACTATTACTTCATAATAGTTTTCTTCTCCTGTACACATAGCAGGCAATGTATGATATTTAATACCATTAATTTCATTGTCATTTCCCAAATGATAATGTCCTTGTATAACCATCTTTACATTCTCTGCTTGTTCAAGTTCTTTTCTTATTCTTTCAGCATTATGAACAATATGATTTGCATCGACATCTTTGTCAAGATTTTGATGTAAAAAAACATATTTATTTTTGGAATTTTCCAACACTTTTTTAAGCTTATCAAACTGATCAGCAGGTAAAAAGGTATTGGTCCAATCTACTTTTCTTACCTTATAGGCTTCTCCATCGTTACTATAATTACAGTCAAGAAATATCAAAATGTTGCTTTCAAATTCGATTTTAAATGGTGGATAGACTCCGTTTGTAAGCTCATTAAACTCTTCTTTAGTAAAGCTCAAGCAATCGTGATTCCCCATTAATGAGTAGAATTTAATTCCAAAAGAATTAATCATATCGGCAAGCTTCTTTAGTTCTTTCGCGTTATCAGCTATATCATAGCAATCATCGGTTAAATCGCCGAGGCAGATTACTAAATCAACTTTTTCCTTTTTAAAATGAGCCATTGCCTCTCTTATTTTGTCATAAGAAAGAGCGTGAAGTCTGTTACCTGACGGCTCAATTTTGTTTGAATAGTGTGGATCTGTGAATATCCCTATTTTCATCTTAAAGCTCCATTATAAGTCCATCATATGCCACCTCTGCTCCAAAGCCTTTTGCTATCTCTACTGTTTCAGAATGAGATTTGTGCAACGATGGAGCTATATGAGAAAGGACAATTTTTGTTTTTTTGTTTATTGTGTGGTTGTTTTTAAGAGATGGAAGCATCAATCGTATCATTGGGATAGAATTATGCTCTGACATACGATAATCTCCCTCATAATCACCAACTGTAGCATCTAAAATCATCAAATCAAGATTTTTATTATTCAAATAATTATATGTATCAGTTAAAAACCAAGCACCATCACAGCCGTAAAAGATTTTCTTATCATCTTTTTCTAACAAAAAATGCTGTGGAAAAGCCTTAGGATCATGATTTGAAATCAAGGGTGAAACAAATAATCCATTTGATAGCTCGTATTTTTCAAAAGGCTTCATTTTTATGAGTTCTGTGTTGGAAATATCAGAAATTTCAGCATCCTCTCTTAACCACAAACGCAAGGGGACGTGTCTGTTTTTTGCTATTTTTTCAATATGCTTTTCGTTAAAATGATCATCGTGCGTATGGGTTATTAATATATCTGTTATTTGATTGTAGTCAATTCCTAAAATATCGAGTGAATCGAGTGTGTGCTCACCACAATCAATTAAAATTGTATCTTCGACTAATAATGCAGAAGAACGCCGAGCATCAAAGTCAAATTTCTTTTTAAACTCATTTTCTAGCTTAGGCGAATAATCACAGGCACAAGTGCCTAAAAACTGTATTTTTATTTTTTTCATACTATTCCTCATCAGTATAAGTATAAACCTCACCACATTCTATATAGCGAGTTTCAAAATCAGTATGGTTTTCACTCAGTCTTTTCGCAAGTAAGCGCATACCATCTCTTTCTGAGCCGATGTGACCCATTACTATAAGAGTTTTGTTCATACCTAAAGCATCAGCATCTCTTGCATATTCAGCCAACCTCCACTCACAAGCCTCGCCTGTAAGAACCATTTCGATATTTTCATCACAGAGCAATTCGAAAACGCCACCGGGTGTACCAAAGCAAAGCGCTATTTTAGTTGATTTTTTGTCTCTTGTACCAGCAATGCGTACTCTTTTTATACCAAGCTCTTTTTCCATTTTATTAGCCAACTCAAGTGCTGTAATAGGTTCATCTGCTTTAAAAAAGTATGATGCACTATATGGAGTTTTCTCAATCTTTCCCTTTAGACCAAGATAGTAAATCTCGCCCTCTGGGATTTGGTCTACCTCTCTATCATGCATATAGTCGTGATATCTGTAAATAGTTATGCCGCTATTCTCTATTAGTTTTCTTTTTGCTACGACTACCGGCAAATCTTCTATCTCTTCAAAATGATCATAATATGTAGGCTCATGAACGATAATCATATCTGCTCCCCATTCTTGCGCCTTCTTCACTGTATCAACAGTTGCAAACATTGTAACAGCAACTTTTTTTAATTCTTTGTTAGGATCGCCGGCTTTTATAACGTCGCAGGTTTTCTCTTTTGCATGTCCACCATTGATTATTTCTTCAAATAATTCGTGTGCTTTCATATTATAGCTCCTTCAAATATTTTACCTCGCAGGCAAAATGCTCTGTTATAACGACAGGCTTATCTACTCTTTTAAAGCCGTATTTTTCATAAAACCTTTGTGCCCTTGTCATATTGTCAAGAGTTTCTAGATAACAGCTTTTATAGTATTGTTTAGCATATTCTAGTGCTGTTTGCATCAATTGATGTGCAACGCCCGTGCCTCTTGCATTCGGTAAGCAATACATTTTTTGTAATTCACAAACATCTTTAGTTAAATAGCCAATTCCTGTGCCACCAACTATTTTACCATTTTCATCCTCGGCAACCCAATATTTATTGCCTTCGCTATTATATATTTCTGAAAATCTACCAAGATCAGGATCAGCCCAAGCAGTACCCTCGTGATTGCCACCATATTCTATTAGACAAGACCTAATGACACTCTCAACAGCCTTGTTATCCTTTTGTTCTATCTCTCTTATTATGTAATTCATATATAATTCCACGCCTTTATCCTTTACTTTTATATAAGGCTATTACGCAGTCGTCAAAATATTTTGAAATTTCGTCCTTTATACTTTCATCTTTAAAATAAATTATATAATGATTGCTTTTTATCTCGTTATTTATATAACTTCTTCCATCGTCATTAATTGTAACTGTGAGTTCTTGACTGAGTTTTAAGTATTCTTTGCTGTCGCCAATTGCGAAGTATACAGACAACGGATCCCAAGAAGGACGCCCTCCTGCTTCTATTACTCCTGGATATAGCATATATGCCATTGATACAGGGTTATCATATTGATATTTATCCATTATGGCCTTGCCGGTAAACAAAGAATTTCCTAGTTCATATGAAACAAAATATACTGGTGCAGGGAAATTATTAACGACATTTTGAGACGCTTCAATATCTAAGCTAGTATTCCATTCCGGAGTTAGTGATTCTTGATTTTCAAACTTACCTGACATAATAACTATTTTTTCACATTTTTCTTTTAGAAGTGTCTTGCCATCAAGCGCACTTATTTCATCTGGCTGACTATTTAACAGTGCAGAAATATTCGATAGTGGCCCTATTGCACATATTGTTGCCTTTTCACTTTCAACAAGAGCTTGTCTTAATACAGAAATCGCGTCATTGTCTTTTGTATATTCATTCTCTGTTCCAAATTTTTCAACTATTTGTTTGCAATAATTATCGTATTTAGGCATAGATTTGCTTGCATAGCCTATTGATGGTGGAATCATTCCCAAATCTTTATAAAACGTTTTAATTGCAGAAATTCCATAATCAGCTGAGCTTGAGCATGTAATAGCTTTTAAATCTACATTCATATTCTTCTCTGCATATGCAATATATGCTAAAGCAAGCATATCATCACAATCTGCTCCAACATCTGTGTCTAAAATAAGTTCGATTTTTTCATCAAAGTTGGTGTTGGTTTCATTTTTGTTTTTTCCATTTGTACATGATGTAATACAAATTAAAACTAACACCATCAAAGCAATTGCTATACTTTTTTTCACTAATTTCTCCTTATAGTACAATCCTTTATAATTGTCTTCTCGACAGTAAGCATACGCATTCTACGTGATTTGTATATGGGAACATATCAACCGGTTGAATTTTCTTAACTCTATATCCTGCTCTAACAAGAACATTTAAATCATTTGCTAATGTTTCTGGATTACAAGAAATATATACAACCTTTTTAGGAAACAGCTTAATTAAGCTTTTGAGAAAATTCATACTACAACCGGCTCGTGGCGGATCCGTAATTACAACGTCTATTTTTTCTTTTTTTAATGCTAGATTGTAAATATATTTTTCTGCGTCCTCATTATAGAACTCAATATTGTTTATACCATTAAGGATTGTGTTTTCCTTTGCATCCCTTATAGCATCCGAATTTATTTCAACACCTATTACCTTTTTTGTTTCTTTTGCAACCGTAAGTCCTATTGTACCGGTGCCACAATATGCGTCAAGCACAGTTTCATTTCCTTGTAGATTTGCATAATCCTTAGCTAAAGAATATAGTATTTCTGTTTGCACCGGATTTACTTGATAAAATGATGCTGGGCTAATTCTAAATTCAAGCTGACAAAGGATGTCATTTATGTATCCCTTGCCATATAAGACCTCGCTTTTTTTACCAAGAAACAATGGTGTCGAGGTTGGATTTATATTCCATACTATTGTAGTAATATCGTTATGAGCATTTAATAAATCTTTGATAAATAATTCTTTGTTTATAAAGCTTTCGTTGGCACTAACTAAAGCAACCATAATCTCGCCTGTTTTAAAGCCTTCTCTTATTAGAACATGCCTTAAAAAGCCTGTTCTTGTTTCTAAATCATAAGCCTTTATTTTATGCTTTATTGCAAGCTTCTTTATAGTTTTTACAATTTGTTGAGATTTCTCACTTTCTAACATACATGAGTCAACCTCTGCAATTTTGCAAGTCGTTGACTGGTAAATGCCAGATATTATTTTACCATTTTTGAAGCCGAACATTGACTGTGCCTTGTTTCTGTAATTTAATGGGTTATTCATACCTATTATTTCTTCAACATGGCAATACCTACCGAGCAAACGAATGAGCTTAACCTGCTTCATTTTCAACTGCTCAGCATATGTTAAATTTTGCAGTTGACATCCACTGCATTTTCTTGAATATGGGCAAGCTCTCATTTTTACCTCTCTGCTTTATTTGTGATTTAGACAAATCACGTTCTCTACATGGCTTGTTTTAGGAAACATATTAAATGGGTATAGCGGAGATGCTATATTATATTCGTTTTGCAATGCTTTTAAATCGCGCATAAGCGTGTCTGCGTTGCAAGAAACATATACTATGCGCTTTGGTTTTAAACGTAAAAGTGTTTCTATCATAAATTGTGAACACCCCTTGCGTGGTGGATCAACTATACACACATCTACATTTTTATTGAAATTTTTTGCATCCGTTGATTCAAAGCTGATATTGCTTATATCATTCAATTTAGCGTTGAATTTTGCGTCTTTTACAGCATCCTCGTTTATTTCTACACCATAGACATTTGCGCCTGTTTTCTTGGCACAAATCAGCCCTATTGTACCTGTTCCGCAAAAGAGGTCGGCACAGGTGTCGCTATCAGTCAAATCAGCTAATTCAATAGTTTTATTATAAAGCAGCTCTGCACACGCTGGATTAACCTGATAGAATGAGCTTGGCGATATTCTAAATTTCAATCCGCAAAGCTCATCATAAATATAACCATCACCATATATTGTTTTAAACTTTGCTTTTTCAAGTGCAAAATCTTTTTCTTTGTATATGGAATAAAGCACTGTTTTTACACTTGGGAAGTTGGCAACCAGCTCTGTTGTATAGCTTACAATATCAGCCTTATCATAGAAAATCGGGCAAACCATTATTTCATCATATTTTGATGATTTTCTCATATATAAGGCACGTATGCTTGTCCCTTTTAATTTTACACTTGTAAATGTAGCAATTTTATCAAATATATCTTCATTTAGCATACAGCTTGTATGCTCAACTATTTTATTTGTGCCATTCGCCATATAGCCATATTTGCCATTTTCAAAGAATAAAACAACCTTATTTCTGCAATTTTGAGAGGTCGGTGTTTGTATATTCTCTACTTCTATATCAAGATAATTCTTTTTGACTATTGCTTTTAAATAATTTTCCTTTATTTCGTTTTCTTTTGATATATCTGTATGTAAAAAGCTACAGCCACCACAAGCTCCATATGCTTGACAAGATGGCCCTAATCTTTTACTTGATTTTTTTATAAAATCAGTTATGATTGCATAAGCAAATTTAGAGTGAAGCTCAGTTATTTTGATTACACATTCCTCGTTAGTTAATGCACCCTTTACAAAAACAACCAAGCCGTCAATATGGCAAACACCGTTTGCAAAAATATTGACATCTTCTATTCTAACAGTATATATATCACCGATTTTCACCATATTTTTACTCCTCTCTTGCAAATATTTGACAAATATATTATAATATATTCAAATATGAAATTCAACAGTTGGAGGTGATATTTAAGTGTTTTTATGTCCTATATGCAAAAATTCATTAACTAAATGCGACAACTCTTTAAAATGTGAGAAAGGACATTCATTTGATTTTGCCTCTAGTGGCTATATAAATTTACTTAATCCGGGCAAAATGAACAATAAGAAAGCAGGAGATTCAAAGGAAATGATACGTGCTCGTACTAAATTCTTTGAATGTGGTGCTTATAAAAGTATTTCAGATAAGCTAAATAGTATAGTTTCTTCCGTTGACCATGGTATTATTGTAGATGCCGGTTGTGGAGAGGGGTATTACACACACAATCTCGCAAAAACGTACACAGAGTCTAAGGTTTTTGGCTTTGATATGTCTAAGTTTGGCTGTGAGCATGGAGCTAAAATGGCGAGACGCGATGGACTAAATCAGCTACACTATTCAGTTGCAAATATTTTTGACCTGCCAATAAAAAATGACTATGCAGACGTAATTGTGAACCTATTTGCTCCCGTTGCAAACGAAGAATTTTTGAGAATTTTAAAGCCAAATGGTCATTTAATTGTTGCTTCAGCAGGCATAGACCACTTAAACGGGCTCAAAAAAGCGATTTATGACAATATCTATCCCAACGAAGAAAAGTTCTTAAAATACGACGGATTTGAGCTTGTAAATGTAGAAAATTTAAAATACTCGGTTGAAATCAACGGAAATGACGTTATTTATTCTTTATTTACTATGACTCCGTATTTTCACAGAACTAGTCAAGTTGACAAGGACAAGCTATCTTGCCTTGAATCAATAAGTACTATTATAGAGGTTAATTTTGCCATTTACAAAAAAATTTAGGACAATTTTCTATCGAAATATTGACTTTAGTCAATTTATTTGGTATTATAATATTCGACAAGTGTAAAACTTGAATACATTTTAAGGAGGTAGAAAAAGACTTTACTTTTTCAAATCATCAATGAATATGCAAATCACACCCTTAAACAAACGCCCATTAAAAATTGGCGATGTCAATCTTTCTTGGCCGGACTTCATTTTTATAATTCTCAGCAATGCTGCTGTTATAATGGTAATTATTAATGCCATTTTAAATAAATCGGGATTTTGGTGCTACTACCCTATTTTAGGTTCATATTATGCATATATTATTGTCTATGCATCCTTCGCCGGAACTGCTAAAAAGTTCCTTTCAAGATTTAGAAATGGTACATTTATATTGAATCTGTTATTCACAATCATTGCCCTTATTCACTGGTTAACAACAGGCTTTGATGCTGACGGCTTTAATTCACACCCATTAGTAGCTTATGAATGGATTCTTCCAATCATATTGATCATTTCATTATTTGTTGTTCTCGGCACTGCATTCTTTAAAACAGTTACACTTTTAAATCTTTTGGTTGCTACATCACTTATGCTTCCACAAGTTACTGGTGTATTCATTTTTGCAGTAACACAACGCTACACAATCTACTCTGATGTATCATTTGTTCTGAGCGTAGTTATGTTTGCACTTTATCTAATGGTAATTGCCAACCTTGCATTCTTACACATAGTAAAGGTAAGAAACAAGATTGACGATGCTATGCAAAAAAAGCAAACAACAAATCAATAACAAACAAAAGAAAAGCACTTCGTTTGAAGTGCTTTTTCATTTGAAAATTTTATGCTTTATTTTACTTAGAAGCACCGGAAATCTGTAAAAATTTATCCTGCGATGTATTCTTCTAAGATATTTTTTATACTTTTTACTCGAAAAATCCACGGTTTCACCGTCTCTTTGTATGCTTTTTACTTTTGCAAGTACATTATCTAGTGGTATTCCGCGCTCAAGTGCTTTTTGATTGTCTCCAAACATAGTGCAATTGCCTTTTTTATCCACTTTTATAAGACGATGTAAAACGAACTGACCTGATGCTCTTTGATATAAAACTATGTCATTTTTTTGTAGCTCTTTTGGAGAAACCAATGTAACCATATCAACGCTTGGTCTTATCAGTGGCAACATACTCACACCGTTTGGGTATATTTGGAATTCACCACCACTAGATATCACCTCGTTAATCAGAGGCCATATATCCTTCAATTCTTGCTTATTTTTCAAGTACATTCGCTTCATCAAGCTTGTTTACAAATGCAATAACATCACGCTTGACTAATTCCTTTTCTGCATCCTCAAACTCAAGAAGAAGCTTCTCTACTATTTCATCTATTGATGTATCCGTTTTAAGAGCTTGCCAAATAGCTTTTCCTGTTTCATTTAAAGTAATCATTGCATTGAATGATTTACTAAGCTCACCAACAGCTACGACAAACGTTCTATTTCCTACATCACGTGCAACAAAACCGTTTCTAATCTTCATAAATTCCTCCGTGCATTGTTTTATACGAGAGCTGCGCAGCTTCCATTGAAATATTACATTTCAATTTCCACAAATTTGTGGCTCTAAGCATTTGATCTACTAAGTCAAAGGTTTTTATAACACCTTCTGCATCCTTTGGAATCAAAATTTGTTTCATTATCTTAGATGCAGCCTCTGAAATATCTAATTTTTCAATAGAATTCTCTTCCCCTCTTTCAAGAAAACAAATTCCATTTAACTCCGCTTTAACATTTGAGTTCCAAAATTCTTTTCCACACCAAGGAGAGCCATATGCATAGGCTTTGCCATCAATAATTTTAATTATCGGCTTATCTCCGTTAATTGCATACACCTTATCGCCAAGCAAACGTTTCCAAAGAGCTATATGCGTGCTTTTTCCTGTGCCACTTTTAGCTGTAAACGCATATGCCTTATTGCCAATTCCAACAGTAGCGGCATGCATAACAAATGTATCTCTTTTTATAAGCTCAAGTGCAATTTGTCGGTACACACAAATGTTCTCAAGATATGGATCATTTGACTGCTCTTCGGTGGAAACCAAGCGTTCTTCTTCTATCATATCTTGAGTAGATTTCACTATTATATCAGAATCATCACCATTGTAAATGTAATCCTTGCAAAGTGTCTCTACAAATGAATAAATGTTATGAATTTCAACCACTGTGTCGGCAATTTTGATTTTAAACATCTCTTTCACCATAAAGCCTTTCGCAAAAAAATTCACACATAGATTTTAACATAATTAAATTTCTTTGTCAATAGTTGAATATTATTATATATTTTAAAGTTGACATTGGGCTTTTAATATGATAAAATATCCTTGTTTACAATGAAAAATGGAGGATTAATTATGAAGCTTTCTCTAATAATCCCTTGTTACAACGAGGAAGATTCCTTGATGCCTTTATATAACGAGCTTGTACGTGTACGTGATGAGATGTCAAGCTATGATTTCGAGTACATTTTTGTTGATGATGGCTCTAAGGACAATACCCTTTCAATAATTAAAGACCTATCTAAAGAAGATGAAAATGTTACCTACATCGCTTTCTCAAAGAATTTTGGCAAGGAATCTGCCATGTATGCTGGATTTTGCAACTCAACCGGTGACTATGTAGCTGTTATGGATGCTGATATGCAGGATCCACCTTCCTTGCTTCCCAAAATGGTTGAAATTCTTGAGTCGGGCGAATATGATAGTGTCGCTACAAGACGTCTTGATCGTAAGGGTGAGCCTCCTGTACGTTCGTTTTTTGCTAATATGTTTTATAGAATTTTCAAGCATGTATCAAATGTTAGTATAGTCAGTGGTGCTCGTGATTTTAGACTTATGAAGCGTGAAATGGTTGATGCCATTGTTTCTATGTGTGAGCACAATCGTTTTTCAAAGGGAATTTTCGGTTGGATTGGATTTAAAACCTACTGGCTGCCATTTGAGAATGTTGAACGCGTTGCGGGACACAGTAAATGGAGCTTTTGGAAGCTACTTAAATACTCATTTGACGGTATTTATGCATTTTCAGATAAGGTTCTTAATTTGCCCTTCTATTTTAGTGGATTTTTAGCACTTGCATCAACTGCACCTCTTGCCTACTTTATTTACTACTGGGCAACTCACAGCTTTTGGATGGGTTATCCTGCACTGACAGCTTCTCTTATACTATTTGCAGTACTTGCTATTGGCTCAGCGCTTTCGCTATTTATAGGATTTTTGGGCTCATACGTATCTAAAATTTATGGTGAGGTCAAGGGTCGACCGCATTATATTGTTGCACAAACTAATAAAAAGGATATAGTTAAAAAATGAAAGACAATAACGTTCACGAAGGACATAGAGGTCGCTTGAAGGAGCGCTTTTTAGAGCAAGGCATTGACAACTTCGAGCCACACAATATTCTTGAATTACTTCTCTTTTATTCAATACCTAGAAAAGACACAAACGAAATCGCTCACGATTTACTCAAGAACTTTGGCACACTAAAGGGTGTTTTTGATGCTGACTTTAATGACCTAATTAAGGTTGATGGAATTAAAGAAAACAGTGCTACTCTTTTAAAGCTAATACCTGCCATTGCCAGAGCCTATGCAACCGACAAATATTCATCAAATCACATATTTGATACTGCTGAAAAGATTGGTGAATTTTTCCTAGATAAGTATATTGGTGAAAAGAACGAAATTATTTACCTACTTTTGCTAAACAATCGCTATGAAATGCTCGATATTGTTAAATTGCATGAGGGTAGTGTTAATTCAGCACAAATTTCACCAAGAAAGATACTTGATTTAGTTGTAAAATACAACGCATCAATGATAGTTTTAGCACATAACCATCCTGACGGCAATGCTTATCCATCTATGGAGGACATTGAAACAACAGTTGATTTAATGTCAACCTTTAATATGGTTGATGTCAGACTGCTTGAGCACTATGTTGTGTCAAACAATGATTATTACACAATAATCCACTCAACAGATTCATTAAGATGCCATAGCAAAGATAATCGTGATTTTTTCAGAAGATCACTTTCAGAAAACAAATAATAAAATAGCCGAGTTAAGCCTCGGCACACGCCTGCATAGTTAAATGGATATAATAAACCCCTCCTAAGGGTTAGTTATGGGTTCGATTCCCGTTGCGGGTGCCAAAATACAAGGGTACACTTTTGAGTGTGCTCTTTTAATATAATTATTTTATATCTTTATCACGAGGTGTTTATGGAAAATTTTGCATTGTCAATGTTATGGTTTTGGATATGCTATATACTTGTTACATGTGTTGGAATTCTACACACGATTTTTAATATTTATGTTTTGAAAATGAAACCGATGGATAAAGAAAGTATGGGTGAAGGTTATGAAAAAACTAAGCCTTGGCATCCTTTATACAACATTATTCTATTCTCGCTTTTTGGCTTTATTTATATGAATGGTCTAGAAATACCAACATTTAAAGAAGCTCTTATTACAGGAGCAATTTGGACAGGAATATGCGTTGTTTTTGATGTATTTGGCTGGGTTCTTATAAAACACCCATGGAGCCTAACCTTTAAAGGATTTTATATTGATTATCAGCCTTGGATATCACTAATATATCTTGCAATTTTTATTGGCCCTATTGTTGGCTATCTTATAACTCTCATTTAGTGTTTTTATGCAAAAAATCCTCGATTTAATCGAGGATTTTTTCTCTTTAATTCTTACTAAACTAATTGCTATTAAAGCCTGTGATGGAACATAGAATATCCAAGCCCAATTAGCACCTGAAACGAAGCTATTGATTGCTTCAAGTAGAGTGCCGGAAATATAGCTGCTTGCCATAATATCAAGTCCAATTATAGTGTCGCAAAGCAAAAATAGTAAGAGCCCTATTGCAAAAACAGGCGATTTTTTGAAATGAATGAAGGCAAAAATCATATTTAAAATGAGATTTGTATAATAAAACATTGATACAAGGCTCAAGGCATCTATTTTTTCCTTCAAAACAACAATAGTGATTATTTGCACTATTAGAGTCAAACTTACCCTTAAAATTAAGTGTATCAGCTTCTCTTTTTTGCTTTTAGTGTTAAAATATAGCCTTAAAAAGTAGCAAATTTGAGTAAACGAAAAGAAAATCATTGCCGGTATTTGCTTAATCGGTTCTAAAACTACCAAAAAAATGTCAGCGAAAACCGTACATATTAATCCTATTTGCATTACTAAATAGGTTTTATTTTTCTCGAAACATAAAACTAAAAACAAAGCGGATAAGCAAATTGATGTAAAATATTCCTTGCCTGTTACTATTACTAATACTAAATATGTTAATTGCAAGGCTAAAAAAACAGCCAATGCGATAAATTTAGCTTTCTTATTTTTAAGCATGTTGTTTTTTATCCTTAACCTTATGTATTATAAATAGAATTAATTTTGATGTAAAATAAATTATTGCGGAAATTAAAACAAATCCAAAAATATAAATAAGTAGGAAAGGTATGTATGTTACCTCATCATAAATTCCATCTAATATTGGCAATGTGCACTCAAAATGACGGCTAACATAGAACATATTAAAGGTTTCACCCGTTCCTAAAATCATAACATATAGCTCATTTACAATTATTGCTAATGCCATAAAGGATGCAAATACAGGAATTCCCCATAAATAGTATTTAATTGAGAATTTTTTTCTAACATACGATATGAAATATACACCAAGAACTATTTGCAAACCATGGTGAACCATAGTCTGAATATTAATACCTATCGTACTAATAAATACTTGTTCAGGATAACAGAATGTAGCAAGACCACCGAATATTGAGAATGTTGCCATATAAGCAATAATTGCATCTCTAAATTTGCAATCCTTCATAAATGCTATGAAAGGTAAAGCATAAAGTGGTGTTGAGCAAAGCTGATATGGGAAAGCGTACCATTGGTAATCCCACTCGATTGTTGGTGTATCAAGGCTATAGCTATATTCAAATTGCTTGTAAAGCTCTAATACAACCATTGTTATCCAACAAATTAAAACAATTCGTCTAAATGTTTTATCATTAGTATCTCTAAATTTTATGCATAAAAAGACAGTTAATCCTATCATTATTGCAACAAACATAAGGTGAAACCAATGATAGCTTTGCGGCTCGGTCATCTCAGCAGATAAAATAGATAAAAATTTTCTTATAAACTCCATAAAACCTATCCAAAAATGAATAATTTGTAAACAATGTTAAAAAACATTAAATACACCTGTATTCTAACATACTTTAGTTTTTTAGACAACGATTATTTAAATAATTAACACAAATTTAATATTTGCTACTTTTGAATTGTAAAAAAGTGTCGATTTTTGCAGAATATATGCACATATGTTAATTTATTCATATATATTTAAGTGCATTTTGTAATAATTATGGCTTGATTCAGTAGATTTTTGATTTATTTTTAAGAAAAGCAAATAAATAATCATCACAAGGGTGCTCTTCTTTACTATATTTTCAAGGGGGGAGTTCTCCTCTTTATTTTTTCAAGGTAATTTTCTACATTTATTGCTTGTACCTTGAAAAAATCTTCGGTTATCGCCTAAAGCCTTTCGCCGGAAGCTTTCTTAACGGCTAGGGTTCGACTCTCACATTTCGTTAGCACTCGTTAAAAACAAAAAAGGAAACGTCGTTGCGTTTCCTTTTTGTTTTTGGTGGATACGGCGGGAGTCGAACCCGCGTCCGAAAACCACTTGATATAAATTTCTCCGTAGGCAGTTAATCTATTAAAATTCCCCTACAAAGCGCCGATTAACAGGCTCTTATTCGGGTAGCCTTTTTATGCATGACCGATACAAAGGCAACTCTCGGTTCATGTTCACCTCTCATTTTACGCTCAGTCCGGGGTCGAGGTACTCCCCAGAGGAACGGGTGGAGCTTATGTCCACGGCACTGCCACTAATCGCCCCGAGGGGCAATTAGTTAGGCAGCCATAGCAACTTTTCTGTTGTCGTTTATTATTTAAGTTTAGCCATTATACGGGATTAGCCAGCCCGCTACGCTTATCATATCTTACAGTCCCCGTCGAAACCATTACGTACCCATATTGCCGACGACGAATGCCGTCGGTTAATTTCAATACATTATAATTCCAAAGCCTTCGCCTGTTTTACCACCGTCAAGTAGGTATTGCTTATATGCACGACGCATACTTGAATTTTCCGGATAGTCTTCTACCTTGCCCGTATAGTCCATATCAAACAGACGCCAAGCATCATTGTATTCGCCCTCTTTATCGTGAGTTTCCCAAGTTACATCAAACTCGTGAATGAATCTGTATGTATTTGTATGCTTTGGGAACACCTCAAGTGTCGCTTTGTAAAGTAGCCAGCTGTGACAAACAAACACGATTTGCTTGTTTGGTATTTGATCAGCAAAGAATTTTGCAGCTTGTTCGTAAGCATCATCTGTTGCTTCCTTTGTAATTGGTGTTTCACTTCTTGGAATATGTACACCAATAACAATATCACCCTTTGTTACCTTTTTGCCATTCTTTTCGTAATCCTCTCCATTGTAGGTGGAAAGCTCAAACTGAAGTCTGCCAAGAGCAAATCTTGTCATGTCAAAAAATCCCGGGAACCACCAAGCAACAAATGAACCAATGATATTCTTAACAAGCTTACATTCCTCAAGCTTGTATCTTAAATCAAGCATTGAGTTATGATATATTTCCTCGGAAATGCCTTTTTCTAAATAAAGCTTCTTTAAATGCTTTGAAAGACACATAAAAATGAGAAGTCCTGATGTGTAAGGATGAACACCTACATTATTACCAGCATTTTGAGCTTTTACTAAAACATCATTATAATAGTCGATTTTAATTGATTTTTCATATTCAGCGATAATTTTATTGAATTGATCATTTGAACTCCAGTTACCTGCAATTTTATCATACTCGCCGAGCAAGAACTGTGCATCACTGTCTTTATATTCAAAATCCTTTAAAAATTGTTCAAGATATTTCTTCATTAGTCCTCACGCGCACCTTTCATTGTTCTTTCAATCATTCTGTTTGCATCACGCTTAGCATCGCTCTCACGCTTGTCATAAAGTTTTTTGCCTTTGCATAGTCCTATTTCCATTTTTACTCGTGAACCTTTAAAATAAAGGGACAAAGGAATCAAAGAATAGCCATCTCGTGTCAAAAGGCCATTAAGCTTCATTATTTCTTTTTTGTGCATTAGCAGACGCTTATGACGAAGTGGATCCTTATTAAAGAGATTGCCTTGCTCATATGGACTAATATGAACTCCAAGTGCTAGAAGCTCACCTCCATACACCTTACAAAAGGAGTCCTTTAAATTGACCTTGCCAGCACGCAAGGATTTAACCTCTGTGCCAAAAAGCTCAATACCGGCTTCATATTTTTCTTCAATAAAATAATCGTGATAAGCCTTTTTATTTTGAGCAATTACTTTAATGCTTTTTTCAGCCATTTCAGTCTCCTTTCATAATTTTACATCTATGCTTTAAAAGTATATCATAATATTTTATATTTTTCAATAGCATATTTTGTCGTAATTGACAAAAATAAAAGTGTATGGTAAAATTATATCATAATGATTACAAAGGAGACGACGCATTTATGGAATATGAAGTTGTTCGTTCTAAAAGACGCACCTTGTGTTTACAAGTAAAGCGTGATGGCAAGGTTGTTGTACGTGCTCCTTTAAAAGCAAGTGAAAAGCTGATAAATGACTTTGTTTCCAGTCATTTAGAATGGATAAAAAAGAAGCAAGAGCTTGTAAAAAACGCACACATCCCCAAGGATTTTAGTGAAAACGAGATTAAAGAGCTAAAGAAACGTGCAAGAGAAATTATTGAACCTATTTTAGAATATTATTCAAACAAAATGGGTGTTTCTTACGAAAGAGTTTCAATAAATTCGGCTAAAACTCGTTTTGGCAGCTGTTCGTCAAAAAAGACACTGAATTTTAGTTATAGACTAGCTCTCTATCCCTACGAGGCAATTGAATATGTATGTGTGCATGAGCTTGCACATCTTAAGGAAATGAACCACTCAAAAAAATTTTGGCAAATAGTTGAAGCAGAATTGCCAAATTACAAAGCAAGAAAGCAATTACTTAAAAGAGGTTAATATGAATATTGTTGTTTTGGATTATAAGACTCTTGGCGATGACCTTGATCTTAGCGGTGCTGAAAAATTTGGTACAGTTATCAAATATCCCACAAGCACACAAGAAGAGGCAAAGGAAAGAGTCAAGGATGCAGATATAGTTATAGTTAACAAGGTGAAAATGGTCGAGGACGTGGTTAAAAACGCACCCAATTTAAAGTTGATTTGTGAAACTGCAACCGGCTATGACAACATAGATATAGCATACTGTAACAGTCGAGGAATAAAAGTAGCCAATACCCCCGCTTACTCCACATCTTGTGTCGCTCAGGTAACAATTTCAATGGCTTGCTCACTTATGACGCACTTAAATGAATATAGAAACTTTGTGCATAATGGAAAATATCAAAAAAGCATTAGTGCTAATATGCTTGAACCGGTTTATCATGAGCTAGAAGGAATGACTTGGGGCATAATTGGATTTGGCAACATTGGCCGCAAGGTAGCCACAGTTGCCGAAGCACTTGGATGCAATATTTTAGTAAACAAACGCACACCTGTGTCTGATTTTGAGTGCGTAGACCTTGAAACAATACTTAAAAAATCCGATATTATTTCTATACATTGTCCTCTTTCAAATGAGACTCGTGGGATGATTGGTAAAAATCAGCTTGAGCTTATGAAAAAGAACGCTATAATTATAAATGTAGCTCGTGGCGCTATATGGGACGAGAGTGCAGTTACTGATGCTATACTTAATAGCACAATTGGTGGTATGGCTTGTGATGTTTTTTCCACCGAACCACTACCAAAGGAGCATCCTTTTAATAAGATTTTAGATAAAGAAAATGTAATCTTAACGCCACATATGGCTTGGGGCTCTTTTGAATCAAGAACAAGGTGCTTTGGCACCGTACTTTCAAACATTGAGGCTTATCTTGATGGTAAAGATCAAAATTTAGTTAAATAAAAGGAAAAAAGACAAGTTCAATTGAACTTGTCTTTTTTGGTGCGGGTGACAGGGGTCGAACCTGCATGTCGGAGACACTAGATCCTAAGTCTAGCGCGTCTGCCAATTCCGCTACACCCGCATATTATTGTGCGTTGTTTTTTCACAACGCACATATTATACAACATATTTTTCCGTTTGTCAAGTACTAAATTACAGAAATTGTAATTCCTGCAATAATTATTATTGCACAACAGACTCGATAGAAGATATCCTTCTCTTTATATATTATTCTACCTAGTGCAATTGTAACCAAAACCGAGCATTGTTTTATAAGTGTCATTACAACAACTTGGCTATTTGGATCCGCATTTGCAACGAACAACGCCTTGTCTGCAGTTATAAAAAGTGCACTCAAAATCCATATCCAAGGAGATTTTACGCATTTTTTTACATTTATCTTCTCTTTCTTTATTAATATGTAAATGAAATAGAACGAGGTTAGGTATAGCATATACCAAAACTGCATTTGAGTTGGCGTTAATATCTCTGTGCCAAAAATTATTCTATCTGTTGTGGTAGATAACAAAAATTTATCAAGCACTCCGGAGGTCGCATTTAAAATACAAGATGCAAGAACAAGTGGCAATACCTTTAGTGTTGTATTTTCTCCACTTTTCTTTTTTGTTGAGAAATTTACAAGCGTAACTCCTACTAAAACGAACGCCATTCCAATGCCTTGGAAAAGTCCTATTGTTTCACCCAAGAAAACAACACCGAGGACAATGGTGAACAGCATTCTTCCCATATCCATAACACCATAAATACTAAGAGGTAGTCGTTTTATAGAATTAAGGGCACACAACCACGCAACAAAAATGATAAATGCTTTTATGAAAATCGCGATATGGTATTTTAAGCTAACATCTAAAATTCCTTGATTTATTGAAAAAGGAATCGTCATTATAAAAGCAAATAGCGTATAGAAGAACAAAACCTCTACTACGCTATGCTTTTCCATAGATTTTTTCTTAAGTGCCTCTCTTAATCCTTTAAAAATACCGTAAAGCAGGATTAAAAGTATCCATGTGTGTTTCATATTTTATAGTAGGTGTACACCTTTTTCCAGACACTCCTTTGAGGTTTTTTCTCCCCAATATGAGGATTGTACCTCTCCAATATGTGCTTTTCTCAAGAAATACATACACATTCTTGATTGACCAATACCACCACCTATGGTGTATGGCAAATCACCATTTAATAGGGCTTTATGGTAATCAAGCTTCATTCTCTCCTCGCAGCCTCTTTCTTGAAGCTGACTCTTCAATGCTTCCTCGTCAACTCTTATACCCATTGAGGATAGCTCAAATGCAATGTCAAGGACAGGATAATATACAATAATATCACCATTTAAGCTCCAGTCATCATAGTCAGGTGCGCGTCCGTCGTGAATTTTACCGGACTTTAGCTTTCCACCGATTTGCATTATAAACACCGCTCCGTGTTCTTTAGCAATTGCCTTTTCTCTTTCCTTTGCGGTAAGCTCCGGATACATATCTTCAAGCTCTTGTGATGTAACAAAGAAAATATCATCAGGTAGCATTTTACCGATGAAATCATACTCATAAGCAATATAGTTTTCGGTATGCTTTAATGTATCATAAATAATTTTTACTGTCTTTTTAAGAGTTCTCTCTGTGCGTTGCTCCTTGGTGATGATTTTCTCCCAGTCCCATTGGTCAACGTACATTGAATGAATATTATCAGGCTCCTCATCACGGCGAATAGCTATCATATCTGTATATAAGCCTTCACCCGGTTGAAAGCCGTAGTCCTTTAGGGCTACTCTTTTCCATTTTGCAAGTGAATGAACGATTTCAAGATTTGTGCCATCCAACACATCGAAGTTTACAGGTCTTTCAACTCCGTTAAGATTATCGTTAAGTCCGCTATTTTTTGAAACAAACATTGGCGCAGATACACGAGTTAAATTCAGTGCAATTGCCAAATCTCTTTCAAAGAAGTCTTTTACTTTTTTAATTGCCACCTGTGTTTGTCTAATATCCAAAAGTGACTTATAGCCGTCGGGAATATAAAGCGACATAACAATCCTCCTGTTTGCGAGAAAAATAATATATTCAAGTATAACACAGACATTTGATATTTTCAAGATATTTATTTTTTATTATTATAATTATTATTAATTATTGACATATAAAGTTAAATATGGTACAATAATTATGTGCAAATCTACCTAAAAAGGAGTTATTTATGAAAAGAAGCCTTGGCAAAATTCTTTTTGCTTCCATTTTAACTTTAATTTTATTTACCACACTTTCCGTATTCACGGTGTTTGCTGCTGAAACTGAAATTGATGGTATAGTATGGAAATATACTTTAGATGATGAAACTCAGAGTGCAACCATCACTCAAGCTACAGTAAACTTAGAAAAAACTCCTAAATTTGATATTCCTGCAAGTTTTCCTGCTGAAACCAAATCCGGAGTTGTTGACTACAAGGTTACTGCTATTGCCGACAACGCTTTCAAAGACAACAAAAAGGTGTTCGGCAAGGTAACAATCCCCAGTTCCGTAACTACAATTGGCAGCAGTGCGTTTCAAAGCACTTATATAGTTGGCGATATTGTAATTCCTGAAGGTGTTACCTCTATTGGAGCAAATGCTTTTTACAACTGCTTTGGTATTACTTCCGTAAAATTACCTAGCACTATCACAACAATCGAAGAAGGAACATTCTATAAATGTCATTCTCTAACCTCTGTAAACACTGAGAACATTACAAGCTATGGTAAAAATTGCTTCTTTGATTGTAGATCACTCCTTGAAATAAGATTTGCAAGTAAGGTTGATTCTATTGGTAGCACTGCATTCTCTCAATGCTACTCTCTACATGGCACTTATGATTTATCAGTTGTTGAATCTATGAGCCTTGACGCATTTAAAAAATGCACAAGAATAACCTCCTTTGTTATACCTAATTTAGATGTAGATATTTTGCCTTTATTTGAAGGTTGCACCGGTCTTGAATCCGTTGTTGCAACTAACAATCTAAAATACACTTCATCCGATGGTGTATTGTATACTGACAACTTTAAAACCTTAGTATTTTATCCTTATCAAAAGGATGCCACTACATATATCGTACCATCACATGTAACTACTATTGGTGCAAAGGCATTTAAAAACAATGCACATGTTGAAAAAATCATTATTTCTAACAATGTTACATCCATTAGTGATGGAGCCTTTAGCTCTACAAAGATAAAAACCGCTTATATTCCTAATTCAATTTCACAAATAAGCGTTGATACATTTAAGGACTGTTCTTCTTTGGAATGGGTTGTTCTTGATGCTAATATTTCTACTATCGGTGTTGGTGCATTTGATGGAACACCTACAACATTTATGCTTTACACAAAAAATGATAAGCTTGCTGCTCCTTCAAATGTTAGAAACTTTTTCAAGGTTTCTGAAACCAAGTGTGTTGAGCACAGGTATGGTTATTTAGACTTAGCTCCAAGCTGTGATGAATATGGCTATAATCAATGTGTAGTTTGCGATAGCTTGTCATTTGTTAAAGAGCTTGGTCACTCAGGTCCAATTGTTGAAAAGGTTGCTCTTTCTTGTACTACAGATGAATATTCAGTAGTTAATTGTAGAAATTGTAACGAGCAAGTTAAAATTATCACAGAAACATGTGAAGGTCATATTTCAAATTTCAAAACTGTTTTAGGTGGTGATAATGCACCTTCATATGTTATAGGAAACTGCCTTGTATGTCGTGAAACATATATTGAAAGCTTCACCCCGTTCAAGGATGCTTGTGAAAATCATGCCAATACAGAATCTATCACTCTTTCAGAAGCAGGTTGTAAAACAAATGGTCTTGTTATTACATATTGCACAGATTGTGGTGAGTTAATTGAGCAAGAAAACACTCCTAAATCAGAGTGTGTATTTGAAGAAAGCAATCAAACTGTAATCCATTCAACTTGCTCTGTCAACGGTCAATTAATCGATGAATGCAGTATTTGTGGAACCAAGAAATATACAACTTTAGAGCTTGCTCCTCACAAGCACAGCTGGTACACTGTTGAAAGTAATTTTGGATACGAATATAGTACTTGCAGTGTTTGTGGTACATTTGAAAGCAGAAAGGTTGACTATTCAGTATTTAATATGCTAATTGGTCAAATTTCTAAGTATTACGAGACATATTATGCTCCTGATATGGTTGCTATGCTTAAGCCTATTCTTGAAAACAAGGATATGAACCTAACACAAGAGGCTGTTGATTACAACGTTGACCTTTTACGCAACCTACTTTCTAACCTTAAATTCAATGTAAATGACATTCCTGTTGTATTTATAGAAAAAGATGGTAATTTAAGTAAAGAATACTCTTCTGCTAAATTCTTTATTGCATATAAAGAAAACGGCGAATACAAGGTTGAAGCAATTGAACATAACGGTACAATAAAAATTAGAGGTAACTCAACTGCCAACTCCATCAAATATCCATATAATATTAAATTCAGCTCAAAGGTTGATTTGTTTGGTATGGGTGCAGGTAAAAAGTATTCTCTACTCGCTAACCTTTATGACCAAACTCTTATCCGTAATGCAATTGCAATAGATTTTGCAGAATCTATTGGACTTGAAAACACATCTAAATATATAATGGTTGAAGTATATTACAACGGCAGATATGATGGCGTTTATATGCTAACCACCCCCGTTGATGTTGGTGAAGCTAGAGTAGAAATCGACGAGGAAAACGACTTCTTACTTGAAATCAAATCTAATCACGGCGACGATAACACCGGCTTGATTATGTCTCACGATGGCTTGTTCAAAGAATTCGGTGGTCTTAATATGTTAGTTGAAGCTCCCGAAGAAATGAGTGCCGAGGCATACTCTAAGCTTGTCTCTACATTCAATCAAATCAGCTTAGCTATTTACTCAGGTGACTGGGAAGAAATCCAAAAATGGGTAGATGTTGAGTCTATGGCTAAATTTTATCTATTGCACGATTATTTAAAAGCTGTTGATATTGGTTACGACTCAACACAATTCTATATTCAAGATGGAAAGTTATATGGCGGACCTGTTTGGGACTGGGACTTTGCGATTGGTAACAAGGATACAGGTACCGGTCAAGATGGTGGTTCTTGGGGTGCTTATATAAACACAGGTTCATATGCAGATATATGCTTTGGTGTTAAAGATGATAGTACAACCGGATTTTGGGCTAATTCAATTTGGCATAGCGGTTCAACCGGCTATTTCTTACACCTATATAAGTATTCTCCGGAATTTATGGATCTTGTTATAACATATCTTGAAGAATATGATCAAGAAATGACTCTTCTCTACAAGGATGTTAAAATCAGCAAAAACGAAACTCTTGTAAATTCTATAGATAAGTTCTATGAAGACGATGCATATACAGCTGCACGTATCAAAAACTGGGAAAAATACACTATCACAGAAAAATACGGTGTTGACCAAAGAGTAGATATCAGCTATAACAATGCTATAGACTACCTAAGAGAATGGCTAGAAAGCCGTCATAATTGGCTAAAAGAGGCTTACGGCGTACAATAATAAATATTACAAAAGCAGTTGAGAAATCAACTGCTTTTTTGTTACTAAATTAAAAAGCGTGGTGAAACAATCACCACGCTTTTATATTATTCAGCAATAGGAGTTACTATCTCTTGTGCTTTTTTCTCTGCTTTCTTAATTCCAATGTTGTTATATTCAGCAAGACCAGTACCAGCCGGAATTAGCTTACCAATAATAACATTTTCCTTAAGTCCAAGTAGGTGGTCAACCTTACCACGGATTGCAGCCTCTGTAAGAGCCTTTGTTGTCTCTTGGAAGGATGCAGCAGAAAGGAATGATTCGGTTGAGGAAGCAGCCTTTGTAATACCGAGAAGAATTGGTGTGTATGTTGCAAGACGTAGTGAAATTTCACCAGCATCAATTCTTGCTTGAATCTTCTCATTTTCCTCAATAAGCTCTGTTACATCAACTGTAACGCCCTCAATTAGGTCTGTATCACCCGGGTTATCAATCTTAACCTTTCTTGTCATTTGACGAGTAATAACCTCAATGTGCTTATCATCAACGTCAACGTTTTGTGAACGGTAAACCTTTTGTACCTCACGTACAATATAGTCGTAAACCGCTTCCATTCCGTTAATCTTGAGAATGTCAAGAGGTGCCATAGAGCCTTCAGTTAATGCTTGACCCTTAACTACTCTGTCGCCATCGTGAACAATCATTGTTGTCTTGAATGGAACATCATATGTGTATTCTACGCCTGTTTCTTCATCAGTTACATAGATCTTGTTAATCTTGCCCTCAAGAGTAATCTTAACCTCACCAGTAGCCTCTGAAGCGATTGCAGGACTCTTTGGACGTCTAGCCTCAAAGAGCTCTTCAACTCTTGGAAGACCTTGTGTAATGTTAGCACCGGCAACACCACCAGTATGGAATGTTCTCATTGTAAGCTGTGTACCAGGCTCACCGATAGACTGAGCAGCAATAACACCAACAGCCTCACCGATATTAACCGGCTTGGAGCTTGCAAGGTCCATACCATAACAGTGTGCACATACGCCACCCTTCGCTTTACAACGAAGAACTGAACGAACCTTAACCTCTGTGATTCCAGCAGCAACAATTTTCTTAACATCGCCGGATAGAATCATTTCGTTTTCTTTTACGATAACCTCGCCTGTTTGTGGGTTAACGATATCCTCAACAGTGTATCTACCAAGAATTCTATCTTGTAGCTTTTCAACTGTTTGTCCGTCGTTATCCTTAATATCGCTCATTACCATATAGTCACGAGTACCACAGTCGTGGGAACGAACAATAACCTCGTGAGATACATCAACAAGTCTTCTTGTTAGGTATCCAGAGTCAGCTGTCTTAAGCGCTGTATCAGAAAGTGACTTACGTGAGCTTTTAGCTGCCATAAAGTATTCAAGTATTGAAATACCTTCACGGAAGTTAGATTTAACAGGGATTTCCATTGTTTTACCAGTAGCTGAGAACATAAGTCCACGCATACCAGCAAGCTGACGCATCTGCTTTTCACTACCACGGGCACCAGATTCAGCCATCATCTTAATTGGGTTGTAACGGTTGAATGAACCAAGCATTTCCTTTGTTACAGCGTTTGTTGCCTTATCCCAAATAGATATTACGCAGTTGTATCTTTCTTCATCAGAAAGCTCACCCTCATTATAGTAAGCAAATATTTGGTCAACCTCAGCATCAGCCTTTTTAAGAATTTCTGCTTTGCTTTCAGGAATAATCATATCAGCAACTGAAATTGAAAGTGATGCTCTTGTTGAATATTTGTAACCCATTTCCTTGATGTGGTCAAGAACCTCAGCAGCCTTTGTAAAGCCGTGAATCTTAATTGTACGGTCAACGATTTCAGAAAGCTTCTTACTCTCTGCTACAAAGTCAACCTCAAGTCCAAATGGATCTACGTCTCTATCAACATAACCTAGGTCTTGTGGAATATATTCATTGAATATAAGTCTACCAAGTGTTGCATCGATAATCTTTGATTTCTTTTCGCCATTGATTTCTTTTTCTACTCTAACCTTGATAGGTGCATGAAGCTCAAGTTGCTTTGTTTCATAAGCCATCATAGCTTCATCAAAGTTACGGAATACACTTCCTTCACCCTTTTCTCCAGCCTTATCAAGAGTTAGATAGTATGAACCAAGAACCATATCCTGTGATGGTACTGCAATAGCCTTACCGTCAACCGGCTTTAGTAGGTTGTTAGCTGAAAGCATAAGGAATCTAGCCTCTGCTTGTGCTTCACTTGAAAGTGGAACGTGTACAGGCATTTGGTCGCCGTCAAAGTCAGCGTTGAACGCCTTACATACTAGTGGGTGAAGTCTAATAGCTCTACCCTCAACAAGTACAGGCTCAAATGCTTGAATTGATAGACGGTGAAGTGTTGGAGCACGGTTTAGAAGAACAGGATGCTCCTTGATAACGTTTTCGAGTGCATCCCAAACATCATCAACTACTTGCTCTACATTTCTCTTTGCTTCCTTAATATTTGCAGCCTTACCGGTCTCAACAAGACGCTTCATAACAAATGGCTTAAATAGCTCAAGTGCCATTTCACGCGGTAAACCACATTGATAAATCTTAAGGTTAGGACCTACTACGATAACTGAACGTCCTGAATAGTCAACACGCTTACCGAGAAGGTTTTGTCTAAAGCGACCTTGCTTACCTCTTAGCATTTCTGAAAGAGACTTAAGCTCACGTGAGCTTGGGCCTGTAACAGGCTTTCCTCTCTTACCATTGTCGATAAGTGAGTCAACAGCCTCTTGAAGCATTCTCTTTTCGTTCTTAATGATAAGCTCCGGAGCTCTTAGCTCAATTTGCTTCTTTAGACGATTGTTTCTGTTAATAACTCTTCTATAAAGATCGTTTAAATCAGATGCTGCATATCTACCACCATCAAGCGGAACCATAGGTCTGATATCCGGTGGAATAACAGGAAGAACATCGAGAATCATCCACTCCGGTCTGTTGCCAGACTTTCTAAATGCTTCAACGATTTCCAGTCTCTTAATTATACGAACCTTCTTTTGTCCAGAAGACTTAAGAAGCTCTTCCTTAAGCTTTTTGGAAAGCTCCTCAACATCGATTTCCATAAGAAGCTTTTTGATTGCTTCAGCACCCATTTCAGCAACGAAGCGATCGCCATACTTTTCATAGTATGCTTGATATTCATTCTCTTTCAAGAGTTGATATTTCATAAGTGGTGTTTCACCAGGATCTATAACTATTCTTTGAACGAAGTAAAGAACATTTTCAAGAGCCTTTGGAGAAATATCAAGTATGAGTCCCATTCTTGAAGGGATAGCCTTGAAGTACCAAATATGTGATACAGGGCAAGCAAGAGCAATATGACCCATTCTTTCACGACGTACCTTTTTGGTTGTTACCTCAACGCCACATTTCTCACATCTGTGTCCCTTATGACGTGAGCGCTTATATTTACCACAAGAGCATTCCCAGTCCTTTGTTGGGCCAAAGATCTTTTCGCAGAAAAGACCATCCTTTTCCGGCTTTTGAGTACGATAGTTGATTGTTTCAGGCTTTGTTACCTCACCTGATGACCAGCTAAGTATCTTTTCCGGAGATGCAAGACCAATTTTTATAGAATCAAATGTATGTTCCATTAGCATTATCCTTCTTTTTTAATTTTTAGATTAGTATCATTATTCTTCGTCAAAGTCGTCAAAATTTGGAAGACTATCTTCATAATCGTCTTCGTATTCTTCTGTATCTTCCTCTAATTCCTCTTCGTTATCCACTTCTGAAGTTTCCTCAGCAACAGTAACGATATTCATTGGTTCAAGATCCTCTTCACCGATGTTAGAAAGCTCAATTTCATTACCTTCTTTGTCAAGAACAGTGATGTCTAGTGCAAGAGCTTGTAACTCCTTAACAAGAACCTTAAATGACTCAGGAATACCTGGAGTTGGAATATTTTGTCCCTTAACAATTGCTTCAAATGCCTTTGTTCTACCGATAACATCGTCACTCTTAACAGTCAAGATTTCTTGTAGAGTGTAAGCCGCACCATACGCCTCAAGTGCCCAAACTTCCATCTCACCAAAACGCTGACCTCCAAATTGTGCCTTACCGCCAAGTGGTTGTTGTGTAACAAGTGAGTAAGGACCATTTGAACGTGCGTGAATCTTGTCGTCTACCAAGTGGTGTAGCTTTAGGTAGTACATGATACCAACGGTTACAGGGTTATCAAATGGTTCACCTGTACGACCGTCATAAAGGATTGTTTTACCATCACAAATCTTAAGCTTGCCTTCTTCTTGGAGCTTTTTGATTGCTTCCGGATTATTTCTTGTTTCTTTATCAAGCTTTTGAATATCCTTCTTACCATCCTCACGGATAACCTCTTCAAAGAGATCCTTTCCGTCAGTATTTTCATTAGGAAGAACATCTCTCCAAAGTCCTGCCATCTTTAGGCACTCGAAAATATCCTTTTCCTTTGCACCGTCAAATACAGGAGTCATAATCTTCCAGCCGAGCTTCTTAGCGGCAATACCAAGATGTACCTCAAGAACCTGACCGATATTCATACGAGATGGAACGCCTAGTGGGTTAAGAACGATATCAAGTGGTGTACCGTCTGCCAAGAAAGGCATATCCTCCGGTGGGAGAATTCTTGATACAACACCCTTATTACCGTGACGACCAGCCATCTTGTCACCAACAGAGATCTTTCTCTTTTGTGCAACATAAACCTTAACGACCTTGTGTACACCAGGAGCTAATTCGTCACCGTTTTCACGTGAGAACACCTTTACGTCAACAACAATACCGTTTTGTCCGTTCTTAACACGAAGTGATGTATCTCTTACGTCTCTTGACTTTTCACCAAAAATAGCACGAAGTAGACGCTCTTCAGCAGTAAGCTCTGTTTCACCCTTTGGTGTAACCTTACCAACCAAGATGCTATGAGGCTTAACCTCTGTGCCTATTCTTACAATACCATTTTCATCTAGGTTCTTAAGAGCCTCATCACCTACGTTTGGAACTTCTCTTGTGATTTCCTCCGGACCTAGCTTTGTATCTCTTGCCTCGTGTGTATGCTCTTCAATATGAATAGAAGTATATACGTCATCACGAACAAGCTTTTCATTTAGTAGTACAGCGTCCTCGTAGTTATAACCTTCCCAAGTCATAAAGCCGATAAGAGCGTTTTTACCAAGTGAAATTTCACCATTGGAGGTTGCAGGTCCGTCAGCTATAACTTGACCCTTTTCAACTCTTTCGCCTACTACAACGATAGGAGTTTGGTTTACGCAAGTGCTTTGGTTAGATCTCTTAAATTTAATAAGCTGATATCTATCCTTAAGTCCGCTGTCTTGCTTAATAATAATTTGATTTGCATCAACCTTTTCAACAACACCAGCCTCTTTTGCAAGAACAACAACGCCAGAGTCAACTGCTGCCTTATACTCCATACCTGTACCAACGATTGGTGAATCAGATGTGAGTAGTGGAACTGCTTGCTTCTGCATGTTTGAACCCATGAGTGCACGAGTATTGTCGTCGTTTTCAATAAATGGAATCATTGCTGTTGCAACAGATACCACCATCTTCGGTGAAATATCCATATATGTTACGCGCTTAGAATCTGTTTCTAATACTTCTTGTCTTTCACGAGCAATAATTCTTGACTTTACAAAGCGATTGTTTTCATCAAGCTCTTCATAAGCCTGTGCAATTACGTGTCCGTCTTCCTCATCAGCTGTGAGATATACAACCTCATCACTAACTACACCATCAATTACCTTACGGTAAGGTGCCTTTATAAAGCCATATTTGTCGATTTTAGCATATGTTGCGAGTGATGAAATAAGACCGATATTTGGTCCTTCAGGAGTCTCAACAGGGCACATTCTACCATAGTGTGTATAGTGAACGTCACGAACTTCAAATGCTGCTCTATCTCTTGATAGACCTCCAGGGCCAAGAGCAGATACACGGCGCTTGTGTGTTAGCTCAGAAAGTGGGTTACCTTGGTCCATAAATTGTGAAAGTGGTGAAGAACCAAAGAACTCTCTAATTGCTGTAGCTACCGGTCTAATATTAACAAGTGTTTTTGGAGAAAGCTCCTCAACGTCTTGTGTATTCATTCTTTCTCTAATAACCTTTTCCATACGAGACATACCAATACGGAATTGGTTTTGTAGAAGCTCACCTACGCAACGGAGACGACGGTTGCCGAGGTGGTCAATATCATCCTTCTTGCCAATGCCATAATCAAGACCTACAAGGTATGAAATAGCTGCAAGAATGTCTTCTCTTGTAATGTGCTTTGGACAAAGCTCTTCTGTGCTTCTCTTAATCTTTTCGATTATAGCTTCTCTGTCGCCACCACATTCATCAATAATAGTCTTTAGGTTTTCATAGTGAAGCTTTTCGCTAACGCCAAAGTCCTCAAGGCCATCTCTCCAATCATCACCTAAAAGATACTTAGGATCGATTGTTCCGTTACCAAACACCTTAAGCTCAACCGGTTCTCCGGAGTCTCTTTCGGTAACTGTAACATAAACCTCGTTTACACAGTTAGCCTCAATAAGCTCAATATCTTCAGCTGTTATAACCTTACCAACCTCACAAATAACCTCACCGGTTAGCAAGCTTACAACCGGACGGGAAAGTGTCAAGCCAAGAATGCGCTTTGCTATTGAAAGCTTCTCGTTGAACTTATAACGACCAACAGGATATAGGTCATATCTCTTGCCATCAAAGAATAGGTTGTGAATAAGTTGAACAGCACTTTCTACAATTGCAGGCTCACCGGGACGATGTCTCTTATAAATCTCTTTAAGAGCCTCTTCTTGGATGGTTGTGCCAAATTCCATAGCTAATGCTTCACACTCGTCCTTTTCAAGAGTTGGTGTGATAAACTTTGAGCCAAACATATCCTTAAGATCCTCAGCTGTTTCAACGCCGAGTGCACGAATAAGGATGGTAACAGGCATTTTTCTGCTCTTGTCAATGTGAACATAGAACACATTTGAAGAGTCAGTTTCAAACTCAAGCCAAGCTCCACGGTATGGGATAACTTGTGCTGTATAGTTGTGTGTTCCTGTCTTATCTACAGTATAGTCGTAGTACATACCAGGTGAACGAACGATTTGTGATACAACAACACGTTCAGCACCGTTAATAACGAATGTACCATTGTCTGTCATAAGTGGGAAATCACCCATGAACACCTCATGCTCTTTAACCTCGCCTGTTGCTCTATTTGAAAGGCGAACATTAACACGCAAAGGTGCAGCATAGTTTACGTCTCTGATTTTGCACTCTTCAACAGGGTACTTTGGATTGTTAACATCGAGTGTGTATGAAACAAACTCAATAGAAAGATCCTCAGAGTGATCTGTTATCGGAGATACATCGTTTAGAACCTCTTGAATGCCCTTGTCCAAGAACCATTTAAAAGATTCCTTTTGTACGTCAATGAGGTTCGGCATATCACAAAGTTCGTTGATTTTAGCGAAATTCATTCTTGTGTTTTTGCCAAGCTTTTGTTCTTTGACCATATCTTTTTACTCCAACTTCCCTTTTATATATTTATATAATATAAAAGAATTATTTAAAAAATATTGTGCAGTAATAGATTTTAGCACTCGCACGTGTAAAAGTCAAGCATTATTTTAAATATTTTTTAAATTTAGAAAAAATTTACAATTTGTTTCTTGAATTTTTACAAATATTTAATATGTAAATTTTTTATGAACTGGTTTACAGATTCTTTTTCTGCTTCTAATACGTGTAAATAATCTGTAAATTAATATTTAATTTAATTTATGCTATTTTTTTAAAAATTTTTTCCAAAAACTATTGATTTTTCAAAAATAGTATGATATTATATGTAACTGTACGAACAGGCTATATTCGAAGCACCCTCTCAGGCAACGGATAGCATCTGTCGGATTATAATATTAAAGGAGGATTTATCATGCCTAATATCAAATCTGCGAAGAAGCGTGTTAAGGTTATCGCTACTAAAACACTTCGTAATAAGATGCTTAAATCACAACTCAATACAGCTATAAAGAAATTCAAGGCTGCTGTTGAAGCTGGTGACAAGGGAGCTGCTCAAGTTGCTTATGTAGCTGCTGTTAAGAAAGTTGACCAAGCTGTTGCTAAGGGAATTCTTCACAAGAACAACGCTGCACACAAGAAGAGCCAGTTCACACTTCTCTACAATAAAATGGCGTAAGCCTTTAAATAAAGAGCTATGTTAACCCACATAGCTCTTTTATTTTTTTACTTTTATTTTTAATAAAGAAAAAAGCAAGCCGTGTGGCTTGCTTTTCAGTTATTAGTCGTCGATATAAGGCATAAGAGCCATGAAACGAGCACGCTTGATAGCCTTTGTGAGTTCACCTTGGTGGTGAGCACATGTACCTGTGATTCTTCTTGGAAGAATCTTAGCACGTTCTGTAACGTACTTTCTCAAACGAGCTGTATCTTTATAATCTATATGACCTACCTTGTCTTGGCAGAATGCACAAACCTTTTTCTTCTTGCGCATTACTTGACGAGCAGGACGTTGTTGAGCAACTTGCTCTTTTTCAACAACATTGTTATCCATATTAGTTTCCTCCTATAAAATTTGTCCATTCACAAATTAGAATGGTAATTCGTCGTCACTTGCAACTTCTTCAAACTTTGGAGCTTGTGTTGTTTGGAATGCTGCTGGCTCATCAAAACCACCTTGGCTATTTTCTCCCTTTGTATCAACAAAGAACGCCTCGTCTACTACAACCTCTGTTGCTTGACGCTTGTTGTTTTGATTATCAGTCCAGTTTCTTGTCTGGATTGAACCAGATACACAAATTGAGCTGCCTTTTTTAAAGAATCTGCAAATAAAATCTGCTGTTTGTCTCCAAGCTACACAGTTGATAAAATCTGTGCTTGCATCCTTGCCTTTGCGATTTACTGCAATTGAGAATGATACAACTGGTACCCCTTGTGGAGTTTGTTTAAGTTCGGGGTCGGCTGTTAATCTGCCACCCAAAATTGCTTTGTTTAAATTAAAATTTGCCATTTTGATATTGCCCCTTTCTTAAATTAAGCGTCTTTTCTTGTTTTTTTGTCTTCGATTTGGCGAATTACAATTGAACGAAGAATGTTTTCGTTAATTCCGAACAAACGCTCTAGCTCGCTTGTAAATGAGCCTTCACTCTTAAAGTATACAAGAACATAGTAACCTTCATTCTTGTCATTGATTGGGTAAGCAAGCTTTCTCTTGCCCCACTCATCAATAGAATCAATGGAACCATTTTCACTAATAAGAGCTGTGAACTTTTCAATAGTTGCCTTAACATCATCTTCGCTGATTGATGCGTCAACTACGAACAAAGTTTCATAAGAGTTCATAACCTTTTCCATTTTCTTTACCTCCTGTGGACTTAATGACCATCAAATATAAATTTTTGATAGTAGGAGCGAGTATAGTGCATACTCGTTCTGCGTTATTTTATCACATAAAACAGTACTTGTCAACATTTTTTTGCAAAAATTTGAAAATTATCCTTATTATTTATTAATACTTGAATTATCTATATTTATATGTTAAAATAAGTTATCTAGATTTTAGGAGATGTTATGAAGCATATTGATATATATACCGACGGCTCTTGTAGGTGCAACCCGGGTCCCGGTGGTTGGGGAGCTATTTTAGTTTACAAGGGCGTTGAAAAAGAGCTTTGTGGTGGTGAACCCTCCACAACTAACAACAGAATGGAGCTAACAGCCGTTATAAAAGCATTACAGGCTTTAAAAGAAAGCTGTGAAATCACTCTAACCTCTGATTCAAAATATGTCATAGATGCTATTACAAATGGTTGGGCAGAGGGATGGCGTTTAAACAATTGGAGAAAGGCAGACCGTTCCCATGCACTCAACCCTGATCTTTGGGAAATATTGCTTGATGAAATAAAAAAGCATAAAATCACTTACGTTTGGGTGAAGGGACATGCTGGTCATCCTTACAATGAAAGATGTGATAAAATGGCTCAAAATGAGTCTGGGAAATATATAATTGAATAAGTTTTATACCTATTATATATAATGTAGAAACTTAACTTGCACAGCAAAGGCTCGATGCTTTTGCTGTGTTATTTTTATAAAAAACAAAAAAGGCACTCGATTGAGTGCCTTTTATTATTACTTACCTGCTACGATTTCCTCATAGAAGGCTTTTTCATTATTGCCTAGTGAACCATTAGTTGCAAGAACATATTCAGCAACCTCGCATAGGCTTATCTTATTGTTGGAATCTGTAGAAAGTGTGCCAAGCTCAACATCATAGTACTCAATACCTCTAAAGTTCATAAATCTTACCTTAGTTGTTACCTCGTACTCATCATAATATGTTGATGGCTTAATTACTACGGAAAATTCACCTGTTTCAGCATCGTAAAGATCATTGCTATATTTACCATATGATTCAATTGTCTTTTCAACGCCATCAGCATTTTTAACTGTTGTAATAATTCTTACATCACATTCATATTCAATCTCTGCAAGTTTTTCAAGATCTATTCTGTAAGTAATTCTAATACCTGCAAAGCCTGTTGTTCTTACTGAATAATCAACAAATGTAACAAAGTCTTCTGCCAAAGATTTCTTAGGAAGAATTCTTTCTGAAATTCCGTTATCCTCATCAGGTAAGCCACATCCGGTACAGATATAAACCTCTTTACCCTCATCAGTGTATGTTGCACAGTATTCCTCAGTCCAAGCCGGTGTATGCTTTTCTGTAGCCGGGATTGGCTCTTGTGAACCAACTCTACCACAACCAGCACATACCGTTTGTCTAATACCAATTGAGCCACACTTAGCCGGCATATAGTCAATTTTCTTGTCGTATACGTGAGTACCAAGTGCTGGAATCTCTACATTTTGGATTGTTTCTGAGCATTTTGTACATGTACCATGTCCATAACCAACATCAGAGCATGTTGGAGCAACATCTACAACAGGGTTTGGTACATCGTGTCCATATTTCTCATTTGACAATGTTACAGGAATCATATTTGAACATACAGGACACTTTGCTAAGCAACTACCATCAGTAGTACAAGTTGGTTCTACATAAGAGCTTCCGTCCAATACATAGTCGCTTTCATCAACTAAACAATCATGAACTACAAAATCAAATCCGTGTAGTGTTAATGCGTGTCCGTTTGCCCATTTAGCACCGGTAAGAGTAACTTTAATTACCTTTGCCTTAGCACCGCTGGAAATTGTCTCTGTCATATTTACATTGACAGGATTGCTTGGGTCTGCTCCATTACTAATAGTGTTCCATTTTGTTGTATATGTCGCTGATATATTTCCTTCAGCATCAATCCAGTCAACCTTTAATGTTACATTGTTACCTCCGGCAAACAATGTACCTTTTGTGAAAATATATTCGCGGTCAAGTGTGATAGTGTAGGTAGATCCTGTTGGGCCGTACCAATATGTCATCATATCGTCGTCAACAAGTCCTAGAGCCTTATCACCCTGAAGTAATGGGTGGGTTAAATCGCTTTCGGAATATAAATCATCTTCTTTATTATAGAATACATCAACACTATATTTACCTTCTTCAAATTTGAAGCCGGTTGTACTGTCAGTATATTGAAGCTTTCTTGTTTGTCGAACCTCAACCTCTCCACAGCCCTCTCGCATACATGTAAAGGTCTTTTCTCCATTCTCTGTTACACTAGCCTTTTTAGTAACTACGCCATCATTCCAGTCGTGTCCATATGCAGAAACAACATCTGTTGTATATGATGCATCACAACCTGCATCTTGACAAGTAAATACTGTATATCCATCAGTGTCGCAGTCAGGAGCTTGTGATTCACTTTGTACCCAGTTATGTCCAGTAGCAGGAACATCTACTTCAGTTGTTTCTTGACATGCAGAACATGTCTTAGTGCGTACGCCGTTTGCTTCATTTGTCGGTTCGGTTGTTATAATGCCCTCATCCCATTGGTGGAAGCCTGTTGCAGGAACAGTTTTCTTGATAACCTTACCACAGTGGCAAGAATATTCAATATAACCCGGACGATTACATGTAGGGTTGCTTGTAGCAGTTTGCTCAAAAATGTGGTTGCCTTCCTCTACGTAGGTTTCGATTTCCCACATAAATTCGCTACCCTCGCCTCTACCATTACCAATTTCAATTTTAATTCTAGATGCTTCAACGAATGGGTCTAGCTTTACTTCTGTCGAGTCAACGCTTACATCCTTAGAATCATAAACCTGTTCACCATCAAGGTTGAAAAGCTTAACTCTAATTTGCGAGATGTTCATTGTAACTTCATCTACACGGCCACCGCCACCGGCAAGTTCACCCTTACCGTTAAGTGTAAGAACAAGCTCAGAAATAAGATAGTCTCTAGTAAAATCAACAAAAACGGAATATCTCCATCCCTTTGGGGAACGAGTTCCTACCTCTTTGTCACCATCAACAAGAGCCTTAGGAGTCCAAGCCCACCATGTATCACAATATTCACCTTCAGTAGTACCTGCTGCTGATATAAGAGCCTCTGATGCAATGTTTGACTTAACTACATTACAGAATTCTTTATCAACTTTATATGTTTCGATTTCTCTAATGAAATCCTTGCCACGTTGTCCAGTTGATATATTTGATTGATCACGATAAATTTCGATGCAGTCTGCAGCTGTGTTAGCAGCAACAGTAATTGTTGTCTGATCAAGAGTATCAATCTCTTGTGAGATAACCTCTTCTCCTGCCTTATATGCCTTAACTGTTATTTTGTCAACAGAGACATTGTTTTGAGTAGCAGTTCCATTTGGAAGAGTACCATCACCATTGATATGAATAACAATATCGGTAAAGTAAAATGCTTGAGCATATTTAAGCTCGAATGCATATACATTTGTATAACCTGTGTTTGTACCGGTTGTTTTGTTACCATCGGTTACCTTTGAATAGTCTACCTTTGGAGTGGTAACTGACATATCAACATAGCTTTTTTCTCCAGTAGCATTTAAAGAGAAATAGTTCAAGGTTGCTAATGGTGCAACGTTTGTACCCTCATGTGTTTCCTCGCTTACCGGTGTTACATCATTTACTGCAACTACATCATTTGCAAAAGCAAGTGAAGCAATAGCAGGAAGCAACATAATTATTGCGAGTAGTGTTGAAATAACTTTTTTCATATGCTTTCCTTTCGTATTTTTGATAAAGGTTAAAATTCAACCACGTTATCTACTGATGTGTCGTCTTGAGCATCATCAGGCAAGTTCGTATCTGTTGTTTGGTTTGAACCTGTATTAGTATTTGTGTTTGTATTGGTGCTTGTGCCGGTATTAACATTTGTATTTGTGTTACTCTCTGTGTTTACAGAAGTGTCAGTGTTTGTATCTTTGTTTCTCTTAAAACAACCACAGCCAACAAACAAAGCAACGGTCAAAGCCAAAACTAAAAATAGAGCGATAACCTTTTTCATTTTTTCCTCCTTGAATGATATCGAAATTTATCGTAGTATATATAATTCTACATATAATAATATATCATAAAATAATTATTTTGTCAAGTTGCATAAACAGATTTATCAAATAATTAACAAATTGTGCAATCACAACAAATAAATTGCCGCATTTTTGTCGCATAAGCGTTGTTTTTTGTGCATATTTACTATATTTTTCGCTCTCGTTTTTCTTGCAAGGATAAAAAAACCACAGCTATAAATTGCTGTGGTTAAATGGTGCTCTTGCGGAGATTCGAACTCCGGACACCTTGATTAAAAGTCAAGTGCTCTACCTTCTGAGCTACAAGGGCATTTCCATTTCGTGCCTACCTATATTATCACACAAAGCTTTTTTTGTCAATACTTTTTTCAAAAAATCTGATTTTTTTTTAGATTTGATTTTTATTGACAGCTTTATCGTTTAGTGTTATACTATTTTTAGTCGATTTGGCTAATTTTATCACTATGGAGAATGATATGAATAAAAGAATTATGCTTTGGGAAAATCCTCCTTACATCAAATATACAAATAACTGCTTTGAGCCCTCTATTACCTCCTATGAAATTAATGAAACCAAAACCGCTGTTTTGGTCTGCCCGGGTGGTGGATATGGTTGCAAGGCCGACCACGAAAAAGGACCTATAGCCGAAATGTATAACGAGCATGGTATTAATGCTTTTACACTTGATTACAATGTTATGCCTTGTCACAAATTCGCACCATTATCCGACGTACAGAGAGCAATTAGGTTATTACGTTCCTTAGGATATGAAAAAATTGCCGTTTGTGGCTTTTCAGCAGGTGGCCATTTAACCTGCACCAGTGCTACTCTATACGATTTTGAAGCATATAAAAAATCTGATGAGATTGATAACTACTCTGCCCGTCCGGATGCTTTTATCCCTTGCTACCCTGTTGTAACCTTTCAAGATGAATTTACTCATTTAGGTTCAAGACAAAACTTGCTTTTAAACGAGTGGGAAAACAAGGATCTTATTGATTTATTCTCTAATGAAAAGAATATAAATTCAAACACTCCTCCCTGCTTTATTTGGCACACAGCAACAGATGAGGCAGTTCCTGTGAAGAATTCTTTTGCTTTAGCAGAGGCTTTGAGCAAAAATAACGTATATTTCGAATTACACATTTTTCCTGTTGGTTGTCATGGTCTTGGACTTGCTTATGATCATGAAGACATCAAAATTTGGAGCGACTGTGCTTGTACATTTCTAAAAAAATTAGGATTCTAACGGAGTATTTATGAATATAGCTATAATCACCGGTGCTTCAAGTGGGCTTGGCGTTGAATTCTTTAAAGAAATTCAAAAAGAACCGCTTGACGAGGTTTGGGTAATTGCTCGACGCGAGCAAAGATTAATAGATCTCTGTCAAAAGTACGCAAAAATCGCTTTTAGAGTAATAGCTATGGATATTACTCAAGATGAAAGCATAAAGGAGCTTTCTTGTCTTTTAGATGAGGAAAAGCCATGCATCAAGTATCTTTTTAATAATGCCGGCTTTGGGCTTTTAGGTAATGTCGAGGATGTTGATTTTGAAAAGCAAGGTCTAATGATTGATTTAAATGTTAAGGCTCTTACTAGAATCGTTTCCATCTCTTTGCAATATATGAATAAGGGATCTTGTATAATTAACACGTCCTCTATTGTTTCTTTTGTACCAAACGCAAGAATGGCTACCTATTCAGCATCAAAGTCCTATGTACAGAGCTTCAGCCGTGCATTAAGGCAAGAGCTTAAGAAAAGAAAAATTAATGTCACTGCAATTTGTCCCGGTCCTATGGCAACGGAATTTTTCGATGTTGCCGGTGCTACCAAGGGTGCCTCAAAAAAGATAGATTCACTTCCCTTCTGTAATCCTCAAAAGGTAGCTAAGGGCGGAATTAAGGCTGCTAAAAAAGGACGAGCTGTATACACTCCTAAGCTTTTTTATAAGTTTTGCAGAGTTCTTGCAAAAATCGTTCCTCACTCAATTTTAATAAAATTTGCAAAAGCATAATTGTATAAATTAACCACTTTTTTTGCCATTCGCAGAAGGAGTGGTTATTTAATTCGACAAATTTTCCCTTTTTGGTAAAATTTAATTTACAATCTATATTTTTTGTGTTATAATAATTATAATGCGTATTTTGCGCATAATATTTCATCAAATAGAAAGGTATTTTATGAAAGAGATTCTTGATGCAATTGGTGGCAATATGCCTCTTGTTGTCCAAATTCTTACCTCTATTGCCACATTAGGTGGTGGACTTGCTATGTTCCTTTACGGAATGAACATGATGACTAGCGGTCTTGAAAAAATGGCAGGCGGTAAGCTTGAGGTTATTTTGAAAAAGGCTTCATCTAACAAATTCAAGGGTATGGCTCTTGGTGCCGGTGTTACTGCTGTTATTCAATCATCATCTGCTACGACTGTTATGATAGTTGGTCTTGTAGGCTCAGGCATTATGACGTTGCCACAAACTATCGGTATGCTTATGGGTACCAATATCGGTACAACCATCACTCCATGGATTACCGGTCTTGCAGACCTTGGTGGCGATTCCTCAGGTGCAGGTTGGTTTTCAGCACTTAGTCTTTTAAAGCCATCCTTCTTTGCTCCCATTATTGCTATTATAGGTATTATTCTCATAATGTTCCTTGGCAAAAAGAACAGACTAAACAAGGACATTGGTACTCTCTGTCTCGGCTTTGCTATTCTTATGCAAGGTATGGAGCTTATGTCTGCCGCTGTTGAGTTTTTAACAGATACAGAGGACGCCTCAATCGTTAATACTCTTATAAGCGTTGTTTCGTTCTTTGATTCATGGTATGGTGTAATACTCGCATTAGTATTAGCTACTCTATTTACTACAGTAGTTCAATCATCATCCGCCTCTGTTGGTGTTTTACAAGCTATAGTTATTGCAACTGCCGCAATAGATACCAACGTTGCAACACCTGAAACTGATCCTCTTGTTTCATTCAAGGTTGCGATTCCAATCATTCTTGGCTTTAACATTGGTACTTGTGTAACTGCTGTTATCTCAAGCCTTGGTGCTAACAGAAATGCAAAACGTGTTGCAATTACTCACCTTGTTATCAAATTATTTGCAGTAGCAATTTGCTTTGTTCCATTCTACATTATGACATTCACACCTCTTAACAGTATGTGGTTTAGACATGGTGTAAATGTATGGTCAATTGCAATATTCCACACAGCATTCAATATCATTACAACACTTGTTCTTCTTCCTGCGTCTAAGATATTTGAAAAAATCGCTTATGTACTTGTTAAGGACAAAGAGGAAAAAGAAAAAATCGCATACATCGATCCAATTCTTATTTCAGAGTCCCCTGCAGTTGCACTTTCCGAATGTAACAACTTGACAGTTGAAATGTGTAAGCTTTCAAAGGAAACTCTTGATTTAGCTATTGATAATCTTTATTCTTTTGAATCTAAAACAGCACAATTAATTCAAGATAGAGAAACGCTTATTGACAAATATGAGGACCACATTGGTACTTATCTTGTTCAAATTTCTTCCCGTTCTCTTTCCGATGCCGACAGTAAAAAGAGCTCCAAGCTATTACACACACTCGGTGATTTTGAAAGACTTAGCGACCACGCAGTAAACGTGCTTGATGTTTCCGAGGAGCTCAAGGCTAAGAATATCGTATTCTCAGAAGAAGCTACAAAGGAAATTGCAACGATTACAAGTGCTATAAAAGAAATTTTAGTTATTACAGAAGAAGCCTTTATAAAAGATGATTTAAGCATTGCAAAGAGAGTTGAACCTCTTGAGCAAGTAATTGACAAACTTATTTCTACAACTAAGGCAAATCACATTACAAGACTACAAAAGGGTGCTTGTACTATTGAGCTTGGCTTTGTTCTTTCAGACCTGTTAAACAACTATGAAAGAATTTCTGACCACTGCTCTAACATTGCGGTTGCAATTATCGAAACAGCTCACAACAGCTTTGGAACACACGAATACCTCAATATCGTCAAGAACACTAACGATGAAGCATTCCAAGAAGAATATGAGGCATTTGCTAATAAGTATTCAATCGCTCAAAAATAAAAGAAAAGCCTTCCGCTTTGAAGTGAACCATTTTGTGCAGACAGCACAAAAAACACCCCCTATGGTAGAATATTAAATTTTAAGAAGCAAACTGGCATCGTTTTTCTAATGGTGTCAGTTTTGTTTTTAATTGAATACGGTCATTGTTGTAAAAGTG